>JBBQXW010000095.1:0-21956 GCA_038209275.1 Chloroflexia bacterium | reverse complement strand
TGCACCTTATTTTATTGCTGAAGCCCTCAATTTCGAGGTAGTTACCTCTTTTTACGTGCGCCAGACCCCTTTCTTTGTGGCGAAACTGGTTATCAAGTCCGGCCCGCTCGATGGCACAACTGTCCGCAAGCTTTACACCAGTGTCGGCGTGGTTGTGCTGGCCCATCTCGCCCGCGATACCCAGGTGGCTAATCGTCTGGAAGGCTCAATTACGGTGCGCCAGACCAATCCGTCTTTCCACCCTTCGCCCGATTTTGTGCTGCACACTGGCGACACGATTTATTTTGTCGCTCCCTACGAACGTATTACTTCACTTTATCGCCTCAACCTGCCCTGATTTACGCACCCAGAGGGTACCCGCGATTTACGATTGACGATTTACGATTGTGGTAGGGGCTAATTGCGTTCGCTTCATGCATGTTAAGACCGCCCTGGAATGAATTCCGGGCTACGAAGCTCAAGTGGTTTGAAAACCACTGGATACGACGAGAGAATCCGATGGTAATCAGTGGATTTTAATCCACTTGAGCAACGTAGCCCGGAATTCATTCCAGGGCGGTTTAGCTCGAACCACCATTTTCGAGCTAAACCGCCGGGCGTATGCGATTCGCCCCTACCATAATCGTAAATCGTAAATCGTAAATCGTAAATCGTCAATCTAAATAATCGTTCCTCCTTCTCCTTTTCCTCGTTCCTCCATCCTCCGCCCTCCGGCGCGTTTGAGGGCGACAAATTCGGCATGGTCAATCGCGCCAGTAATTAGCAGATGTTGCAAACTCTGGCGGTCAAGCAGATTCGCCATGGCCCGGCGGCTTAATCGCAGCGCCAGAAAAACGCTGTACATTAGCTTTACCCCATCGGTCTGCAAAGTGGGCCATTCGGCATAACTCTTTAATTCGTCCGTCACCTGCCCCAACCGATAGGCCGCGACCTCTTCAAAAAGCACCAAGTTTTCTTCCATGTAACTTTCTCCTCTTGTTTTGGATTTGTACCAGACTTTCGCATTACTACTTTTTTAGCTTTTGAAATTTTCCGGAAAAATTTCAAAAGCTAAAAATCCTGAGCTTCCGCCCGGTCGTAAATGAGATGCCTGATACTTTGATTTTTCCGAAAATTTTGAGAAAATCTTCGGAAAAAGCCCGAATAAGAGGAAAAAGAAAAGGCGGTCTGCCCCAACCTCAAACATGGGCAAACCGCCATCCACATTTCATGATAAAATGCTTTTTGGCTTATCCCCCTGTTTATGCAGGTGGCTGAGTCAGTGGTGTGGTGCTGGTAGATACAGCGCTACGCCACAAATGACCGACCTATTCTTTTCCCTTGACGTTGATAAACGAACAGGCCATCTCTGGCCTGTTTTTATTATTACCCAACTCATGGCCCTTGTCAAGCCTTTTTGAAAGTGAGCAGTGCCGATTTGGGCAGAGGTAATTTTGGTAGGGGGCGAATCGCATACGCCCATTTTGACCCGGTACAGCGTTCTTGAATAGCCGGGTATGTGTCAGTTTTTTGCATCAGTTAAGCCAACCCGGACCTGAATGTCCGGGCTAAAAAAACTAAATTGACCGTTTTTAACCTGGACATTCATGTCCGGGTTGGCTAAATTGACCGTTTTTAGCCCGGACATTCATGTCCGGGTTTGACCGAAAAAGCCCAGATTAAACTCTGGCCTGGGCCGAAACTTCTGCCGGAACGAGTGCCAGTTCGATATTAATCACCGCTTCTTTGGCAAGCGGGATTTTGTTAAAATTCAGGCCAAAATCGTGACGGTCAAGCGTGGTTGTTACCTGAAAAACCGCTTGTGTCTGGTCGGTTGGCGCGGTACGCTTGACTTGCAGCGTCACAGGTCGGGTGGTGGTTTTGATGGTCAGGTTGCCCTCAACCCGGTACTCGTCCTGGCTTAACTGCTCAACGCGGGTACTGTTGAAAGTTACCTGCGGATAAACCGTGCTATCGAAGAAATCGGCTGTTTGCAGATGCCCGTCGCGGCGGGCGTTGCCGCTGGTCAGGCTGGCGGAATTCAGCTTGAGTTGAACCGAACCGCTACTAAAGCTGCTATCAGGGGTCTCTACCTGGCCCTCAAAAGAATTGAAACTCCCTACTACTGTCACCATTCCCCAGAATTTCTTGACGCTAAAGGTCACTTTGGAGTGAGCGCTATCAGTTACCCATTTCATATTGTTAATCACCTCTCCTAATCTAAATTATTGTTTACTGGAATTTACTCAGTACAACATAACATCAAGCACTCTAAAATGTCAAGTGCTTGACGAAATTGGGTGAAAGATTTATAATAGAAGCATGTTAGAGATAAACGAGGAAAAGCCGAATAGCGCCGATTGTAGCCAGGACTCTACTAAATTGCACCTGGCCTTTATGCTGTTGCAAGAAAAATGGGTACTTTTTATCGTTCACAACCTGATGAAAGGGCCGTTGGGGTTTAACGAGTTAAGCCGCACTGCCGGGAGTGTGAACAGCACCACGCTTTCACAGCGTCTGAGCTTATTGGAGCGAGTTGGTCTGGTCAACCGGACGGTTCACTCCACCATCCCGCCGCGCACCAGCTACGAACTGACCGAAGCAGGTTGGGCGCTATGCGAAATATTTGGCCCGATTCAAAAATGGGCCGAGCAATATCTACCCGAACCCCCCGCCGACGTTCACGCCGATTGCCCAACCAATGAGTAGTTTTGAATTTTGAGTTTTGAGTTTTGAATTAGAAGGGAACACAGATGAACACAGAGAACCACAGATTAGCACAGATATGTTTGAATTAGAGAAGTTTAGTTTTTAGACTGTCAGCTTTTCCTATTGTACTGGCGAGAGAATGAGATGCTTCGTACCTCAGCATGACTGGGCTATACTTATTCTAGTTCCTGTTTCTAAAAAATCACCACAGAGACACGGAGAAACACGGAGTTAAATCAAAAAATCTTTTAATTCTCTCCGTGTTAATCTGTGGTTCTCTGTATTTATCTGTGTTTCATCCTAACTCAAAACTCAAAACTCAAAACTCAAAACTAACTTGTGGTTTTGCGGCGTTTGCGGAAACTGGAGTTGAAGATACGCACTCCTATGTCGAGCGGGAGCAGCAGAATTGCCAGCGCCAGCAGCCAGGGCCACATTTCGCGGTTGTAGGTTATAGTCTCCAGACCGGGGCGGAAAGCATCTTCGGGCTTTTGGATATTCAGCACTTGCCCTCCCGTCAGGCTGGCAACATCTTGCAATAGCAGATTGTTCAGGCCAAGTTGTTTATATTCCGGCGAATAGCTCGGCGGTAGACCCAGCGTGCGGGTCAATTTTACCTCGCCATTTTGGGTCAGGTTGGTTGGCGTTTGCGCCGCCGCACCTGCTTTATTCGCTGCCTGAACCGTCAGACTATAGCCGCTATCATCGTCAGGCGTAAAATAGCCTTCGTAGTGACCGGGGGCGGTTTGTTTCAGCACCACCTCTTTCTTCGTTCCGTCCGGGCGCACCGGCACAACCGTCACCGAAGTATCCAGCCCGTTCAAATAACGCTGGTCGGCGCTGATGGCATCGGCCTGCACCAGCACCCGGTCTCCCGCCGCCGTCGCCCGCACTTCCAGCCCGCCTGCCTCGTTTTCTGGTACCGTCCAGCGCACCGCTTGTGACCAGAAGCGCCCGAAACCTTCCCAGGCCATCCAATCCTTTGCCCAGCGTGGCTTGGCATCGCTCGTCCAGGCCACCACCCGACCCAGCCCGTATTGCCAGTGCGCCAGAATCGGGTCGCTCCGTCCACTGGTCAGCACCGTCGTGGCGCTCGGCTTCGGCTTCGTGCCAATATAGCCGTAGAGTGGCGGCACTTCCGAAATGCCCTTTAGAATCGGGCTGGCAGCGCGCTGAATCGGGGTGAAAGTTTCCTCGGTGATATAAGAGCGGGCGGCAATGCGCGATTCCTTCAAAAAGATTTTGGGCAGATTGCTTGGGTCATCGGCGAAATAATATTGACCGCCGCCCTGATTTGCCAGCGAACGCAAGAAATTCTGGTTAACGTCCCAGCCAAACCCGACTGTACTGATGCTGATATTGGCCTTGTTCGCCTCGGCTACCAGCGCCCCGAACTGGCTACCGTCGCGGTCTTGCCCATCAGTCAGCAAAATAATGTGCTTGACCTGGGCTTTGGCATCTTTTAGTCCCTGTATCCCCATCAAGAGGCCGCTATAGATGCTGGTGCCGCCGCCCGGTTGTATCCGACTGACGGTATTTTTCAAATCGGGGACGGCGCTGACCTGTCCGAATTTTACGGCCCATTGCGCCTGGGTATCAAAAGTGACAATCCCCAGCAAATCGTTGTTGGCTAACTGGGTTGCCGCCAGATAAGTGGCATCTTTGGCTACTTCCATTTTGCTGATACCACGTACACCCGACCCTGGTGTCGAGATTCCTTCCGACATCGAGCCACTGCGGTCTACCACCAGCACCAGCCCAACGCGGGGTATTTCTAACCGCGACGGCAGTTGCAACGAAACTGGCAGTAATTCCTCTATCGGCGTGCGGAAATAGCCGCCCAGCCCGTAGCTTTCCTCGCCGCCGATTACCACCAGTCCCCGGCCCAAATCGTGAACATAGACCGAAAGCGTCTCCATATCGGTTTTGGCTAAATCGCTGGCGGGAACATTCTGTAATATCACCGAGTCGTAGTTAATCAGGGTCGCCGCCGCCGGAAATTTGTCTGCCGGAATAGTGGTAACGTCTACGCCTCCGGCTTTCAAGGCTTCCTGCAAATTTGCGGCTTCATTTTGCTCCGGGTGGCCCTCGACCAATAGCGCTTTCGGTTTATCTTTTACAAAAATCAGGGCATTGGCGGCATTATTCTGGCTTACTGTATCGCGGTCACTGATAATGCGGGCGCTATAGCCTGCCATGCCCGCTTTTTCGGCTTTTACCGCTTGCCGATACTGGTTGAAGCCCTCGACAAAATTAACTGGCTCTTCCGATAGTACCTTGCCCTCTTGCAAAATTTGCAGCTTGCCTTTCCCGGCATAGTTACTGTTGACGCTCACCACCAGATCGAATTGCTCACCTTCGCGCACGTTATTGGCTACGTTGACTGCGCCCACCGAAACTTCCGGGCCTTGTTTCCCTTCTATCGGCAGTACATCAATCTGCACGCCGTGTACCGCCGCAACCTGGGCGGCGTTGCGAACTTCGTCGAGGTTCTGATTGCCATCGCTGATTAGAATCAGGCGGCGCTGCATATCGTTCGGTAGCAAAGCCAGCCCCAGCCGTACCGCTTCCGCCAGATTGGTGTAACCCGTGCCGGGGTCGCTCTGGATAGCAGGCAACTCGCGTTTATCGTCCAGCCCCTTCTCGATGATGGCGTGCTGCCCAAAAACTACCAGCCCAGCTACCTGGGTATCTTTCATGTTAGTCATAGCTTGCCGGGCATAGGCCAGCCCTTGCTCCCGCATCGCTGCGCCCACGCTATCCGAGCCATCCACCAAAAACACCACTGCCAATCGGTCAGCCGCCATCAGCAAACGCAAATCCGCCAGCGTCAGCACCAGACAAATTAAAATCAGCGAGCGGAGCGCCAGACTCAGCCTTCGGTTGCGCCGCCGCAACAGCAAGCGCGCCCCGCGCGCCCGGCTAATGAAAAAGACTAACGGTAAAAGCAATAGCAACAATAAAGCTAACGGGTAGCCAAAAGCCAGTGACATGGGTACTTCCTTTATCCCTTTATTTTTATTTGTCTATTGTTATCTTAAGAAAATTGGCAGAAAAAGAAATTTTAAGATGGTTTGTGTCGCGTAGATTTTGTTTATTTTGGTTATAACGAAGCCGATACCTCAGCGTAAGTAAAGACTATGACACTATACTCATTCCACCAAAAATGAGCAACCTTTTTGGCGATGTAGGAAAACAATTTTGAATTTTGAATTTTGAATTTTGAATTTTGAATTAGGGAGGAACACAGATGAACACGGATTAGCACCACCCTTCGGGCGTGAACACAGAGGGAATTAAAAGTTTTTGATTTAACTCCGTGTTCTCCGTGTCTCCGTGGTGATTTTTTAGAAACAGGAACTACAATAAGTACACACCGGTCATGCTGAGGTACGAAGCATCTCATTCTCTCGCCAGCACAATAGGAAAAGCTGACAGTCTAAAAACTAAACTTCTCTAATTCAAACATATCTGAGTTCATCTGTGGTTCTCTGTGTTCATCTGTGTTTCCTCCTAATTCAAAACTCAAAACTCAAAATTCAAAACTGCCTTCACGATGTTTTCGTAGCCGGTGCAACGGCAGAGGTTGGCGGCGATGGCTTCGCGAACTTCGGTTTCAGTGGGGTTGGGGTTGCGTTGCAGGAGGTCGTAGGCGGTCAAAATCATGGCGGGGGTGCAGTAGCCGCATTGCAGGGCGTGTTCTTTTTGGAAAGCTTGTTGGATTGGGTGCAGGGGCGTTTCTTCAAAGCTCTGGGCCGCCGGGGTCAGCCCCTCAATCGTCAGCACTTCCTCGCCTTCGGCCTGTACCGCCAGCAAAAGACAGGCCCGCGCCGTTGCCCCATTAAAAATAACGGTACACGCCCCGCAAACTCCATGCTCACAGCCCGCGTGCGTCCCGGTCAGGCCCAAATCTTCGCGCAAACAATCGAGCAGCGTCTTGCGTGCCTCCACATTGACGCTGACCTCGCGCCCGTTTACCTTAAAATTTACTTCCATATTTATGTAACTATTTACCTTGAATTAAATATTCACCACGGAGGCATGGAGAAGCATGGAGTTAAATAAAAAGAACTTTCATTTAACAGCACTCGAATAGAACCAGATTTCTGTGGGAGCGAGCTTCCGCTCGCGATTTGTGGACGAGGGAGAAATCGCGAGCGGAAGCTCGCTCCCACAGAAGTTTATTTTAGTGATATTAGTTTTACTCCGTGTTTCTCCGTGCCTCCGTGGTGAATTATTTTTTTTGTTTCCCCTAACACTAAGCTTTAGGGTTTGCTACTTATCGTGCAGGACAGGCGATTCCCGATAGCATTAGTATTGTTTTTGATTTGGGACGCACCGAAGGCCCGAACCTGCACGCCGAAAAGAGTGTTGTTGCCCTGTAAAATCAGGCCACTCGCAATAGTGTTTGTACCAATAATGGTAATTCCCGGCGCACCGTTCGTGCAAAGTCCGGCAATTGTTACACCTGCTGGCACATTTGGCAAGGCAGTAGTAATATTAATCTGGCGTGGCGGTGGTAATGAAAAAGTAATGGTCGTGCAACTTGCGTCGCCTAAAGCCGAGCGCAAGGTATTAGCGCCTGTATCAATATTACTGGTAACAAGACAATTGCCCGTACCTAAAGTTGCAACCCCAAGCTCATTGGAAAAGCCAGAGTTGCCGACAGCGTTGAAAGACCGTATTCGGTAGTAATAAAGTGTTGATACCGCCACCGTGTTATCAGGATAAGTAACTGCATTTGCCCCAATAGCTGCCGTAACCGTTCCCCACGTCCCGCCTACGCCTGTCTTCCGCTGAAGCTCAAAGCCAGTCTCGCTATTTGAATTATCTGTCCAGCCCAGCACAACCTGATTGGTTGAAACCGAGATGAGCGAAAGATTGGAAGGCTCTGCCGGAGGCATCGTAATCGTAACTTGGTTAGTATAACCCGAACTACCAAATTGAGTGTAGGCGCGTACTCGGTAAAGGTAGATTGTATCAGCGCTGCGGCCTGTATCCTGATAGGTTGTCAGGCCCGTTCCTACTGTGCCAATCTGGGCAAAGGCAACCGGGCTATTCGGGCTGCGCTCTATCGCGAAGCCGAACTCGCTGTTAGAATTGTCAAGCCAATTCAGGTTGACGATAGTGCTGGAAGCGGCACTACCAGTTAAGCCAGTTGGAGCAGGAAAAAGCGTCGTAGCAGTAGCTTCGTTAGAATAGCCGGAGTTGCCGAAGTTATTGTAGGCTCGTACCCGGAAATAATAAGGTGTGCCATTTGAAAGCCCGGTAATGGATTTAGTGGTGATACCCGCGCTGGTGGTGGCAACTTCGGTATAGGTAGCGTTCGCCGCAGTGCGACTTTCGATTTTGAACCCGGTCTCGTTGGTCGAAGTGCGCGTCCAACTCAAATCAATCTGGGTAGCACCTGCCGCCCCACCTGCAATAGCCGCCGTCAGGCCGATTGGCGCACTCGGCACGATGTCCCAACCTATATCTCGGAAAAGGCCAAGCACCACCGGGCCGGGGTTATGCTGGACTTCGCCCGAACCAATCGAATAAGTCATCAGGGCGTTGGGCGTACCGTTAAAACTCTCATCAAGATGGAAAATACTCGAACCAGAAATAAAGGTGCTAGGAGCAAACAGGCGTGGGTTAGTGCCAGCATTGGCGACCTGGGCATTGTTGCCACTAAAGAAAAGGTTGTTGCTGACCAGTTGCCCGCCCAGGCTGGCAGTGCTGTTAGGAAAAGTGTTTATCAGCGATTGGTTAGAACCATTAACAATAGCTCGGTCAAATACCCAGGGAAATCCGCTACTCCCGCCCCATTTGCCAATCCCGCTGGAATAGGTCATGCTACCCAAAAACCCCAGCCCATGACAAAGTTCATGCAGCACCACACTAACAAAATCAATCTGGTTAGCCGGAGTATTACCATCGGTGCCGAGATACCAGTTGGCAGTGCTGCTAAAGTTGGCCCTTATATCGGAGTTGGAAGGGCTTAAATCAAACCCGGCAAATTTGTTAGCCAACGCTACAGGATAAAAAGTACCGGGTTGGGGAGCGCCTGAAAAATCTCGTAGCCCTACCGTAGGCCCGGCAGAACCAAGCACTCCCGGCCCTAACGCAGTAAAAGTGGCATCCACTTTGATTTCGACGGGGGAAAATATGAGGGTTGCCCAAATATCCACCGCCGATTGGAAAGCTGCCTGAGCTTGCGGGCTAAAGCCAGTGTAATTTACCGTGACAGTTGCTCCGGCCTTGCCCCGCCCAACCGCACGCGGCGGGGCAGGATTTTTAACCAGTTCTACCTTGCCACTATCAATTACTTCTATCAGCGTTCCCGGTATAGCGGTTGCCTGTTGCGCCAGCGCTATCGGCGTGTTGCCTGGCACAACAAATAGGAATTGTATCAGGGTAAATACTATTACAAACAGGGAGAGTTTTTTCACAAGGTTGTTTGAAATGAGGCTGTCTGAATTAGCTTGGAAGTTATCAGGTTTAGGCATGGGCGTATTCTCCTGTGAATGCGAAGTCTAAAATGGAATGGCTCTTTAAGAACTGCCAGGGTTTAATTTATTATACTACTTCAACTCAAATTTTTAAAGACCTGATTTAACACTCGCTCAGTTACAATACCCGCCAGCGCCCGACGATAATCCGCTCCCGCGTGCAAATCGTCGGTTGGGTCGCTGGCTTGTGCCGCTAACCGTCCGGCTTCTTTGAAAAGGGTTTCGCCGGGGGTTTCGTCTAGCAAAACCGCCTCGGCTTCCTGCACGCGCAACGGTACAGGCGCAACGCTGCACAGGGCCAGCCGTGCCGCGCTAATCCGGCCTTGCTCATTCAATTCCAAATACGCCGCCGCTCCCGCCATCGCGTAATTTCCCTGCTGGCGGCTTACTTCGTAGAAAGCCCAGCCCGCTTTGTTTTTATTTTCCGTACCTGATTTCAGACGGGGAAAGCGAATTTCTGTTACCAGTTCGTCTTCGTTTCGGCTGGTGGTTAGCACCGTCACAAAAAAATCGGCAGCCGCCACTCGCCGTTCGCCTTGCGGCCCGACCAGCACCACTTCGCCATCCAGCGCCCGCAAAACCGCCGGAAGCTCCGAAGCCGGGTCAGCGTGGGCAATATTTCCGCCGATTGTTCCCCGGTTACGAATCGGTAGATGCCCGATAAGTTCAATTGCCTGGCTCACTAATGGGCAGACTCGCCGCACCACTTCCGAAAGCTCGGCGCTACGCTGCCGGGTTAGCGCCCCAATCGCCAGCCAATCGCCTTCTTCCCGAATATAATCCAACTCGTGCAGCCGATTTAAATCAATTACCACCACAGGTCGGGCCAACCGCATATTCAAAAGCGGCATCAGGCTCTGACCACCCGCCAGCAAATTCGCCTCGTCGCCGTACCGTGAGAGCAATTCCAGCGCTTCATTCAAATTTTCGGGCCTGTAATAGTCAAATTTCGCAGGTTTCATTGAGCTTGCTCATCTTTTTCAGGCTCTTTCTGTTCCTCGGTTTCCTCAAACATCGAGAGTTGTGGATTGGATTTAGTTTTTGGCTTTGGCAAATAATTCTGTTTGCTGATAACGCTATGCCCTACTCTTTTTTCCAAAGCTTTGCGCGCTGCTCCAGCAGCATTTCCGGCATCAGTAGCATCCTGTTTTAATTTGCGAAAACTTTGACTATCTCTCTCACGATGAAACATAGTGGCAGTAGCTTCACCTAGCGAGATAAGAGCCAGTTCTACCCCGCTCATGTGGTCGCGCAGATTCGATTTAGTCGGCAAAAGTTTATACTGCTTATGGGCCTGAATACTAAGCTCGAAAGTACCTTGCTGTATCTCGTTCGTAAGAATGGCGTATTCAATGCCCTCTTTAGCACCCCGCTCTTTCCATTCGTCGGTTAGCTCGTTGCGAATCACATCATTTTTGATACGCTGTTCAATCCAATTGTCATCATAACCTTTAGCGCGGTAAGTAGCGCGCACTCGTTCCAGCGCAATTTCGGGATTTTCGATTTCTTCAAATCGTTCTTCGCCTACTTCAGCCAGCCAGAGGCGAAAAGGCTCGGCTTGGGGCGAAGGTATAGATTGGATAACGCGAAGCAAGGTCTGTCTGTTAGCTGTATCGGTTTCCCGTAATCTGTTATCGGACGATTTTAACTTTAGTCGTTCAATTTGGGCCAGCGTATCATCAAAACCTTCTTTTTTGAGCCTAGATTTAAGTACATTCCAGTAGTTGCGGGGATTAGGCGAGTCGGTCAGGACAGCAATCACGTCTACGAGACTGTAATACCATTCCCCTTTATGCCAAACCCGCCGAAGCGGCTTTTGCTCAAATAGTGGCAATATTAATTTGTTATTGTCTTTTTTAGCCATAAATTTTTCTCTCTCCTGCTTCTTTAGCCTCAACTGTACACATTTTGTGTACAGTTGAATGGGTATGCAGAAATCAAACGTACACAAAATGTGTACAGTTGAACTCAATTCTCTTTTTGCATCCGTCGCCATAGTTTATCAGGCGTTAAAGGCGCTTCGTTCAGGCTTTGGTTCAGGCCAAGCGGCTTGAGCGCCCGTTCGATGGCGGCTGCCAGCGTCGGGGCAGGGCCGCAGATGCCGATTTCGCCCGCGCCGCGCATTCCGCCTGGTGTGGCGGGCGAAGGAGTTTCCTGGATTTCCAGCTTCAGGGATGGCATATCAGTTGCCGTGGGCAGCAGATAATCTACCAGCGTGCCGCTCAGGAGTGCGCCGTTTTCGCCATAGACAATTTCTTCATAGAGTGCGCCGCCTATTCCCTGCGCCAACCCTCCCACCAGTTGCCCGCGCACAATTAATGGATTGACCGCCCGCCCGACATCATGCAAGGCGACGTACTCCTCGATTTTGACCAGCCCGGTCTGACGGTCTACCGATACCGCCGCAATATGGGCCGCGAAGCTGTAGATAAAGGCGGTTGGGTCGTAGGTCGCCTTTGCTTCCAGGCCCGGCTCGAAACCAGGCGGCAATTTCTGACCTCGGTAAGCGGTATGGGCCAGTTGTGTCAGGCTGATGCTTTTATCGGGCGTGCCGCGTACCATCACCTGCCCTTCCACCAGTTCCAAATCAGCCGGGTTTGCCTCTAAAACGTGTCCAGCCAGCGTGAATATTTTTTCGCGTAGCAGTCCTGCCGCCTGCAAAGTGGCTGCACCGCCGACAATCATCGAACGACTGGCGCTTGTGCCGAAAGGACTGTAGGGTGTGGAAGCGGTATCGCCCTGCACTACCCGCACCTGTCCCGGCTCTAGCCCCAATTCGTCAGCGCAAAGCTGGGCCAGCGTTGTTTCCAGGCCCTGCCCGTGTGAAAGCACTCCGCTAAAAAGGGTCAGTTTGCCGTCCGGCTCTAGCCTTAAATGAGCCTGTTCGTAGCCGCCGCGCTGCCCGGTAAACGCCAGTATCGCCGATGGCCCAAGCCCGCCGCTCTTGTTGAAAAAGCTGACACCTACACCGTAAAGTTCGCCCGCCGCCTGACGGCGCTGTTCTTCGGCCCGCAGTTCGTCGTAATGGGCCAGGGCCAGCGCCTGCCGTAGCGTTGCCGGATAATCGCCGCTATCGTAGCTCATGCGGCTGGGCGAACGATACGGCATCGCTTCGGGCGGCACTAAATTTTTCAGCCGTACTTCCGCCGGGTCTAGCTGTAATTTCTCGGCCAGTGCATCCATCGCTCGTTCAATCACAAAAGTACTCTGGGCCGAGCCATAGCCGCGCAACCCACCCAACGGCACTTTGTTGGTAACAACCATTTTGACTTCCATCTGGTAAGCTTTTAACTGGTACGGGCCGGGTATCGTGTTGGTTGTAATCGCCACCGGGCCAGCACCGCTTCGGGGCAAGCGCGCCCCGCTATCTGCCAGAAAGCGCCCTCGAATTGCCACCAGTGTCCCATCATTCTGATAGGCTATTTCCAAATCGTGTATTTGTTCGCGGGCGTGGTCGGTGGATAAAAAATGTTCGCGGCGGTCTTCAATCCACTTCACGGGTCGCCCGGTACGTACCGCCAGCAGTGCCACCAGCACATCTTCCGGGTACAAATGGTGCTTTGCGCCGAACGCGCCGCCCATATCGGGCGTGACAACCCGTACCCGCGCCTCGCTAATACGCAACGCCTCGGCTAAATTGCCGCGCAAGTGATGCGGGCTTTGGTTGGTCGTCCATAGCGTCAAATTGCCGCCCGGTTCATATTGCGCCACTGCGCCGCGTGTTTCCAGCGCCGCCCCGGTCAGACGGGGAATTTTAACCCGTAAACTCAATACGCCATCCGCCCCGGCAAAAGCTGCTTCCACTTCGCCGCCCGTCACTTTGGAGGCATAGGCAATATTGTCGCTCCATTCCTCATATAGCAAAGGCGCACCCGGCTCAAGCGCTTTTTCAGCATTTACCAATGCTGGTAGCGCTTCGTAATCTACCCGCATCAAATCAAGCGCATCTTCCGCCACATAGCGACTGGTCGCCGCCACCACCGCCAACGGTTCGCCGGAATAGCGTATTTTGTCCGTCGCCAGCGCATAATGACGATTATCGTGCATACCGGGCCGCAGCGTATCCACCTTTAATTGCTCGGTCAGTTGCGCCACTTCCGGCCCGGTCAGTACGTCAAAAACTCCCGGCAACGCCCGCGCCTGGCTAACCTCTACTTGCTTGAGCAAAGCATGGGCTGGTTGCGCCCGCAACACCGCCGCGTGCAGCATCCCCGGCAACCGAATATCATCAATAAACTGTCCCCGCCCGGTCACAAATCGCTCATCCTCCAATCGCGGCAAGCTCTGCCCGACCCAACCACTTAGTTTTGAGTTTTGAGTTTTGGTCGAAGACCACCCCTCCGGGGCGAGTTTTGAGTTCTTCATAGGTTTTCGCCTGTGGTTTTTACGATAGAGGTTAACATGCGGATAAGTTCATCGGCATGGCTTAGGGTGGAGGTGACATCAACTTTTACAAGTTCCGACTCTTGTAGTAATCGCAGCCAATATTTCGTTTCTCGCGCTTCTTTTGAGGCGATGGACATTTTTGCCAAAAAATCTTTACGACTTTGTCCGGCACTTGCTTCTTCTACATTTGCCCCAATGCTCGTCCCACTTCGCAATAGTTGTTTCGACAAAACATACTCGCGCTGCTCCACAAGCTCCCTATAAAGTTTAATAATCTCCAACGCAAAACTAAAACTCTTCTTCTGAATAAGACTCTCCACCTGCCTATTCTCCTTTAACTCAAAACTCAAAACTCAAAACTCAAAACTCAAAACTAACTTTCGTTCCACCACGGTTTTAAATCATAATCCTGGGCAATTTGTTGGACGGCGTTGTAGCCGGGCATTCCGCTAACGCCGCCAGTGGGGTGACAACTGGCGGCAGCAACGTACAAGCCTTCGACGGGAGTGCGATAGTTGCTCCAACCGGGCATAGGCCGGAAGATGCCGCTCTGGTCGGGCAGAGTCGAAATGTGCATCTGCGAACCCTCAAAGAAGCTGGGGTTATCGCGCTCTACGTCGGCGGGTGAATGAGCGTGGCGGCCCAAAATATTTGCCTTAGTCAAATTTGGGGCATAGAACCGCCAGCGCTCCAAAATGCGGTCAGCTAATTCTTCTTTATAAGCGTCCCAATTATTCGGGTCGCCGTTTAGCCGATAGCAACTGGAAAGCCACATTCCGGCGGTGGCGTGGTCAGCCGGTGCAAGCGTCATATCCCAGTTGGTCGGCGTAAAGGTAGTGCCGCCGATGTTGCGGGGTGGTCGTGCGTCGCGAGCATCGTCGTACATTTCCTGATAAGTTTCGCGTTCCTCGAAGCCCAGGTTTACAAAGAGAACACGCTGCACATCGGGGTTAAATTCTGCTGCTCGGTATTGCGGCGCTTGTTTAAGGGCCAGATGCAGCCCAAACGCCACGTGGTCTTCGGGGCGCAACCGTTCCAGCCCGCGTGTAAATTCTTCGCCCAGTGCTTCGTGTTCGACTACATCCAGCAGCAAGCGGTGGCCCAATCCGGCTACTACCAGCATCCGCGCCCGAAACTCGCGCCCGTCCGTCAGCTTTACCCCCGATGCGCGCCCGTTTTGTACCGTAATCTGCTCAATTGGTTGCCCGGTGACTAAATCTCCGCCGTGTTCAACTATAATGCGGCCCAGCGCATCCGTTACCGTCGTGCTACCGCCCTCGACCAGAATCAACGGGTGGTCGTGCATCTGCATCTGAAGGCTGATAACACCCAATCCCGTAGCCGGATAGTCGGGCGGACTGCCATAGGCGGTAGCGCTGGCGTGCATCCAGTTGCGGACTGGTTCGCTATCAAAGTAGCGGTCAATCATGTTCAGGGCGCTGGTAATCTGCAAATAAGCCAGCTTCATCCCCTCCGGCGTTTTCGCCAGTTCCCCGATGCGTCCGAACGGAACGGCAGGCGGACGAGTGTAACTTTTGACAATATTGCGCCGCAGTTCTAGCGTATCGTAATAAAACTGGCGGTAAGTATCAGCATCGTGCTTGGAGAAACGGGCAATTTGTTCACAGGTCTTTTCCAAATCGCGGTAGCGCACAATGCAGCGCCCGTCCTCCAGCAAATGCGCGTTCAGTGCGTCCCCGCCCACGAAGCGCACGCCGTAGCGCTCCAATTCCAAATCCTGCACAATCGGACTCATTCTCAGGAAGCGCAAATTTAGCGCATGAATATCGTGCTTAAAGCCGGGAACTGTCACCTCGCGGGTCATCGCTCCGCCGCCGATGCGCTCGGCCCGCTCCACTCCCAGCACCTTCAATCCGGCCTTCGCCAGATACGCCCCCACCGTCAGGCCGTTGTTGCCGCATCCCGCAATAATCACATCATATTCTTGCGCCATTGTGCTGACTTTCTTTTTCTATTCTACTTTTACTTTACTCCACAAAAACTATTTCAAACGCTCTATTCGGGTAATCACCTGATTTGCCAAATAAATTGCTTTCTGAGTTAATGCAAAAGATAACTCAGGAAAATCGTCATCGTAATCGGCTTGCTTCCTGTACTCGAAAAGATTACGTAAATCTTTCCCTATCGTTCTGCGTACCGTGTTCGTGTCATACAAAAACTGGTTGATAACATCCCAATGCGCGTCTTTTCTGGTTGAAGTTACGTGAGGAGTGTTATCGCGCAAGTAATTTCGCGCTACACCGAAAGCAGCATAATAAACCCGGCTTATAATCACCCGGAATTTTGTCCTCTCACTAAAAGGCTTGGTCGGAGTGCCAAAAAGCTCCTGACCCAAATAGAGATATTCTGACCAATCGAAACTCATCTAGTTATCACAACATCCGTAGCGATTTTTCTTAAAATGCGATTGGGAAGGTTAAGCAACCAGGTTCCGTCTAATTGGTGAAGTGTCTCAATCGCTTCCTCAACCGCAAGGTCGGTACTAACCGAAATTATCAGGTGCGAATTATCAGGTGCTTCTGGCACTTGAAAAAGCTCAAGGAAAAGCCTCGCGCTCGGAAAATAAGGCTGAATCTTTTCGGGTGCTTCCAGCAACACCGGGACAAGGAACGGATATTTCTGGAGAAAATCTAGCACTTCGTCCGGGCTTCTGAAAATATAAAGCTTTTCAAGCGGTTCTAATTCAATTGGGGGATTTTTGTATCTTCTAGCCACTGGCGCAACCTCCTGTCTGGTCGTGTGTAAGCTGGCTAAATTATACTATAGTTTGTACCTGTGCGCCCCTTTCTTCCTTCGTCGCCCTTTTTAGAGATGAATAAACTTTGCCCTACTCAAGAAGCTAAAAAGGCACTAAATAAAGCCGGATGATAACAAAATCATCCAGCTTTATGGTGAGTTCCAAACTATTACGAAATTTCTCGGTGTCTCCGTTGGGTTTGCAACCCTCCGTGGTGAAATTTCCTCTACTTCCGTATCAACTTGAAAGCGTGCTGCCAGTTTTTGGTGCGGAAGAAGTGCTTAATCCACAACATGCCGAGTGGCTCAATCAGGCGCGATTCCTCGATGCCGCCCATGTCTACCGCTTCGGGCCAGCCGAAAGCGGTCAACATTTCGGTGACGCTCTTTTTCGCTTCGTCATCGTTGCCACAGATGAACATATCCGGCACTTCGCCCAGCAAATCCGGCTTAATCATCAACGCCGCCGGAACAATATTAAACGCCTTTACCACCCGCGCTTCGGGCAACCAACGCTGTACACTTTCGCCCGCCGAATCGCTAAAGCCAAGCGCCAGGTTTGGGCCACTCGGCCCAAACTTCATGGGGTTAGTCGCATCTACCACTACCTTACCCGCAAAATTTGCCGGGCCAGCCATTTGAATTGCTTGTTCAGTGCCATCCCACAAAGTGGCTAAAATTACAATATCGCCGAAAGTGGCGACTTCGGCAAAAGTGCCTTCCGAAGCTTTATCGCCAGTCTTGCCAACCCACTCCACCAGTTTCTCATTCCCAGCCTGGCGTGAGCCGATTTTTACCTCATGGCCCAGCCCGACCAGACCCGTACCGAGGGTTTGCCCTACTACTCCAGAACCGATTATACCGACCTTCATCCTAATCTCCTTCAAATCTTGAAATCTTGAAATCTTCAAATTTTTTGAAATTGCAATTGTCCGGTGAAAATGATATTATGATACAGACCTGTCTACTTCCTAGTAAGTATATAGACAGGTCTGTATCATGTCAATAGGCAAAACTTTAGGAATTAGATTAATTATCCCGAATTTAATGTCACATCGCTTGTGCAGCAGATATTTGCTAAATACAGGAAACTATGACCAAAGGCACAGGACATGCCCGCCAACAAATTTTAGAGGTTGCTTCCCGGCTTTTCTACCGTGAAGGCTTTCGGGCGGTTGGCGTAGATACTATTGTTGAACAATCCGGCGTGGCTAAAATGACGCTCTACCGCTACTTTCCTTCCAAAGATGACTTAATTGTAGCTTATCTGGAACAATCCAATAACAAATTTTGGCAGTGGTTCGATGAGTCAATCAGTTCGCACCTTGATGCGCCTCGCGACCAGCTAATTGCCCTGTTTCAAGCTTTAGGCACACAAACCATTACGTCAAGCTGTCACGGCTGTAGCTTTCAGACCGCCGCCGCCGAGTTTCCAGAGCCGCAACACCCCGGACATCGGGTTGCCCTGGCCCACAAACAGGCTGTCCGCGCCCGTCTGTACGACCTCGCTACTAAAGCCGGGGCAACTTCGCCCGGTGCGCTTGCCGACCAGCTATTGCTACTGATGGATGGCGCTTTTGTGGCCGCCCGCATGTTTAATGACGCTACAACCACTCCGGCTAACCAGGTGGCTCAGGCTGCCGCTATTTTGATTCAAATTCAATTTCCCAGTTAAATGTTGACCTCAAGCAACAGCTTCGGGCGGAATTACTGAATTTTCAGATTGCGGACTAAAAAGGCCAGTGGGCGAGTGTCCTGTCCCAGCCCGATTTGTTGAGCGGTTTGGGCCGGAGTCAGGCTTTCGAGGTGCAGCCGGGTTGTGCCGGGGTTAGCCATAAATTCAACTTCAACTGGTTGTGGCGCGGGCGTACTCAATCCTTCAAACAGCTTTTGATTGTTGGCGCTTATACGAAGCGAACGGTCTCCGCCAAAAGCCTGTACTGTCAGGGCCAACCTGATTTTGGCTGGCTGGGCTACTGTCACATACAAATCGGCACTCTGTCCCATCCAGCGATACAGGCCGTCAGTATTTTGTTCCACTCCGTACCAGCCTTCGCCCGTGAAAAGCGCCGGAGTCAGGGCCGGACGCTGCCACAAACTATCTGGCACTTTGTACAAAATCGTGTGCGCGTCTTCCTGCACCAGTGCCGCTTTGCCGAGTTGCCGCTCGATAAGTTCACGGTTGCCTTGCCGCTCTCGCTCAAATTTGTAATCGTCTTTGTAAAGCACTACGTAGCGAAAGTTATACAGCCTCAGTAAATTATCCACCAGGGCAAAAGTATGTTGGGCCGCAAAAATCTCGCGGTTCGGGTCGCCGTCATAAACGTAATCCTGGTCGGCTAAATACCGAAAAGGCGATTCCGGCGTGCGGTAAGGGTCGGAGACCGGGCGGGCCAGATAACCGCCCATAATCGGCTGCCCGTGATAAATCTGGTTCAGCATCCGCTCATGGTCAAAATTATAGTGGCGGGTAATCGGTAGCTCCAAAATAGCATAATTGCCCTCTTTTGCCTGGGCCAGCTTATTTACAAAATCCCCATGCTCCACCGCCGCCAACCGCAACGGCCCAGGATTAACCAGCCACAAATACGGCAGCGCCAACAATAAAAACAAGAAAAGATTGACGATTGAGGACGGAGGATTGATAATTGACGATGACGAAGCTGGTTGAGGATTACGCCTTAATATTTTGGTTCGCACGGAATTAATAATCGTAAATCGTAAATCGCGGGTACCCTCTGGGTGCGTAAATCGGGAGAAGCCTATTGCCAAAAGCATGGCTAACCCCAACTGGCCTGGTATGTCGAAGCGGTCGGGGGAGCGCATGACGGACGCGCCGGGGATTAGTTTGATGAGGGCGTAGGGCAGGGGAATATTAGTCGGGTTGGGGTCACTGGATGGAGCAATTTGCAAACGCGGGCCAAGCGTAAAGACGCAGCAGACCAGATAAAGCGCCAGCCAGTAAGCGCCAACTCGCCGCCACTTCCCGCCCGCGATAATCAAGCTAACGCCCACGATTAACCCCAGCCAGAACAGCGCGCCGTCCAAAGTGCGCAGGTTAATTAAATCTAGTAGCGTATCGGATGAGCGAATGTCGCGGTTAACATCGAATTGGGCTGCGAAAATCGGGCTACGCAAGGTGAAGAAGGCCGGAATAATCGCCAGACTACCCAAAATGCCGCCACCGACCAGCGCTACCGCCACCCCCGGCAACTGCTTGAGCCACAGGCGCGGAAAACTGGTGACAAGATAAAAGAAAATGGTATAAAAGAGGACAAAGATAGTGTTGTACCAATCGGTGTAGACTACCAGAGCCAGAAAAATTGCCGCGACTCCGGCCCATTTCAAATTGCGGCGTTCGTGCCATAAAAGCAGGCTCAAGGCGTAAAACGGCAGCCACTGAATTGACATAATATTAGTGATGCTGGCCTGCATACTACCGAAATGCGAAACCGAAAAGGTGTAAATTATTCCAGCTAATAACCCCGCCCAGAAATTCTTGGTCAGGTGGCGGCCCAGCAAAAATGCGCCCAGCCCACTGACACTGAACGCGAAGAAAATCACGCCGTTATAGGCTGCGCCTACGCCCGCCGTCACCATCAAGGGCAGCATCAGCAAACAGTTGAGCAGTTGCAAAGTGTGCAAATAAAGCGGCACGCTTGGATTAGCGCCGCCAGTATAGTAAGGGTAAAAGAGGGCATTGGTCTCGAAGGGATTTTGAAAATTCGACAAGGCCCGCCCGACCCACCAAAAATTCCAGAAATTTTGGTAGCGGTCTTCCAGCGGCCCGTCGGGTACGGCACTCCCAAAATTTAGCGCCAGCGGCCATGTCAGCACTATGGTCAGAGCCAGATAGAAAGCCAGCACGCCCAACTCAAGCCAGGGCCAGTGGCGCGGCTTTTTGGCAACTTGTTTAGTTTGTTCTTTTACTTCTAGCTCTTCATTGGTCTGCATAGTTAACTTTTGCAATTACTTAACTTTGTTCACAACTCAACCCGGAAGCGAGCATACCCCACGCGGAGAAGTGCCTACGTTTGTAGAGGTGAATTTTGGTAGGGGCGAATCGCATACGCCCTTTTGATTTGGCTTGGTGTTCAAGGGCGTATGCGATTCGCCCCTACCCCTTCCGATTTCGGCACTCTACCACGCTGAATACCTCAAAAAATTAAAATCTGATTTTAACTCCGTGCTTCTCCGTGCCTCCGTGGTGAATAATTCTTAACTCTTCTCCTCAACCGTCAGCTTTTGCACCAGAAAAGCCAGTCGCCGCGCATCATCCCCAAAACCCAATTCACGCGGCGTGGGTGCCGTTGTAAGGCTTTCGAGGCGTAGTCGGTTCGTTCCGGCCTGAGCCTGAAATTCTATTTCGAGCGGCTTCGCTTCCGGCGTAATTCTTCCCCTGAAGACTTCCCGGTTATCCAGCAGCAACCGCGCTTCCTGGTCGCCCCCGAACGCCGCCAGATTCATTCGCAACCTTACCGGGCCGCTTTGCTGTAATGTCAGGTAAAAATCTGCCGAAGGCTGCGTCCAGCGATACAATCCGGCTTCGTTCTGCTCTACGCCGTACCAGCCTTCACCAAGCGCCAACCCTGGCTCGCTTCGTTTCTGCCAGAATTCTGGTGGCGTTTTGTATAAGAGTGTCTGCTCATCTTCTTGAACTAAACTATTCTTCCCCAATCGGTTATCCAGCAAAGCCCGCACGCCGCTAATTTCTTGCGGCTGTTTGTAATCGGCTTTGTAAACCACTATATAATCAAAATGACTCAGCTTGATTACCTGGTCAAGCAATCTCAGGCTGTACTCTGCCGGAAAAATCTCCTTGTTTGGGTCGCTGTAGACATACGCCTGAGCCGCCAGATAGTTAAAAGGCGAAGCCGGATCGCGATAGGGGTCGAGAATTGGGCGCGAAATATAGCCACCCGTAATTGGGCGCTGGTGTACCGTCTGGTTATACATGCGCGGGTAATCGAAATTATTGTGGCGGGTAATCGGCAATTCCAGCAAATAGTAGTTGGTTTTACTTTGTGGCAACCTATCCAAAAAGGCGTAATGTTCGAGCGGAGCCAGCGTTAATGGCGCTTCATTCACCACCCCAAGCACCAATCCGCCCAGCACTACCAGGCCCAACCAGCTAGACAAAATTTTGAATTTTGAATTTTGAATTTTGAATTGATAGTTTCTGGTTTCTAGTTTCTGGTTTCGAGTTTCTGGTTTGCTATCTCTTGAGCTTTGAATTTCCTCTTTAAAACTAGAAACTCGAAACCAGAAACTAGAAACTGCTTTCTTTGAAGTTTGAACTCGGCCTCTAGGGTTGCCCGGTGGATTGAGGTTTGAATTTGGCCCGAAAGGTTGCCCTGTGGGTTGAACTTGAAACTTGAAACTTGGAACTTGGAACTTGAAACTTGAAACTATCATCGCTACCGCGAAGGCCAGCGCCAGGGCTAATCCGAGGCTGCCTGGTATCTCGAAACGGTCAGGGGAGTGCATTACCTGGGCGGCGGGAAGTTTTTTGAACAGGTAGTAGTAGGGCAAATACGGCCCGCCCGGTTCGCTGCCGCGCACCCGCTCCCATTGCAGCTTTGGGCCAAGTGCCAGCACAAAACAACCCAGCCCAAAAATTAGCCAGTACAACAT
>JBBQXW010000094.1:0-22138 GCA_038209275.1 Chloroflexia bacterium | reverse complement strand
GTTATAGCGTTTTTCTATTTCGTTGGTAACATCATTGCGGGCTTTTTCGTCCGAAGATTTGGTGGTATCTTTCGCGCCGCCAACCTGTCCCAACACGGTTGAGCGGGTAGCGTTCATGCCGGATACTGCCTGAGTTGATTTGGCACCGGCCTCGCCCTGAGCCTGTTGCAAAGTCGCCTGTTCTTTGTCGCGGAACTGTTGCGGGGCAGTATTGGCGTTAACTTCGGCTTCTTTTTTGTCTTTGACCGCTTGCTGGAAGTCCGGCTCGTTCGACTTTTGCAGCTGCTCTTCGGTGACTTTAGCATCTTCCATAACGCTATTGACTTCGCATTTTCCGGCCTCAAGCGAAGTTTCCGCCGCCGATTTTGGTTTGGGCATGGCCGCTTCTGCCCCAATCGGGCCGGGAGCAGCGCCCGGTTGTTCGGGCTGCATCGGGGTGACGGGCTTCGGGCCATCTTTGGCTTTGCTAGGGTCGGGTGTAGCTTCGGAAGTCTCCTTGATGTCCTTTTCCGAGTCTTTTTTCTTGTCGGAGACAATACCACTAACTCGGCCTTTTATTTCACCCGCTTTGCCCGACTGCTTAAACTCGTCGGCCTGTTCCTGATTTTTGGGCGTGGCAGCGTCAATTGCCTGATGCAGTGCGCTCACAAAAGCTTGCTTGTCGAAGCCCTTCGGCTTTTGCTGGCCCATATCCTCGACCTGCCCGGCAGCAGCCTGGGCCGCAATTTCGTTGCTGGGGCCAACCGCCGCGCCCTGCGCTTCGTTGGCTTTGGATTTGGCGGAAGGATGATTTTTCTGGTCTTTAGCGGTCTGGGTTGCCTTGCCCTTTACGCTCTTAAAGCCGGGGTCTTGTTCAGGGCTGAGAACTGGCTTTACCGGGGCTTCCGGGCAAGCGGCGGCCCGTTGCACTGGTTTGCCCTGACCTAACAATCCGATTTTTGAAAGATTGACAGCAGGCTTTAGCAATCGGGCAACTCTACCCGCCCCTTGTCGCACGCCTCCTAGCAATCGGGCCAGTGGCTTTTTAGCCTTGCTCGCTGCCTTTATTTTGGTGGAAACGCTTGTAGCAAGTTGGGCTACCGAAGTCCGAGCGGTTTTAGCAAGTTTGGGCGGCAAAGGCGCTTTTGGCGCGGGTGGCCCAATCCTGGACATGCCCTTTTTAAAAGGCTTCTGGATTTTTGGTAATGCCGATTTACCGGCAGCTTTGGTAAATTTGGGCAAGACAAGAGGAAGTTTTCGCGGCAAAGCTGGTTTGGGCGGCGCTTTTGGGACAGACGACAGGGCAGCGCTGGTCTGAGCCGCCGCAGACACGTCAGGAACATTTGGTACGGCAGCACCGCCGCCGCTTTCTTCGCCACCTTCAGCTTTTACTTCGGGGACTTTACCCATTTCGGCGGCAATCTGAGCTTCTATCTGGTCGGGCGGGATGGGCTGGTTTTCATCAATTTTGCCACCGGGCGGTAATTCAATCGGCGACGCATCATCTTCAACTTCGGGGGGGAGGTCTTCCAGAGTGGCTCTGGCAATTACGCTAATATTTGAGATTGGTTCAGTTTGCGGGGCAGCTTTAATATTTTCTTGATTACGTTGGGCGCTGCGATAATCTGCCGCAACCCTGGCAAGGTAACTATTGCTATGCTGACCACCGAGCGACTTGAAACTAGCCTGGCGCATACGCTGACTGGGCAATTTTTGCAGATGGTTGACGGCGCGTTGCACCGGCGGTGGTTCGGAGGCACCGCCCATTCCAACTATTTTGGAGGTCAGGCCGGACGCGCTAATATCGGCTACTTCAGTGGTAGCTTCAGAGCTTGACTGTGAAGGCGAATTATCGCTATTTTTTTCGGCTCGATTGATTTGTTGCGTCATGCAAGCCTCTGATTTTGGTAGAAGCAGCTATTTGAAGGTGATTGTGATAGTTATTTTGGGAAATAATTTCAGTTTGTTTAAAAGAGTTAGCGAAACCCTTATAAATACTTTAATTCGGAGAACGCACAATAAATTATAGCATACATTATCAAGTTTTTGAACAGCCATATTGACTGATTTTCGACTTGATTTTATATAGGGAGGCAATCTTAAAATAGCGCAACATTTGAGGTTTTGCCTCTTGCATTAGCGTGCAATGCCCGTCATAATAGCATTAGTGTAGCATATTTGGGAGCGGTTTTCTCATCAGGGAGCAGTAAATCATGATCGAACTGAAACTTAATGCTATTCGAATGAGCCTGGTGACGCAGCACCGGGTGGTAGTTTTGCAAGAGCTAGGCGGCGAGGAGCGCTTCTTGCCAATCTGGATTGGCGCTTACTATGGGATGACCACAGATGCTTCGTACCTCACACCCCGTAAAGGGGCGTGACAAAAGCAAGTAGTTAGTGATAAAGGTCAGGTAAAATGTCTCAAACTGATGAAGTTGAACTAACCGAGAGCCAATTAGCAACCATTCCCTCGTTGATGGAGGATTTTGCCCGGCTGGGTGTAAAATCCGGCATCACAATATTGTTACATAGTTCGTTAAAAGCGCTTGGCCCGGTTTGTGGTGGCCCGGTGGCAGTTATATTGGCGCTCGAAAACTTGCTTGGCCCGACTGGAACATTGGTGATGCCAACCCATACTGGCGGTCTTTCCGAACCTTCGCATTGGACAAGCCCACCTGTGCCGGAAAGCTGGTGGCAAGTAAATCGAGAGCAAATCCCGGCCTTCGACCCCGACCTGACTCCAACCCGCCAGATGGGAGCGATAGCCGAATGTTTTCGCAAACAGCGCGGAGTAGTACGAAGTAACCATCCCCACGTTTCGTTTGCGGCCTGGGGACAGCACGCTCAAACTATTACCGCCCGGCACGAACTTACCGACGGATTAGGAGAAAGTTCGCCACTGGCCCGAATTTATGACTTGGACGGCTGGGTATTATTGTTAGGAGTAGGTCATGGTAACAATACTTCGCTACATCTTTCGGAATACCGCGCTAATTTCGCCGGGAAACATGAGGTAGAAAACGGCGCACCCGTAACCGTAGATGGCGAACGACGCTGGGTTACTTTTCAGGCATTACATTGGGACGACTCGGATTTTGAACAAATCGGGGCAGCCTTTAGTCAGGCTACCGGGCTGGAACAATCCGGCAAAATAGCCCAGGCCACCGCGCTTTTGATGCCGCAACCAGCCCTGGTAGATTACGGCGTAAAGTGGATGGAGCAATACCGTCAAGCTGTTACACCAAGCAGGGAAAAGTAACTACGCCGCTCCGTCACGCCCCTTTACGGGGTGTGACGGACGAAGTATTTCTGGTTGCCAACACCGCCGCCCAGCTCTATCCTGTCCATGAAAAGGGCCGTCATGCCGAGGAATGAAGCATCTCTGGTTGCCAAAGGAGGCTGCTGCGGGTAACGCCGAGACCCTGCCTTTTCCTTTGTCAGGGTGACAGACCCGACGGTCTGAGCAGGTATAATGAAATAGTGTAAGACCCGGAGAAAAGAATGCTGCCAGTTCTCTATCAGAATGAATTTTTCACGCTATACACTCACGATTTTTTTACTACGCTTGGTCTGCTAATTGGCCTACTGCTCTACTATTACGAGTTGCGGCGGCGTGGTATGCTGAATTTGACTATCTTCTGGATTTCGGTGGCGGCGATTTTCGGGGGCGGGCTGGGCTGCCGATTGATTACCGCCTGGGAACATCTGCCGTATTATACCAGCCAGGGCGATGTGCCATTTACTTATCTGGTGGCCCATAGCGGCAAGAGTATTATTGGCGGCATTGCGGGCGGCTACATCGCTATCAAGTTGAGCAAGAAAGCCTTTCGTTACAATATTTCGACGGGCGATTGTTACGCCGCCGCCATTCCGTTAGCGATGGCGGTTGGGCGGGTCGGCTGTCTCCTGTCCGAGTTGCCGTTGGGCAAGCCAACCGATTTACCCTGGGGCATCAGCGCCAGCGAAAGCGCCGCCCAGCATTTCACCACCTGCCCCTACTGCCAGCAAAAGATGCACCCCAGCATGATTTACGAAATCATCTTTCATCTTATTGCTTTCTTCGTCATTTTGCGCTACCGCCGCCTCGTTATCGTGCAGGGCGATACGCTCAAGCTTTATTTGTTGGCTGCCGCCATCTTCCGTTTCTTAATCGAATTTGTGCGGGCCAACCCGGAGCAAATTTTTGGATTAACCGGCCCGCAAATCGTCCTGACTCCGCTCACTGGTCTGCTCATCTACCACTTCATCCGCCAATGGCACAGCGGAGTTTACCACATTCCCCCGCCGCCAATGCCAGAAGTTCAAAGTTCAAAGTTCAAAGTTCAAAGCTTGGAGTCTAATTCTGAAGCTGTTACCCTTTCAACTGGCGCAGTAGGTGGGAAGAACTTTGAACATGGAACTGTGAACTTTGAACTTCTGGCTGAGGAGGAAGCGCGATGAACGAAAATATTTTGCGCTATATTCAGCAGTATCGCCAGACTTATACTCGTGAGGCTATTACTGAACAATTGACGCGGGCGGGCTACAACCTTGCCGAGATTGAGGCTGCCTGGGTTGTACTTGAGGCCGGAACAGTGCCACCCGACCAACCACCCTGGCAGAATACTGCGCCGGGTCAACAACCCCCGCCTGGTTTGGCACCGCCCGGTGCTGTCCCAGGTCAGCAACCGCCGCCCGACCCCTTTGGAGGGCAGCGTCCGCCCGGTTGGGAAGCACCCCGCAATCAAGCAACGCCTCCGCCCGGCAGCGCACCTGGTTGGCAAGCGCCGCCGGGCGGCTATGGGCCACCGGGCGGGCAGATGTACGCTCAACCACCGCGCCCGCCCCGTCTGCGCTCGAACCCGCGCTTTTGGGTCACTTTCCTGGGTTATTTGTTTGGGTTGCCCGCATTAGTTGCGGCAAGCAGCGCGATTAATTCTGACCTGGGTACTATAATATTCTGGCTGGGTCTGGCTGGTGGAATTATCGGTCTGTTGACGCTGCATCGTAAAGATTACGCCGTCGCAAGAGGCTTATTGGCAGCGCTTATACTCCTGATAGTAGTTCCAATTGTGCTAGGATTCATCGCGATTGTAATAGTACTTGGAATGTGTCTTGTTGTTGGAACACGCATTTGAAGAATAAAATCAGTTGACGGAGCAGCATCCTACGAATATGTGCCAAAATCAGCTGACAGAGCAGCATCCTACAATCCGACCCACTTCCGTGAGACATTGCTCCGCCAATGGACTTCCGGCTTGTATGACATTGCTCCGCCAATGGACTTCCGATTAGGCAAACGATAGAAAGGTAGTCTCAATGTTACCACTCCGGCCCTATACCCCACTCCATATGGTTTTGACCGTCTGCGGTCATTGCTTTAGCGAAGACCCTGACCGCAAGATAGATTATGCAATGGACGTTTTGCAGGGCAACCTGATTTTGATGGACGGCAAGGTTTATTTGCGTCGCCACTGCCGCCGGGGTCACGGCGAAGTTATCAGTTTGTACGAAGAAGATTACGAGTTGTGGCAATATTTGCAGCAGTGGCGCGTGCCAACCAAAGAAATTATCCCTGACACGCCGGACAACGATTTGCCCATCCCTCTCAGTTACATGAATGGTTTGGGCCAGTTGCAGACCCAGCATAGCTGTATTTTTCTGCTCGATATAACCGAAAATTGTAACTTGCATTGCCCAACCTGCTTTGCCGGGAGCGGCCCTGGCATCGGCAAATTCGTGCGGTTGCCCCATATCATGCGTTCGCTGGATGCCGCGATTGAACGCGAGGGCGGACGGATTGATGTGTTGATGTTGAGCGGCGGCGAACCAACCGTACATCCCGAAATTGTCGAGATTATTCAGGAAGCAATTAGCCGCAACGTGACGCGGGTGGTGCTGAACACTAACGGCGTGCGGCTGGCAAAAGACGATAAATTGGTGTCGGCGCTGGCGAAAATGCGCGGGCGCATCGAAATTTATTTACAGTTCGATGGCTTTGAGCTGAACAGCCACCTTTATCACCGGGGCGAAGATTTGCGCGAGATGAAGGCCGAAGCAGTGCGGCGATTGGCGGCGGCCCACCTCTTTACTACGCTGGTGATGGCGGTTGCGTCGGGCGTGAACGACCACGAGGTCGGTAAAGTAGTTGAATACGCTTTTGAAACCGATTATATCGGCGGTATTTCTTTTCAGCCTGTATTCGGTTCGGGCCGGGCCAATCCGATTGACCCGATGCGGCGCGTCACTACCACGGGCGTACTGAAATTGCTGGGCGAACAGACCAGTGGAGTAGTAACGCCACAAGATTTTATCGCCTTGCCGTGTAGTCACCCCGATTGCTGCTCGATTAGTTATTACGTGCGCGGCGACGAGGGCCAGCTTAATTCGATTCCGCGACTGCTCGGTCTGGAACGGCTCAAGGCTAATCTGGGACTGGTTTCCAATCGTATCGCCTTCCCCGATGCCAACGAGACGATTCAGGCTGCCCTGGTCGGCATGATGAGCGAGACGACCACTATCACCCGCCCGGAGCTAATTGATTACGTACTGAACCTATGCGAAAGCTGCGATTTGGGTCTTTCCGGGTTCGTCAAAAGCGTCGGCAGCCTGATTTTGAAGCGCGAATACCCTATCGAAACCGTCACCAAACGCATGAAGCGCCTGACCATCAAATCGTTTATGGATGCCTGGACGTTAAACGTCGAGCGGTTGCAACAATGCTGCGTTCACGTTGGCTCAACCGATGGCGAAAGCAACCCAGTGCGCGTGCCTTTCTGCGCCCGCCAGCTTTTCGGCGAACTGCGCCGCAAAACTTCCGCCGGGCAGGTTTCTTCCGCCGAACTTATCCCGCTCAACCGAAAACGGAGCGTCAAAATATGAGTTTCAAGTTTCAAGTTCCAGGTTTCAAGTTTCAAGCTAAAAATTCAAAATTCACCCACAGGGCAACCCTTCGGGCCGAAATTCAAAATTTTGAGCTAACTCCGGCGGAGAAGTATGAGAAACTGGCGTTTACTTTTTGCAAGATGGGGACGGTGGGGCTGCTTTGCTGGCTGCTGACCCCACCCATTTTTGTATTGTTAGTGGCGGTGGTGGCGATTGGGCTGTATGGCAAGGCGGTGACGCTGGGGCTATTGCGAAGTCGTTGCTTTTTACGCAAGCCGATGTTGATTATTGGCTTCTGGACGGTGGTAGCGGTAGCCGATGCTTCCTGGTTAATTTCAAGTCACTGGCCCTGGCATTAATCTTCCTTACCTTTTTGACCGTACCATTTATGGAGAGAAAATTCACCACAGAGGCACGGAGACACGGAGAGAATAATAAACGGGAATTTCGCTCTGGTAGTAGCGATTTGCCCAATCGCTTTTCCTTTGCACTCAACCGAAAAGCGATTGATGCTCTTTAAGAATTAAATCCGTAAATAGCGCAACTCTGTAGGGGGGCTGCGCCCTCGATTTCTGCCCCGGTAAGACCTTTTCGAGGGCGCAGCCCCCTCCTACACTGATTTACGGATTGATTTGTTAAAGAGCATCAATCGCTACAAAAAAATCACAACTTTATAAATTTTTTGTTTTCTTGTCGCTAGAAGGTAAAACCATTTTGAATTTCCCCAGTAAGTTTTATGCGCGGTGGCCTGTCGGTCATCGCTTTTTCCAGCTTGTTTTATTAATTTTGATTTCGAATCTGGCGCTGCTGGGCTTTAGCGAACAGCCTGTTTTGGCTGCCGAGCCGCAGTTTGTGAATATTAAAGGCGACCAGTTTTATCTGAACGGGCAGCGCATTGTGCTAAAAGGCTCGAATTACTACCAGCGCAACGCGCCCTGGGCCGAGATGTGGAAGCAATGGTACGGGCCGCAGGTGGAGCAGGAAATAGCGGACGGCGCGAATCGGTTGGGACTTAATTCGTTAAGACTGCTCGTTCCTTACGGCTCGACCCATAGCTGGAACAGCGACGAAACGGGCGAGGTTGACCCGCGTACCCTGGTCAAATTGCAGCAAATGGTACAGCTTGCCGGAAAATACCAGATGCGCGTGATAATTACCCTGTTCGATTTTTATAACGAATGGCCCGCCGCCGGAACGCCGGAAGAAGCCGCCAATTTGCGCTACCTGACCACGCTGGTTAATACCTTCCGCGACGATGACCGGGTGTTAGCCTGGGATTTGCACAACGAGCCGGACAATTACACTCGCTGGAATCGCGAAAATCGGCAAGGCCAGGTAATAGATTGGCTGGCCCGCATGACCGCCGCTACTCGTCGCCTCGATTCGAATCATCCGATTACGATTGGCGTAGGCGATTACCGCAACTACTGGTTCAGCGCCAAACCGGGTGCGCCGCAAATAATAGACATGGTAGATTTCGTCAGCTTCCACGCCTACGAAGCGCCTAATTTACTGAGCCAGGTGCGCGAAATTAAAAACAAGACGGGCAAACCTATTTTGTTTGAGGAAGCAGGCTGGCCCACCGCGCCGTCTTTCCTGCATCGCACTTACAATGAGCAAGACCAACTCTGGTTTTATCAAAGAATGATTGAAGTAATCCAGAACGAGAATCTGGCAGGGGCGACCCAATGGCTCATGTGGGATTTGACCGCCGGACGACGCTTGCGGGCCAGCGACATCGCTGACTGGATGGGGCTATTTCGCTGGGACAACAGCCTGAAACCGGCGGGCGAAGTTTATGCCGCCTGGCAAGCGCCGCGTTTGCCCGCCAGCGTTACTTCCAACTTGCCGCTTACGGGAATACCTTTGACCCAAAAAGAAAAGCCGCTTTTCTTCCCGGAAACCAATCATTTTGTGGCGGCCCAGTTCAAGCTTCGCTGGCTCGAATTTGGCGGTCTCGATATGTACGGTTTGCCCCTGACCGAGCCTTTTACCGAAGGCAGTTACACCATTCAATTCTTCGAGCGGGCGGTGCTGGAACTTTATCTGGAAGCCAAAGAAGAACCGGGCTTCCAGCAGTATTCGCCGTCCGAGCAATTGCGGCGGATTGTTCGTCTAAAACTGCTGGGCCGCGATTTGACTACCACCCGCAATTTCGGGCCGATTGCAGCGTTCCAGAGCGACGACCAGCACTGGTATTTCCCGGAAACGGGCCACAGCCTTTCCTACGGCTTTCTGTATTACTGGCAGCACCAGGGCAGCTTAATTCAGTTCGGCTACCCTATCAGTGAAGAACTGGAAGAAGTTTCCGCCACCGATGGTCAAAAACACATCGTCCAGTATTTCGAGCGCGCCCGCTTTGAATATCACCCCGAACACAAAGGCACACCCTACGAAACTCAGCTAGGCCAGCTTGGGCGCGAAGAAATGAAGCGGCGCGGCTGGCTGCCATAAGATTGTTGCGGTGTGGTTTGACAGGGTAGTCAAGCTGGCCTAATATCAACTTAGATTAAATAGCAGGCGCACAATTTACTTTTCGATTAAGAAGCTAAAGTAGTTGGGAGATTGACAAAGGGGTTAATGACCCAGTTTTGTTCACCCCAGAACAGGTAAAATGGTGACTATGGCCTTGAAAACTACTGAACTATTAGATAAGCTTGAGATGGTCGAAAGGGCTGGGACTGGCACTAGCTATACGCCGGAGAATTATCCCCCCGTCACCGAGCAGGAACGCCGTTGCGCCCAGGATTTACTAACTATCCTGACCCATATGAAGCGCGTTATTGCCCACAACCGCGAAGGAAGCGGCTTTCCCATCACTATGCAACAATATCTGGTGCTAAAAATACTCAAACAACAAGAATATCTTATCAGCGAACTGGCCGATATGTTCCGGGTCAGTCGCCCTACCATGAGCCGGATTATTGACGGGCTGGAAGGTCGCCGCCGCGCCGGGAATAATGATGAAACAGGTGAGCAAGCCAACACTCAAAATAATCACCACAAAGAAAAGCGGGCGAAATTGGTTGAGCGAGTGGATAGCCTGGATGACCGACGGTTAGTGTACGCCCGTATTACCCCCGATGGGCTGGAAATGCTCGATTACTACTGCAACAAATCGGAGGAAAGCGTCACTTCGGTGCTACGCCGGATTAATCCTGCCGAAATGACCCATTTGGAGCGTGCGCTCGAAGTGCTACGCAAAGCGCTCGAAGCCGAAGCTTAACCTCTCTCACCTCTTATCTAAAACTCATCTGTAAAAGCAAAACTTTCTGGCAGCTTGGTGCGTATTAATGGTGGCACGCAAAATGATTATATAGATAGTGAGCGAGTAGCATTTTATCGCGAATCTAACGAGTACGCGCAGGCAATTACAAAGATTGCTTAAAATTTCACACAAGTTTAACGATTTGTGAGCGGTATCACATAATTCTAGCGGTCACATCTGTTATAATAATAGTGTCATCACCGAGTGTGGTATCTCTTATCAATTAATTCAGCTAACCAGGTCATTTGACACAAAAGCTGATTGCACTGCAAAGATTGTAGCGCCAGGTTTGTGTTTGCTCTTGTGCTTACTCTGACTTAATAATTAAAATTTAAATCTAAAAAAGAAATGGGGTGAATCCTGATGTCTTATCACCAAAAACATAGCGGCCCGCGCTGTGTTGGTTGTAATCGGCCTTTTGTACCGCGCCAGTTGCGCGATGGTTCGTTGTCGCAAACCTGCGGTCAAACCGCCTGCGTTGCATTGTTTAATCGCCGCAAAAATACCAATAGCAGCTCCAATTTTCGCACTGCACCGCGCCAGCCGCAAAAACTTAACAGCTACTAATCTATTTAATACCAACAATTGAATAGGGCGGAAAAGCTTAATAGAGGCTCTCAAAAACCGACCTTGCAGCTTATTGCGATTAATTTGGCAAGAGATAAGTTTTAGGTCGGTTTTTGGTTGTCCAAAATTTTACATCCATAAGTGTCACAACGTGCTTAATATAGGTTTGACAAAAAATCTTATTGTTGTTAAGATAAATCTAAGATATGGTAGCTCAACCTGCCTGCTGTAATCACTTAAAAAGAGTTGATTAAAATCACAACCTGTTAGATTAGTATGTTGGAGTTAAAGAATTAACGTGTTTTTCACGGACTGCCTTTATATTCTATCGCCTTGTCAAACCTTTTATAGCCACTAAATATACTAAATACTGGCAATTACTGCGTATTTTTGTTAGCTGATGCAGGATTGAAAACGCTACTTGTGCAAAGCAACTTTACGTCCCTGGTAAGCCTGCTTAATAAGGTTGTTCTATTTTTTCCAGCCATTTTTAGGGTCAGTATAATAGTTGATTTAAGCGGTGGTTCTAGGGTACAAAAATCTTATATGTAACTCAAATAGGAGCCGAACCGGTTTTTAACACAGCCAGTTTAGCACTCAAAATACCGGGAGTTAGTAAAAAATATGAGAGAGTCTGGTTATCAAAAGATGGTGGCTCCAACCCAAGTTGTGCCTAATCCTGTGATAGTCACATCACCAGAAAAATCGAGTGTTAAACCTTTAGGCCCATCACCTGAACGAAAAAAGCAATTACTAAAAGTCGTTAGCTGGTGTCTGGCCTGGATTGCGGCCTTCTTAATTTTCTTTGAACTACAATTTAGTTTACCAAAACTGATTTTTGAGTATTTACCTGGTCAAATTGAACTTAGTTCACCTTCTGTAAGCTCAAAAGGGTTTTACAAACCTGAAATAGATAACTTAGGCAACCATTATACCTGGACACGCGCTAATAGCCAGGTAACACTTAATTTTAACTCGTCCGAAACGCTTAATCTCGTTATAGAAATGAGGAGTGCGGCGGTAGCAGGCGGGGTTGATGCGCCAGTAAATCTTATAGTCAATAATGTTCAAATAGGGCAGATCCGACCTGACCCAGCAAAATTGGATTTTCAGTCTTTTTAGTTTTGTAAAAGTCCCAATGCGCAGATTTATCAAGAATTTAGCTTTCCAGAACAAAAAAATAGTATCTCACTAAACTTATGGATTGCACAGGCTGGGATGATTAGCTTTAACCAGACGCAAATCGGAAATAGTCACTTTATCTTCACCGTCGGGAGCGCCTTTAACTGGCTCAAGCCGCAAGCCAGTTAAAACCTGCTTATAGTTCAATTCCAGCTTTTTTTGTGAAATTATACTCAGCCAGGCTTTCAGGCGACGGCGCTTACCACTAGTACAGTGCTGACCAGATGGTAGCCGTCCTCCTGGCGATAGGGTTCAAGGTCAATGGCAACATCTTTGGCGAGGTGTGCTTGCACTTCGGCGGGTTGTTTCGCCAGGGCAATAGTCGTAATTCCGGCGGCATCAAGGAAGCTGCGCCAATAACTTGCCGCATCCGGCACGATGCGTTCGAGTTTGACTGGTTCGGTATAAACTTGCCCAAATCCGGCCTCTTCTATCAGTTTCGTCAACACTTCGGGCTTACCAAAACGGAACATGGAAGGGCGCTCTACTTTGGGCGGCGGAAAGTTGCGGGCCAGCGTTGCCAGGGCGACGGTAAGAAAAGGCGCTTCGCTTTCCTCGCCCCAGACCGAGGCTAATAATTTGCCACCCGGTTTGGTTACGCGCTTAAATTCAGCCAGCGCCTTTTCGGTATGAGGAAAGTGCATCAGGCCCATTGAGCAGAAAACCCGGTCGAAGCCATCAATTTCCATGCCCAGTGCTTCGGCATCGGCTACCTGAAAAGTCAGTTGCAGCAAATTTTTCTCGGCGGCACGCTGCCGCGCTACTTCCAACGCTTCTTCGGCTATATCCACACCCAGCACACTTCCGCTCAAACCAACTTCCAGCGCTGCCCGGCGTGCCACCAGACCAGGGCCAGTGGCAACATCCAGCACCCGCATCCCCGGTTCAAGTTCCGCCAGGGCAATCATTCGCTCAATCGCCGGACGGCCCATACTCATAGTATTTTCGTAGTGCTGCGCCACAAAATTAAATCCGGCTCGCTCTTGTTCTTTAAACCGGGCCGGGTCAAAGGCTGATTTCTCCATTGAACATTTTCCTTCTTCTGTCTATAAATAAAAAGCCACCTGCATTTTAATCTTACCAGGCTAAAAATACAAAACGGGCCGAGCAGCTGTTATACTGGGTCTTAAAGGGTTATCACTAAATGTAGGGGCTAATTGCATTCGCCCTTCGGATTAGTAATCTTATCCGAAGGGCGAATGTTATCAACCAATACCAAAACGAGAAACTAAGTTTAGCCTCGGAACTCTGCTCCTACTTCACGAGTCAGGCGTTTCTCGATTTTCTCGCGCAGCTTGGTTACTTCGTCCTCGGTTAAAGTCTTGTCCTGGGGCTGGAAGGTCAGGCGATAGGCCAGACTCTTTTTACCCTCGGCAATTGGCTTGCCCCGATAGAGGTCGAACAGCGTTACATCGGTGAGCAATTTGCCGCCCGTTTCGCGGATAAGCGCCTGCACCCGGCCCGCCGGAGTATCTTCATCTACCACCACCGCCAAATCCTGTGACGAAACTGGCAGGCGGGTAACAGTTTGATATTGTTCGCGCTCTATCAAAGCTGGAACCGCCTGTAAATCAATTTCGGCGATAGCCACACGCTCGGCGGGCAAATCGAAGGCTTCGACTACCACTGGATGCGCTTCACCCAGCACGCCCAGGCGCTGTTTCTGCCCAGCGCGCTGGATATAAACTCCGGCAGCCCGGCCCGGATGCAGCATCGGCGATTCGCCCGTCGGGAGCGGTTCGTAAGAAATTTGGGAAGCCGGGATACCCAGCCGCACCAGCAATTCTTCGATTACCCCTTTTATATCAAAGAAATCGAAGCGCTCGGCTTCCTTGAGGTTGGGGTTGTAACGCGAAAGTGGCAGACGCGGCCCGGTCAGCGCCAAATCGAGCGTCCGGCGCTCTTCTGGCAAAGGCTGACCCTCTTTTTTCAGGTAGACGTGACCGATTTCAAAAATCGCCACCCGCTCGACAAAGCGACGGTTTTCCGAAAGCGTGTTGAGAATAGAAGCTAACAAAGTCGGGCGCATATACTCATGTTCAGTGCTAAGTGGGTTCGCCAGCTTGAGCAGCGCGTCCGGGTCGCTCCAATGCAGATGATGTGGTGCAGTGCTGCTGTCCTCAGAGACGGCCTTGTGCAACTTTTTGAGGTCGTCCAGCGCAACGAGCGGATAGGTAATGATTTCATCGAGGCCCGCGCCAGTCAAAATATCGCGCACCTTCTCATCTATCAGGATAGCGTAATTGGTAGATTGAGGCGGCAACGCACCCCGCAGCATGGTTTCGGGAATCTTGTCGTAGCCATACATGCGGGCCACTTCTTCGACCAAATCGGCAGGAATGGTCACATCGTTGCGATAGGTCGGCACGCGCACCATTATCACATCGCCGTTACTGTGGCCCTGCTCTTCCCTGACCATAATAATAGTTTCATTATCGGTTTCGCCAAACTGGTACGAGCCATCGGGCCGGACGTGAGCAATCTCAAATTCGAGAGTATGCAACATCGCAATTACTTCATTGGTCGGCACTTCGATACCCAGCAAGCGCGGAATCTCGCTCAAAGGGAACTCGATAACGTGGTGAGCCTTTGGAGTGGGATAATTATCTATCATGCCCTTGGCGACCTTACCGCCAGCGTACTGCTGCATGAGCTGAATAGCCCGCCGCACCCCCAGCGTAGTTAGCTCAACATCAACGGTGCGCTCGAAACGCTTGGCGGCTTCGCTCACTTTATCGAACATGCCGCGTGCGGTTGCCCGAATATTAAACGGGTTCCAGTTCGCGCCTTCCAGGGCAACATTAACCGTCGTATCCTTGATTTCGCTGTCCGCTCCGCCCATTACGCCGGCGATACAAACGCCCCGTTCGGCATCGGCAACTAGCAAAATATCCGGGTTGAGAGTGCGGTCTACGTGGTCAATCGTCTCCATTTTTTCGCCGGGTTGGGCGCGGCGCACCACGATTTCCCTGCCGTGAATATGATCGTAATCGTAGGCGTGCAAGGGCTGACCAACTTCAAGCATTACGTAGTTGGTAATATCTACAATGTTATTGATAACGGGCTGGTCGGCGGCCCGCAGACGGCGCTGCATCCATTCGGGGCTAGGCCCGATTTTGACCCCTTCGATTACCATCATGCTGAAGCGCGAACAGAGGTCGGGCGCTTCAATCTCGACTTTTATTTTTTCTGAGACGGGCGACCCATCCTCGTGTATCTGGATTTGTGGCAGTCGGTAAGGCACACCTGTCATCGCCGCCACTTCGCGGGCCATGCCGACCATCGAAAGCACCCGGCCCAGGTTCGGGCTGATGTCAATATCGAGAATGGTGTCGCCCAACACCTGTTGTAGCGGCGCACCAACCGGGGCATTGGGGTCAAGTACCACAATACCCTCGAACTCTTCCGAAACACCCAGTTCGAGCGCTGCCACCGCTACCGTCTGACTTTCCAGGCCACGCAGTTTGCCGCCCTTCACAGTGAAGTATGGCACATCGCCACTCAATAAATCGCCAGTGCGCTTGCCCGCGATTTTCTCGTCCATCAGCTTATGCCCGTCAATTAAGCGCGCACCGGGTAGAGCCATCGGAAATTTATCGCCCGGCTTCAAATTCCACGCCCCGGTGACAATCTGGTACTGCTGCTGCCCGTCCGTCCCCTGCACCACCACCAGTTTATCGGCGTTCGGGTGCTTCTCAACCGAAATTACCTCGCCGACCACTACTTTATCCCACTCCGCGCCTACCTGAATAATCGCCTCGACTTCAATCCCGCGCAGAGTTAGCCCCGCCGCCAGTTGCTGCGGTGTCCACGTTATGTCAACATACTCTTTCAGCCAGCTTAATGGCACTTTTATCATAGTAACCTCTCTGAGTGATGAGTGATGAGTGATGAGTGATGAGTGATAAGACCGCATCACTCATTACTCATTACTCATCACTACTAAACGAATTGATGCAAGAAGCGCAGGTCGTTGCGATAGTATTGCCGAATGTCGTCAATGTTGTACTTAAGCATGGCGATACGTTCCGGCCCCATGCCGAAGGCGAAACCGCTATATTTTTGCGGGTCTATATCCACGTTCCGCAAAACCTGGGGATGCACCATGCCCGCGCCCAAAATTTCGAGCCAGCCGCTATATTTGCAGGCCCGGCAACCCGCACCCCGGCAAACCATACAGTCAATCGAGAGGTCAACCCCCGGCTCGACGTAGGGGAAATAGTCGCAACGAAAACGCACTTTGCGTTCTTCGCCAAACAAACGGCGGGCGAAAGCGGCTAACGTACCGCGCAAATCTGCCAGCGTAATATCGCGGTCTACCGCCAGCCCTTCGAATTGCTGGAACATAAACTCATGGGTCGCGTCGGTAGCTTCGCTGCGGTAGCATTTGCCCGGCACAATGATGCGGATGGGCGGCTTTTGCTTTTCCATCACCCGAATCTGGTTGGGCGAAGTATGGGTTCGCAGCAAGACCGATTCGCTAAAATAAAACGTATCGTGCATCGAACGAGCCGGATGACCGGGCGGCATATTTAATTGCTGAAAATTATAATAATCCAGTTCGACTTCCGGCCCTTCCGCCACCTGGAAGCCCATCGAAGTAAACGCTTCGATAATTTCGCGGTAAACTTTAGTAATTACATGAACGTGACCGACCTGAGCCGGACGACCTGGCAGTGTTACGTCTACCCGGTCATTGGCAAGAGTGGCGTTCAGGGCAATATTTTTCAGACTGGCGGTGCGTTCGGCTACGGCATTTTCTAGCGTATTTTTAGCCGTATTGACCGCCTGCCCCACTAACGGCCTTTCTTCGGCGGAGAGGCTACCCATCCCACGCAAAAACCCGGTCAATTCGCCTTTCTTTCCCAAATATTTAATGCGCCATTCGTCCAGCGCCGTTAAATCGCCCGTGCTATTGAGTTCAGCCAGCGCCCGGCGCTCCATTTCGGCAATCTGGTCTTTTAACATACTTCCTTCGCTCCCTTCCAGTTTTTTCTAAGGAATTTCGCTGGTCAATGTGAGGAACAAAAAATCAGTGATTTTTTGTTCCTCACAATGACCAGCGAAATTTAAAAACAAAAAAGCCGCCCGGTCAAACCAAACCGTCCCACTCAGGGACGCAGTTGACCGACAGCCTTCCGAAAAGTGCTATCTGGCTAAAACTACGCGGTACCACCCTGCTTGCCCCTAAATTCATTTTATCGCGAGCGGAAGCTCGCTCCCACAGAATTTTTAGATAGAAAATTCCGCAAGATTAGTGAATATTCAGGGCCGCTCATTTAATATCGCTCGACTCCTTTGATTTAACCTGAGTTAAAAGGATTAAAGCGACTGCTCGATAACGGGAGCAACCGGGGCAGACTACTCTAAAAATTTCACCTGCCAGCTCAGGAGTGAACTTCGGCGCGTTTTCCCTAAAAGAAGCTTTCAGTCGCTGGCTTCTTCTCCCTGTTAGTTCGGGCGGGCCTACTCTCTCCGTCACAGCCTTTGATATTATTATACGCAATCTGTCAAGAGGCTTGCGCTATTTTCCTGACAAATTGCACATATTTTTTCATTTTTCCCGTCATTACGCTAAACACAACTTTTCACAAAAAGGGTACGGATTTGGTAGGGGCGAATCGCATACGCCCTTGAACGCCAGGTCAGGTCAACAGGGCGTATGCGATTCGCCCCTACCAAACCATTTCCAAACCCTTCTTATGACGAGTTGTGCTAAGAATTACTATTCCTCCGGCGTAATTCTTCTTCCAGCCGGGCGATACGCGCTTCGGCTTGCTCCGCCCGCAGCTTTTCTTGTTCGGCTCGTTGCGTTTCTTGCTCAAGGCGACCTTCGGCTTGGTCGGCTCTTTGCTTCTCTTGCTCGGCTTCTTCCTGGGGACTGAGCCGTTTGTTGCCATTGCGGTCGTAGAGCCACAGGTTTTCGTTGTCTTCGACCAGCCAGCTATCCAGTTCTCGACTCCAGACCCAGCCGCGTTGGTCGGGCTTTATTTCTACGTAACGCCCGCGTACTAGCCGCCAAGCTTTGAGACGGGAGCCAGACCAGAGGCGCGGGTCGTGCGGGTCGTAGGCGAAGTACTCTTTGGTGCGGTAGGCGGCGGCGTAAAGCTGAAATTTTTGGTTCAGGTCGTGAGAGTAAGTGCTTTCGGAAGCAATTTCAAAGACCACATTGGGCGGCGGGCCATCTACATCCACGATGTAAGTCGCTTTATCAGGATGAGTGACATTTTTAATCAGAGATACATCAGGCGAGACGCGGGCCGATGCCTGCACCACCCCGGCGGCATCAGCGGCAGCGGCAAGGGCCATTTCTATTTCGGCCTTCAAGTACAGGTCAAACGTAATAGTACACACGGTGGCCCGATACATCCAGTGCAACATCGTGTGCAAGTAAATGGCAAGATTGCTATGGCGAAAATGCTGGCCCAAAGGTTCTCCGTTCTCGTCAAAGAAGAGCGGAGTATCATCGTAGATGTACGGCTCTCCATCTATATAAAAAATCGGCCATTGCGACAACGGCAGGTCTAGTTTTACACTCATTTTTGATGCCTGTATTTCTCCGGGTAGCGTAAAAGTTTACGCCGAGGTTTCACCAAGAGTTATTTTAGCGCACCTCGAAAGGTTTGTCCAATTTTTGCAGTAGCGTTTTTTGCCCGGTAGCAACATTGAGCAAAGTAACACCCAGACGGTAGCGGCCCGGCTGTGAGGGCAATTTCAAATTTTGGGGATAAATTATCGGCTGGTTGGCAGGCCAAAACCAGGTCGGGAAAAGGCCGTTAAGGGGGATGCTGTCGCTTTCGCTCAGACTACGGCCCGAATCATCCAGTACGCTCAAAATTACCCGATAATTTTTGCTCAGACTGGTCGGGTTAAACCAACTCAGATTAAGTGGGGTTGTCTCGCCCGCCCGTGTTTCACCTTTTAGTTCATAGGCTACCAGTTGAGGCGCGTCCGCGCCAAAATCCAGGCGAGTAGCGGGTAGTGCCGCACCGGGCGAAAGTGGGCCATCAAACAAGAACTGCCCGGTCTGGATGCGTTGCGCCACATCAAAAGTTACTTCGCTGCCGCTTTCATAGCTAAAGTTGAAAAGTTTGCGGCGCTCGACCAATACCTGTTTCTTGCGTAGCTCCAGATAAACGGTATAGCGACCCGGCCCAAGAGCAGCAAAAGGCTTGACCGGCGGAAAAAGGCCGTTCGTATAAAGCTCGGAGGTCTTGAGCGAAGGCAAATCGAACTGAAGGCCCATATACTCCTTGCGTTCGCGGTCTGGTTCGGCGGGCGTACTCTGTTCGTAGACCGCTGCCCCACCTTGCTCCGGCTCAATGCTCAGGCCCAGGCGCGTCCATTGGCTCGGTTCAAGGCTGAAATTCGCTTCGGCGTTCAGCTTTATACGGGTCGGCTGAAGTTCGGCTCGGTAAAGCAAGGTCATGCTCTGGCGCTGGTTACGCTGCTGCTCGTAGGCGGGAGTACGAGTGAGCAGACCAATACTGCCACTGCGATAGAGCAATTCAAGGCGGTCATCCAGGTTAACCCGGCTCAAATTATCGCTCAGGAAATACTTTTCGGATTGAGCATTATAAAACCACTGCTCGAAAGTGGAAGGTTCGCCCGTCAGGAGCAATTTAGCCCGGTTGCCCTGGGGCTGCTTCAGAAATCCGACCTGCATCCAATAAGCGGGCGTACCGTAGGGTAAACTATACGCCACCGAATATTGGTCAAGTGTAAGATTTTGGGCCATCCATTGCCCGGCCTTAACCATATTATCGGTTACAACGGGAACAGGGCGCTCTGGCTCAGGATGCGAACGCCAGGTAGCGGCAAGTCCCAAACCGAAAATGATGATGCCGAGGGCGGGCGCAAGAAAAATATTTTGCACCGGGAAGATTGGGCGGGGAGACCCCGCCCCTACAACCAGGGGTATTGGTAGGGGCGGGGTCTCCCCGCCCAATCTTCCCGATTTCGTATCTAATTCGGATTGTAGGGGCGGGGTTTCCTCGCCCGATTTCTTGCCTAATTCCGCGCCTTGCCGGACACGACGCTTTACCCAGAACAAACGTCCTTGCTCCAAAATTTCGCTCAAAGCGAAAACCACTAACAGAGCGAACAAAAATAGCGCCGGATAAAACAGCTTGTAAAGCGAATAATACGAACCCTGGTCGAAAAGGCTTTTGAGCAGATAAAAAGCCAATCCTTCGCCCGCCATCAGCCCGGCATAAAGCGCCAATGATTGCCCGGCTTTTCGCCGCAGGGCAAAGCCTAAACCGACAGCAGCCAGCACCACAACCCCCCAACTATAACGGGCCAGGTCGGGCGGCAGTACATCGCCCTCATTGGCTACCGTGCCTAGCCCGACCTTCAAGCGGTCTTTGAGAAAAAGAAAAGCTACCAGCAGCAAAGGCAACAGCACCGCTACTAAATAGCGCAACCGCCCAGGCCAGCCAAGTTTAGTTTGAAAAAGCGTCACGATTATGAAAGCGGCGGCAGGAATCAAGGCCCAGGTTGGGTAGGTAATAATAAGTGCCGCCAGAGTGAGGCCGAAAAAGAGCGCTAATTCTGGCTCTGGCGAACGCTGCCAGAATAGCAGAAAATAGAGCGCCAATAACAAGAATAATTCAGCCAGCACCATCGCAAAATAATTCTGGCTGACAATGCTGCCAAAAATGTAGCCATAAGGAACAAGCGTCAGTCCTGCCGCCAGACCTCCCAACAGCAAGCGCCAGGGTCGTCCCTTGAGTAACAAAGAAGCGATGGCAAAGGTAGTGCCGCATGATAGCGCCACGCAAAAAGCCGCCACCGGATAAAGCAAATACACTACATTAGTTCGCAAAAGTCCGGCGAAAAGAGCGATCAGCGTTACAAAGCCGGGCGGATATTCTAAGCCATCCTGCAAATTGGCCCGCAATTCTTCGGCATGAATTGGTAATTTGCCGCTATCACGGATATATTGCGCTAAACCGTACTGGTGTACCGCATCAACGGTTGTGCCGACAGGCAAAAAGGAAGGCCGTCCCAGCCACAGCAAATAGGCCACTACGCCGCCTACCACCAGCAAAAACCCGCTCCACTCGCCCAGGTCTAAGTTCTTCAGACCAATATTTTTTAAATCAGCCTCTGTGGGAACGAGCTTCCGTTCGCGATTTGTGGATGCAAAAGGAAAATCGCGAGCGGAAGCTCGCTCCCACAGCAACTTTGGCTTTATTTGAAGGGTAATGGTCTTAAAGCTATACCAATCGGCTTTTTTGGTAGTTTGCTTTTGAGATTTGAGACCTCGGCTCACGTAGTTGCTCAGGAAATTCCAGCCTACGCCAGCCAATAATAGCAGCGTTAAAGGCCCGGCAGTCCAAAATCGAACGGGCAAACCCACCAAATCGAGCAAAAACGCAAAAACAATCAGCCCGCCAAAAACCAGCGCCAAAAAAGCCAGCGTATGCTGGGTCAAACTTACGCTCGGCGGCGATTTTTTTTCAATTGGGGTCGGTACGGTCTGCGGTTTGGTTTCTATCATCCCCGGTAAGTCAAGTTCAAAGTTTCAAGTTCAAAGTTCAAAAATTCACCACGGAGACACGGAGACACGGAGAATTTTATAAAGTTTAAAGTCATCGGTGTTCATCTGTGCTAATCTGTGTTCATCTGTGTTCCTTGATTGTTCCTTATTACAAAGTTCAAAGTTGGTAAGGAGAAGTTTTGAGTTTCTGGTTTCGAGTTTCTAGTTCAAAAATCTGTGTTCATCTGTGTTCCTTAACTCAAAACTCAAAACTCAAAACTCAAAACTAAGTGATCTTCTCGTACATTTCGTCGGCCCAGGTATCGAGCATAAAGGCATCGCCGAAACGCTCTTTGAGTTGGGAAAGTACCTCATCTGTTTTAGGACGGTAGTCGCGCTGGTTGGTCTTGAGGTCTTGCATAGTCCCTAATAATACCATCAGAACCTGCACAAACAGCAACCAGAAGGTTTGTCGGGCAATCAACTTTTCGGTCATCCGGCCTTTTTCTTTGGTACATGCCTGCAACTCGCCGTTGGCAACGTTCAGGCAGCGTCCGGCACTTTCCAATCCTTCATTATAATACCCGCGCTCGGCCAAAAGTTGCCAGAGCCGCAAAGCCGAAGTAAAAGCAAACATACCACTTTCGCTGGGCTGGGAGCGGCACAAATCGAAGGCTTTTTCGGCTTGCCGGGCAGTTCCCTGCGGGTCGTTCAGCTTATCCAGATAAAACTCACCCAGGCGGACGTACAAAGCCGACTGGCTCGGCAAATCGTCCAGCGCCTTAAAAATAACC
>JBBQXW010000093.1:0-22279 GCA_038209275.1 Chloroflexia bacterium | reverse complement strand
ATGTCCACGCGGTTCAAACATCAGCAACCTTCGCAAGTGGTCTAAATTTTCCTCGACGTAGCGCTTTTTCTCAAACATAGTTGCGCCTGGCACTGGCCCAAACCCGCTCGTCACTACCCGCGTCGGCATCCCCTCGGTGTGCGAGTCTACCGCCGTTATCATTTTCTCAAATCGCATTTTTCCCTCTGTAAAATTCAGAATCTTTGCTCACAGCCGGGCTAAAGCCCGGAATTTTTCTTTAGCTTTTGAAATTTTTGCAAAAATTTCAAAAGCTAAAAATAGGAGCGGCACTACTTTAACGACAATCACTACGCCCTCTACAATTCGCCTGGTCTGCTTTATCAAACCGTGACTGAGGTGAGCTATTAGCGGGGCTGGAATTTCTGGATGCGGTTGTTCATCCAATCGGCGACGTAAATATTGCCCTTGTTATCTACGGTCAGCGAAGTTGGATAATTAAACTCGCCATCCCCACTTCCGAATTTGCCCCATCTTCCCACTAACTTGCTGTTACTATCATATTTTACGATGCTGTTTTTGTCGCTTACATAAAGGTTGCCCGAAAGGTCAATTGCTAACCCAATCGCTCCGTCAAGCTGGTTCTTATCGCCCCACTTTGCCAGAAACTTGCCAGTAGCGTCAAATTTCTGGATACGGTTTAGCTCATTATCTGTTGCATAAAGATTACCCTGTTTATCCAGCGCGATGTTTGCCAGCTTCTTGAACTGTCCGTCATCAGTGCCAGTGCTGCCCAATTTTGTCAGAAATTTGCCGGTAGCGTCAAATTTTTGGATAATATTATTAAAAATATCCGATACATAAACATTTCCCTGGTTATCTACCGCAAGGCCAATCGGCCCTTGAAACTGACCATCCCCTTTGCCTTCGCTACCCCATTTGAGCAAAAACTTGCCCTGCTTGTCGAATTTCTGAACCCGATAATTCAAATCAGAAACATAAAGATTATCCTGGGAGTCAATCGCCAGCGCCACTTCGGTTGCGTTGGCGGAAGCCTTAAACTTGAATTGACCATCTTCCTGTCCCGGCCCGCCTAAAACACTTAAAAAATGACCGTTGCTATCCAACTTTTGAACCTGCGAAGTATCAATAGTTCCCACATAAATATTATTCTGACTATCAATGGCAAGGCTAAAGGGGTGAGCTATAGGCTTCGCAGGGTCGCCTGAACTTTTCCACACGAATTGCACCGGGCTGCTGACCGCTTCGCTAGTTGCGGGAGCAGTGGTCGGTGGGGTGGTAACTGCCACAGTAGAAGTTGGAGCGCTGGTGGTAGTCGGAGCGATAGTAGCGGTTGGAGGATTTGTGGTAGGAACAGTGGTAGCGGTGGCTGGGACAGTAGTAGCAGCTGGAGTGGGGGTAGCGTCGCCACAGGCTGTTAGCAGGGCAATTATTAAAAGCGGAATAACACTGAAAAAAAATGGTTTTCTAATCACCGTTGTCCTCCTTAATCAAACCCAAATTCTGATAGCCTGTAACCAGGCTCTATGCTGAAAAATTTAAGAATTAAAATAAGCATCGCTAACTGTGAGCGAGTACTGCTATGCTTTCCTGAAAACGTTCTGGTCGGAAAGGCGCTAAATCCAAATCGAGCGGCTGGCCCAAAATTAGCTGGCTGAGTAGCTTGCCGCTAATCGGGCCAAGCCCAATGCCCGCTCCTTCGTGTCCCGTGTTGATGTAAAAGCCTGGAACGGTTGGCTCTTCGCCGATAACGGGCAGGTGGTCGGGAGCATACGCCCGAAACCCAACGTAAGCCCGCAGCGCATGAACCGAAGCCAGCACCGGGAAATAACGCACCGCCCGCCGGACGATAGCCTGCAAAACAGGTATTTCGATAGTCGGGTCAAAGCCGACGCGCTGGCGACTGCTGCCCAGCAAAATCGTGCCACTTTTCGTACCCTCGACCACCGAAGCGATTTGAAGGGCGGCATCGCCACTGTTGACCGCATCGGTGTAACCAGATTCAAAAACTTTATGGTGAATTAGCACAGGTAGCGGCTCGGTGACAACGATATGACCCTTGCGCGGCTGAATCGGCAAATCCAGCCCAACCATCGCGGCGATTTTGGGACTCCATGGGCCAGCCGCGTTTATCAGGCGGGGCGTACTGATGCGGCCCTTGCTGGTTACAACGCCGCTAACCGCGCCCGAATTAGTCCGCTCTATGGCGATAAGTTCGGTATGGTCGAGAAAAACCGCCCCATGATTTAGGGCGGCTTTTACCAGAGCGGCACTCGCCAGCATCGGCTGCACCTGACAATCCTGCGGAAAGTGGGCTGCTCCGGCTACGTCGTGCGCCAGGTGTGGCTCGGCTTCGCGCAATTCAGTCTCGCTTAACAGGTGCGCCACCACGCCCGCATTTTGCATCGTGGCAACATAAGCCGTAAGCGAACGAAGGTTGGCTTCGGCTTCGGCAACCACAATGCCGCCTTTTTCCTCGAACTCGAAATCGTCCGGCAAAGTTTGGGACAGTTCTTTCCATAGGCGCACGCCCAGCTTTGCCAGTTCTAGTTCCGGGCCGGGCGTTTTATCGGACACCAGAATATTGCCCTCGCCCGACCCGCTAGTGCCACTGGCGACTCCGCCGCGCTCGACAATATAAACTTTCAGCCCACCCTTAGCCAAAAAGTAGGCGCAGGACGCGCCGATTATTCCCGCGCCTACAATTACTGCATCGGCTTGCATCTGGCTGGCCCTTTATCAGACATTAAGTAAATCGTTAACATTGATGCGCTGTTTCTGGTCGCCCGCTTTGGCATCGCCGATTGCTTCGGACAGACTTGGTATTGGCCCCATAATTGCATCCAAATCGCCAGGGCTTTCGACACTCAGCAGACTGGCGCGGCTATCGTATTTATCGCGCAATTGCTTGGCAATCGCCTCGCGGTCATTCTCGGCAATATCGGGCGACTCCAGAATTTGCAGAATAGCCCGTTTTAGCTGCGCTTTAGATTTAGTTTCGTCGCTAGTCAGTAGCCGTAGCGATTCGACAAACGGCTCATTCAAGGCTGGCAAATTATTCCACTCTTCGCCGCGTGAGCGCCTGACCTCAAATCTCAGCAAAATATAATCGCGGGGGATTTCCACCGGGTTTTTATCGGTGGCGTTCGGGTCAGGATTGATATAGCACAGGTGGTCATTGATAACCCAATGGCCCGCGCCGTCACGCGCTACTGCGTCCCCGGTCTGTGAACCAATAATCGCAATATACTGTGGCTTCAGGTCATTCGAGCCGCCGCCATTGGCGCTGGCAAAAGTATTATGGTAGCCCAACCGAAACTGGTTGTCGCCCATACCGACCAGTTGCTCAATATTGTTAGCCAACGGCTGCGCCAGCGATAGTACGCTCGACAATTGCGGTATCGCCAGCAACGCGCTAAAATCGGTTGCCATTTTAATAGCCGATTGCACCCGGTCTTTTTCTTTCATCGCCAATAGCCCAGCGCTTAATTCCAGCGTGCCACCGTTGAAAGGCATTAGTTCGGTCAAAGGGAAATTCAAGGCCATTACCTTGCCCATGCTAACGTTGCCGCCTGTGCTACCACTGAGGCTATCCAGCCCGGTTACACGAGTCAGTTCCACCGGCTTGCCTGCGTAGTCGAAGCGCACCACCGAGTGCAGCACCGAGTAATAATCTACCAGTGGGCCACCATCGTTTACCTTCATTTCGACGGCCCACACCCTGAAATAGCCACTACCAGCACTAACCGGGCTTGAATCGTACTTTACATTCTGTACTCGTTCGGCGGGAATACCAAACTGAACGTAATTAGCCTCGCTATCGCTAATCTTTTTTGCCAGGGTGTCGAGCAAGCTCATATTTTTCTCCTTTAGCTAAGGGGTTAATAAAATTGCTGCCTACGGTCTGGTACTATTATAGTCGCTAGGTTGGTTAATTGTAAATAACCGAGTTAGGGGGGTCTGGGGTATTTAGTTAAGAACACAGATGAACACCAAGAGGCACAGATGAACACAGAGAAGAATTAGTATTAAAAAATCTGTGTTTATCTGTCATTCTCGGTGTTCATCTGTGTTCCAGGCAATTTAAAGTTTAAAACCTGCTTCCTACCAGCAATTTTGGGACGGGTTGAGTAAAGACGATGCGCTGTCGCCAGTGTTCGCGGGCGGTTGGATAATCACGGCGGAAGTGACCACCCCGGCTTTCGGTACGAGTGAGAGCGGCTTGAGCCATCAGCCAACCCAACCGGGTCAGGTTTGCCAGCTCCATCATTTGCCGCTGGGCGGTTTCAGATGATAATGATACATTTCCCTGATTGGTTTCTAGTGCTGCTTCCTGGGCTGCCTGCGCCCAATCTTCCAGTATCCTGACCGCTTGCCGCAAATTCTCGGCATCCCGCACCAGCCCGACTTTCTGCCACATTTCGGCTTGAAACTCGCTCAGGGTTGGCACGCTTGCCTTGTGATTTATGCCTGCATCCGGCGTTGGCTCGGCTGTCTCGACTGCACCATAAATACTATCCGCTTCAAGCTCGATTCTGGATGACTCGGCCTGTTCTGCCAGCCCGGTTAGTAAGCCAAATTTATCCTCGCCGACTTGCGCCCGGATTGCCTCGACCCGCTCTACAATGCGTTGCCCAAAAACCAAGCCTTCTAATAGCGAATTGGAGGCCAGCCGATTTGCCCCATGCACGCCAGTACAGGCCACTTCACCACAGGCAAACAGGCCCGGCATAGTGGTTGCGCCCCAGGTATCGGTGGCTACTCCACCCATCATATAGTGGGCGGCGGGTGCAACTGGCATCGGCTGAACCGTAAAATCGAGGCCATGGTCGCGGCAAAAGCGGTCAATCGTCGGGAAACGTTCGCGTAGCACCGCCGCCGGGATGTGGGTGGCATCCAGATAGACGTAAGGGCGCTGGTTTTTCGCCATTTCAGTGGTAATTGCCCGTGCCACAATATCGCGTGAAGCTAAATCAGCGCGGGGGTCGTATTCGGTCATAAAAGCGTCTCCGGCAGAACCATCGGTCTTCACCCGCCGCAAAATCGCTCCCTCGCCGCGCACCGCTTCCGATACCAGAAAAGTTGGCGCGTCCGGCATTACCAGCGCGGTTGGGTGGAACTGGTAAAATTCAACATCGGCTAAAGCCGCGCCTGCCCGGTACGCCAGCGCCATGCCGTCGCCCGTTGCTACCGCCGGATTAGTGGTGTAGGTATAAAGCTGGCCTGCCCCGCCACTCGCCAGCACTGTAACCAGCGCCGACACCGCGACAGTCGTGCCGTCCGCCTTTCGCAAAAGCGCACCCGTCACTCGTTCATCCTCAATCAGCAATTGGTCTACAAAAGTCTGTTCAAAAACATCAATTGTGGGACACTCTTTTATTGCCCGGCAGAGTGATATTTCAATATGAAAGCCGGTTGCGTCGCCGCCCGCGTGCAAAATGCGGTTGGCACTGTGCGCTCCCTCCCGGCCCAGCGCCAGTTCGGGCGCTTCTTCATCTTTGTTCCCACCACTGCCATGCTTTCGGTCAAACGGTACGCCCACACTCAACAAATCGGCGATACGGGCTGGAGCTTCTTCGCACAAAATTTTAACCGCTTCAGGTTTACATAATCCAGCCCCGGCAATCAAGGTATCTTCGATATGCGCTGCTGGCGAATCGCTCGGTGCAACCGCCGCAGCGATGCCGCCCTGCGCGTAGCGGGTATTACTTTCTTCCAGGTTGGCTTTCGTCACCAGCGCCACCCGTCGCGCTTTCGTCCCCTGAAACTGAGCCGCTTTCAAAGCAGTAAACAACCCGGCAATCCCGCTTCCAATCACCAGATAATCATATTCCTCTCGATTGCTTTCGCGCATGGCTTTTATCCTTTTCAATATTTTATATTTCAATATTTCCAATATCGGTAAGCTCTCAGGCCGCCGAGTTATTGTATTCTTAACATTAACACCAGTATAGCGCTAACCACACTTATTGTCAATAGGACAATAACCTGGATTTTGAATAAATTTAGTTTGGAAATTTTTGCAAAAATTTCCAAACTAAATTTATTCAAGCTAAGTTAGTCAGCTTCTATCAGGGGAAAATGGGCAATAGGAGTATAGATAGCTCCGGCAGGGCGGAGGTCGCTTTGCATCAGGACGGCTTCGGTGACAGGGAAGCGCCCAAAATTTACTTCGGGCGAATTGGTGTAACGACTTAACAGACGGGTGAGGGCGGCGCGTTCTTCGCGGCCCAAATCGGGGACGCGACCCAGCGTGAGGTGCGGATTGTAGCCGCGTGCATCGGGCGGGAAGCCCATTGGATTGAGCGTTTTCTCGACTACTTTTTGCAAACGGTTGAGCCGACTGCGGTTGCCGCCCACCCCGACCCAGATTACGCGGGGCGCATCGGGTTTGCCAAAACTGCCCAGCCCTTCGAGGGCCAAATCAAACGCGGCATCTTCCAGCCCGGCCAGGGCAAAGGAAAGGGCCGCGTTTATTTCTGCTATTCTTTCGGCTGGCACATCGCCAAGAAATTTCAAGGTTAGATGTACGCCATCGGGCCGTACCCAGCGAATTTTGCGTCCACCTTCGGCAGTTCGCATCTGCTCAATCAGGGCGCTGACGCGCTCCTTCAGTTCGGCGGGACTATCCAGCGCCACGAAACAGCGCACGATAGCACCAGTTTTTTCGTTAGCGTCCGCGCTCGACATCATCAAGCCGCTATCCGAGCCGAGCGCCGACTATTCGTAAGACATTGCTCCGTCAATGGATTTTCCTCTGCTAACCGAGGCGGAAACGGCGACGCTGCATGGTGAAGATTAGCAGCATAATCACCAATCCGACCAACGCACTCAACATCGAAGGCAAGAGTGGCGCGATGGTAGCGAAAACGCTGCTCACCATATTCACCAGCCCATTCCAGAGTTGCACCGTTCGCAACACCAAATTGAAATCGTTCTGTCCGCCCAAAAACAGGTTGCTGATAGCAGGCCAGATTATCAAATAGATAAACAGCGCCGAAAGGCTAATCCAGGCCGAAGTAAAGATAAGCCGGGTCAACCTACCGCGCAACTGCGCTACTTCATCCTCCGCTTCGGGTAGTGGCAGCACTGGTGGCGGAGCATAGCGTATCGGCGTTACTGCCGGAGGCGCAAAATTAGCCACCGAATTTTGCTGTGGTAGCGCCGCAATTCGGGCCATTACTCTTGACATAGTGTTGCGGGGAGCGCGTACCAATGGTCGGGCCGCTAAAATCTGTTCCAGATTATCGTATTGGCGCTCGTTATTCAGTTCGTTATCGTGATGGTTCATCGTCATTTTAGTTTAGCTCCAATACCCCTTGCGTATTCAGGTCGGATAATTTACTTCTTAGCAAAGCTTTGGCCCGGTAGAGGTGAGTTTTGACCGTCCCAACCGGCACATCCAGCAATGCGGCAATTTCTTCGTAGGCCAGTTCCTGGCTATAATAAAGCGTAATGATGGCGCGATATTTATCGGGTAGAGTATCTACCTCGCGCCAGATAAGTTTGCGTTGTTCGGCACTATCCAGGCGAATCGCTGGGTCATCGGCGGCCTCGCCGGGCAAGTTTGCCAGCATATCGCGCTCTTCGTCGCTTTCATCGTTCCAGTTAAATTCGACTGAAACGGTTTTCGGGCTGCTCTTGGCCGAGCGCAATCGGTTCAGGCAGAGGTTGTGGACGATGCGGTAAAGCCAGGTAGTAAATTTTGAATCGCCTCGGAAGTTTGGCAACGCCTGCCAGATTTTAACGAAAGCTTCCTGGGTTGCGTCGTCAGCCTCTTCATGGTTCTGCATTATCCGATAAGCTAAATTATACACGAAATCCTGGTGCATTTCCACCAATGAAGCGAAAGCTATTTGGTCGCCTCTCTTGCAGCGTTCGATTAGCGCTTGCTCGGCTGATTGTCGTTCATTCAAGATAAAGCCCGCCGGGGTTAAAATCGGCGTATGTTGCTCTACCTGCCCTGATTCTTGCATTTGCCTCGCTTCACCAGCGTCCACTACGCTAACAACTTCCTGCGACTTATGCTGCCAACTTTTAGTTAATCGCCCTATGGCGCTTACAATCATGTGTGCTGTTTCCTGACCAGTTTTAGCAAGTTCAACCCACAGGGCAACCCTACGGGCCGAGTTCAAAGTTCAAAGTTCAAATCCTAAGGCTGAGTACAGAATTTCGAGTGGTATGAACTAAGTACAGGTCGTCGTAGAAAAGTTTAGAATTACTTTCGTAGGGGCGAATCGCATACGCCCTCTTGACCTGCTCTAGCGTTCGAGGGCGTATGCGATTCGCCCCTACCAAATCTGTACCCTTTTTGTGAACCGGTCTACTAAGTTTATCACCCCAAGACCTTAAGAACAATTGGACTAAGGTCTAACGATTTACGATTTACGATTTACGATTTACGATTGAGGAACAATTAAATACAGAACACTGATGAACACAGAGAAATTTTAATTGAACCAGAAACCAGAAATTGTTCCTCAATCGTAAATCGTAAATCGTAAATCGTAAATCGTAAATCCTCCTATCCCTGCGCCACGTGGATGCTGCCGACCTGGGTCAGCACCTGGAGTTGTGGGCCACCTGCGCCGACGACACCGCTAAAGACGTTGCGAGTGGCGGAGTAGGTGTTGGTGACAGGCAGGTTGACTGCAACGCTACCGACATTGCTCCGCGCATCCAGGTTGAAGGAGCCACCCGCCAGCAAGAATAGCTCGATTGCACCCAGGGCGCTTTTGACCTGGCTATTGTGCATTGGAGGCGTACCCCGGTAGAAAACCATGCCAGTAGTAGTTTCAATCTGGAAAGTGTTGGCGGTAATGTTCTGGGCCTGCACCCGGCCTGCCGTCGCGCTCAGTTGTAGTTCGCGCTCCACTCGTGCATCGTAGAGGTCAACGCTACCTAACTGTGCGCGGGCGACGTAGCGGGCCGAATTGATGCCCCGCGCCCGAATCCAGCCTGCCGCCGATTCGAGTTCCAGCGATTCAGCGCCCACTCCCGTAAGCTCGATAGTGCCAGCGCCAGTCCGTATTTTTACATTGCCCGCCGCGATTTGCTGGATGGCAATCCGTCCGGCGCTGCTCGATAAAGTGAGATTGCGCCCGCTATTGTAGTTTTCGACTATCAAACTACCCGCGCCCGTCCGGGCCGAAAGTTCGCCCTGGTAGCCATGAATTATCAAATCGCCCGCTGCGCTGGAAAGCGACGCTGCCATAGCAATTGGTACAATCATTTCCAGGTCAATTCGTGCGCCGCGCCCGATAGTCAGGTTGGTTTGTCCGTCGGCAGGTCCGGCCTCGATTTTAAGTAAATTACCTTCGCGCCGATTGCGTACCTGTAGTCGGTCAAGTTCGTTGCGGGCCATATATTCATCGCGGGTAAAGACCCGTTTGGTAGCGATTAGTTGAATAGCCGCCAGCCCTTCCTGCCCGGTTACGCGCAGATTGCCGTGGGCTACATCTACCTGTAAAGCATTAATATCGTCCAGGGGAAAGCTCAGGTTTACCGTTTCGGTGCGCTCCGGCCCTGTCCCCAAATTTATACCCATACCCATCATAGGAGAACTCCAATTATTGTTGGCGGCGGTGGGGGCAGTAGCCTGTTCGGGTTTTACCCAATTGCCACCATCCCACAATCCTAGCTGGTTTAGCAAGAATGCGCCCCCGCCGAGTAGCCCAAAAATCGCCAAAATTATTACCAGTGATACCCATGCCCCGGTGGTCAGTAACAAGATTATGCCAAGACCTGTCTCTGCCGCCAGCGCCAGATATAGAAACTTTACCACCTGTTTGTTCTGCATCTTAGTACCTGTTCTGTTCTAGCCATTAACTCGTACATCGCCACTGCCTGTGTTGATGCGTAGCATAGGGCCGTTGTTATTAGTCGTCAAGTGGTGTTTCTCATTGCGTTCGATATTGACCCCTCGGACGTTAAAGTTGATGCTGCCACTACCAGTCGAGACATCGAAGCGGGGTGCGCTGTTACCCAAATTGGTAAAATTGAGTTCAACACTACCACTGCCGGTAGTAGCCTGACCGTCGCTGGTCAGTTTGGCATCGCCACTGTAACGAACATCGCCGCTACCAGTTTTGAGCCGCAAAGTAGTCACGCTCGAATTTTGTACTTGAATTGAGCCGCTCCCGGTCTCGGCATCCAGACCACTACTCAATCTGTCCAACCGAATGTCGCCACTGCCAGTGTGTAGCCGGGTCGCTCCGCTCTGTCCATCGCTCAGGCTAATACTGCCACTGCTGGTTTCAGCGTTAATGCCAGTACTGGTCAAGCTGATTAGCCGAATATCGCCACTACCGCTCTTGAGCCGCAAATTGTTGCCCGCCAAATTGTTTACTACCAGGGAACCACTGCCTGTTTCAAAATTAAAATCTTGCTGTTTATTCTCCAGACCGCTCACTCGCACGTCGGAACTACCCGTTTTTACACTCGCTGCAACATTGGCCGGGGCGACTACCCGAATTTCGATACGCCCGCTAATGCCAATATTGGGTTTTACCTCGCGCTCTGCATTAATATTAATGGTATTGCCGTTTTGCGTGACCTGATAAGGCAATTCGGCAAAAACCTTATCATCAAAGCCATAGCCGATTTTAGTGGCATTTATAGTAATGGCGGTGGCGCTGGGGTTGCCTTCGATAGTAACCTTGCCTGCGCCGTTACCGATTACCAGATTAGCCGATTGTCCGTTAATTTCAAAAGTTTGAACAGGTTGCTCCTGTCGCCGTTCCGGGCCAAAACCAAAGCTGGCTAATGAACCAAAACCGCCTGGCGTTGCCAGCACGATAACTATCGCTACGCCGATTTCCAGTAAAAGCAACAAGCCTAGCACTGGCCCTATTGCACGTCGCATTTGTTTCTCCTCCTCGTTTGATCGTTTCTTTAAAGTATTACCAAAAATTGCTTCGGTTTTGCCTCAGGCTATTTACCCTTGCACTTTATAGACACGACCTTGCAGGGAGATGTTTCATTTTTTTGATATAACTTTGAATTAGAGCTAACTTTTAGCGTTTCTAATTGCCTTAGCGTCCGGCATCGGGTACTATTAAGCGTGCAGCATCTGAAATGAGAGCAGTTAGATTTTTTGATTTTCACGAGAAAACGCGAGGAGATTGAACATGCGCTATGTTACCTATGAGCGGCACGGTGGTAACGGCGGCCCAGCCGTCGCTATTCTGGATATGGATAGTAACCGCTTGATTGACTCACAAACCCTCGATTGGCCCGCCGATATGATAACTTTAATCAAGCAGGGTGGCACAACCGAAGTTCCTAACGAAACTGGTATTGCACTAGACCGGGTTACTTTGCTTGCGCCAATTCTCAAACCGCCCAAAAACGTAATCTGTATCGGGCGCAACTACCGCGAACACGTCAGCGAAGGGGCGCGGGCGAATAACACCGAGGATAAACCGCCCGAATTGCCGGTCTTTTTCACCAAAGCCCACACCTGCATCATTGGGCCTGAGCAAGAAATTACCTTCAATCCAAAAGTAAGCGACAAAATTGATTGGGAAGCCGAACTGGGCGTTATTATCGGGCGGCAAGGACGCGATATTTCGGAAGACGATGCGCTCGATTATGTCTTTGGTTACACCTGTATCAACGATGTCACCGCCCGCGATTTGCAACGCAGCCACACGCAGTGGTTCAAGGGCAAAAGCCTCGATACTTTCTGCCCGATGGGGCCATGGATTGTCAGTGCTGACGAAGTAGGCGACCCCCAGAATTTGCAAATTCAATTGCGGGTCAACGGTGAAACCAAACAGGAATCCAATACCAAAGAAATGATTTTCAACATCCGGCAAATTATCGCTTCTATCTCCGCCGGATTTACCCTTGAGCCGGGCGATGTGATTGCCACCGGCACGCCGAGCGGGGTCGGTTTCGCCCGCACTCCACCCGAATTTCTCAAAGACGGCGACATCGTCGAAGTCGAAATCGAAAAAATCGGCATCCTCCGCAATCGCGTCAGGACGATTTAACTCAAGTTTCAAGTTCCAGGTTTCAAGCTTCAAGTTGGGAAAAGCGCGAATTGAAAACCTGGAACTATGCCACTCGATTAGCACGCAAGGCCAGGGTGAAGTCGTTGTCGGTGAGACCGCCCGCGTCGTGGGTGACGACACTGAGCAAAACCTTGTTGTATTTTATAGTAATGTCGGGGTGATGGCCTAATTCTTCGGCTATCGCCCCGATTTTATTTACGAAAGCCAGCGCCTCGACAAAGTTCCCGAACTGGTACTGGCGGTAAATCTCGCCTTTTTCGCTGTTCAATTGCCAGCCTTCCGCAGCAGCCAATGCCTTCTCTACTTGCTCTTTACTATAAGCTTGCATTTTTCCTCCTTGCCAAAAACCCTTAAATTTTGCTCTATCCAGCGCATTGGGTTCGATAAATCGAACCCCTACCGATTTTATTTAGTTTTTGAATTTTTTTGCAAAAAAAAATTCAAAAACTAATATATAAAGAGAGGCGTAGGAAAAATGCTTTCCTTCGCCTCTCGCTAGTTTAGTATTTTACTGGTTGAAATACCAGCCCGCTACCGAGAAGGTCAGGTCAATTCGTCCGCCTTTGTTGGGGACGATGCCGCCGACCTTTTTGTTAGCTGCAATGTACTGGATTTTGCCGTAGAAGACCTGAAGCGGCGCTTCTTCGCCCAAAATTTTCTGAACTTCGGCATAAATCTGCTTGCGCTTGGTAGTGTCCAGTTCGCTGCCGCCCAGCTTGAATAGTTCGTCCAGGCGGGGAGTATTGAAGCCGGAAACGTTAAAGACTCCATCTTTGGTAAAGAAGAACTTGTTGGTATCGGGGTCGGGGAAGACCGCCCCACCAGTGAGACCAGTCGCAATATCGTATTTCTTCGTCACCAATGCCGCCAGGTTAGCCTGCGAATCTTTAATTTCCACCGCCATGTCAATACCCAGCAGCTTAAGTTGGGCCTGGGCATAGGTCGCCACCAGCTTACCTGCCGGGTCGTTAGCATCAATATTCATGGTAAATTTGACGGGCTGCCCATCCTTGCCCAGACGGTTTGCGCCGTCGAGTTTGTAGCCGTTATCGTCCAGCAGCTTTTTGGCCTTATCCAGGTTAAATTCGTTGCGCTCGATTTCCGGGTTGAAGTACGGGCTAACTTCGGTCAAGAAACTATACTGCGGCACGGCACGGTCATTCTCCGCCAGCTTAATCATAACCTTGCGGTCAAGGCTGGTGACGATAGCCTGACGCATGGCCTTATCATTGAAAGGCGCTTTGGTAGTGTTGAACGTGACGTAGCGCCAATCCACCTGTACACCGTACCATTCATAAATTTTCAGGTCAGGTGTAGCTTTGACTTCGTTATACTGAGCGGCGGGCATCGCGCCAATCGTCACATCGGCCTGCCCGGTCTTGAGCGCTTCATAAACCAGATTGGGCGCGAACGGCTTTATAACCACTTTATCAAAGTTGGCTTTGCCCCGATTCCAGTAGGGATTGGGTACAAAAACGCCCTGGGTGTTAGAGTCGTAACTCTCAATCATATATGGGCCGCTTACCACGCTGGGCTTTTTGATTTCGGGATTATTCGCCGGGTCGGAATAAGGCTTGCCGTCCCAAACCTTTTTTGGCACAGGCGCAAACTGGACATAGTAGAGCGCGATGTCGCGGGCATAAGTCTCTTTCATGGTAACTTCGATAGTATTAGTAGCGTTGTCACCTTTGTAGGAGGCGATACGCTGGGTATCTGCCAGCCGGGAATAGTTAGCGGCGGGGTTTTCCTTGTTGGCTTTTGAAATATTCTCGAAGGTGAACTGAAAATCTTCGGGCGTAATCGGCGAACCGTCGCTCCACTTCAAATCGGGGCGCAAGGTAAAGGTAAAGATTTTGCCAGTCGGGTCGGCCTTGAAATCTTTTGCCATTTCCAGTTGCCACTGCAATTTGGTGTAGTCGTACTCAATCAAACCCCGACTCCAAATCAGGTAATAAATTGTGAACCACGAGCCAACCACATCAGCACTGGTGGGCGTGGCGGGTAGGTTAGTCGGCAGCGAACCGCCATTGGCAATGGTCAGCGTGCCGCCTTTTTTGGCCTCAGCGGGCAAGGCTGGTATTGGTGCCTGGGCAGATACGCCTGTTACCGCCGCCAGGGTTGGGGGCAGCGTCGGGTCGGGCGTTTTGGGTGCGACGGCGGCAGTGGTCGCCGCCGCCGTAGTCGCTGCTGCTGCGGTTGTAGCGGCTCCGGCGGCGGTTGTGCCACCAGCAGCAGTGGTCGCGACGGCGGGCGTGGCGGTGCTATCGCCGCAAGCAGCTACCGTTAAAGCCAATAGCAGTAGCACCAGTGCCAGGCTTATTTTTTTCTTCATAAAACTCCTCCTCATTGTATGAAATTGTACGAAACCTTGTCTTTTCGTTTGGCTCAGGTATAAGTTAAGGAAAACCTTTTCCTAGCCAAAATCGAAAAATCTGCTTGACTGGTTCGAGGTCAAGCAGTTTGAGATTAGTTCTAAAATATGTTTCAAACCGGGGTGACAGTTTGAGCCTTGTTCAGGTCAGGCTCAAAACTGTCACCCAGTTTGAATCAGACTCAAGAAGTAAAGTACCAGCTTGCCGCCGCCCAGTTCAGGTCAATCCGTCCGCCTTTGCTGGCGACGATGCCACCGACCTTTTTGTTGGCGGTGATGTAGGGAACTTGGGTATAGAAGACCTGCGAAGGCAAATCCTCGCTCAGAATCTTCTGGGCTTCGCCGTAAAGCTGCTTGCGTTTGGTGCTGTCCAGTTCGTTTGCGCCCAGCTTAAAAATTTCGTCCAGGCGAGGTACTTCGTATCCGGCTACGTTGAAAACGCCACCCTTGACGTAGAAGAATTTAGAAGTATCGGGGTCGGGGAAGACCGCACTGCCAGTCGTACCCGTACCAACATCGTACTTCTTTGTAACCAGCGCGCCCAGGAAAGATTGCGGGTCTTTACCTTCAACTGAAATATCTATGCCGAGTTGCTTTAGTTGAGCCTGTACATAAGTTGCTACCAGTTTGCCGGATACATCGGGAGTGCTATGGCTCAGAACAAACTTGAGCGGCTGCCCGTCCTTGCCCAGCCGATTCGCCCCATCCAACTTATAGCCGCCGTCATCCAGCGTTTTCTTGGCCTTGTCCAGATTTACTTCATAGCGGCTAACTTCAGGATTGAAGTAGGGACTGACTTCGTTGACAAAGGTGAACTGTGGAATAGCCCGGTTATTTTCCGCCAGCTTAATCATTACAGTGCGGTCTAGCGAGTAGGCAATTCCCTGGCGCAGTGCCTTGTCATTGAAGGGCGCTTTGGTGGTATTGTAAACGATATAGCGATATTCGCTTTGTGCGCCGTACCATTCGTAAGTTTTGAGGTCGGCACTGGTCTTGACTTCGGCAAACTGAGCGGCGGGCATCTGGTCAATCGTCACATCGGCCTGTCCTGTTTTGAGGGCTTCGTAAACCAGGTTGGCAGCAAACGGTTTTAGCACTATCTTGTCAAAATTGGCACTACCGCGATACCAGTTGGTATTTTTGACCAGTACGCCTTGCGTGTTGGGGTCGTAGCTCTCAATCATATACGGGCCACTGACCACGCTAGGCTTTTTGATTTCAGGGTTATTCGCCGGGTCGGTGTAGGGCTTGCCTTCCCAAATTTTCTTCGGAACGGGCATGTGGTTGGCGAAATAGAGCGCTACATCGCGGGCGTAGGTCTCCTTCATGATAATTTCAACCGTGTTGGTGGCGTTATTACCTTTGTAGGACGATATTAAGGCTGTATCGCCTAAACGTGAATAATTAGCCGCCGGATTTTCTTTGTTCGGCCTGGCAATATTCTCAAAGGTGAACTGAAAATCTTCGGGGGTAATCGGTGAGCCATCGCTCCATTTCAAATCGGGGCGCAAGGTAAAGGTAAAGATTTTGCCAGTCGGGTCTACCTTAAAATCTTTCGCCATTTCCAGTTGCCACTGCAAAGTAGTGTAGTTGAAATCGAGCAAGCCCGGACTCCACAAGAAGTTGCGGACGGTGAAGAAAGAACCGATAGTATCGGCACTGGTCGAGTTGGCCGGAATATTCACCGGCAGCGTACCAGCTACGGCAACCGTAAGCGTGCCGCCCTTCTTGGCATCTGCTGGTAGCGCGGGGAGCGGCGGCGTTGGGTTCACGCCAGTTACTGCCGCAATTGTCGGCGGCAAGGTTGGTTCGGGCGTTTTTCCGGCGGAAAGAGCGGTGGTAGCGGCGGGTGCGGTAGTGGCTGCACCTCCGGCGGCAGTAGTAGCCCCGGCGGGTGCGGCGGGCGCAGGAGTAGCGGTAGGGTCGCCACAGGCTACTAGCAACCCTGCCAGTACCATTATGATAAGGGCGAGACTTAATTTCCTCCTCATTGTAGGAACTCCTCCTTAGAGCTTTCAAACTGCTTACAGAACTTTTGCTTATAACTAACACGAAACCTGAAAAATTCTTGGTCTCTCATAAATCGGTAGGGGTTTGACCCTTCAAACCCAATTGGGTTTGACCCTTCAAACCCCTACCGATTTATGAGACTGGTTATTAGCTTCGAGAATAAATTTCTTGCAAGAAATTTATTCTCGAAGCTAATAAAATTATTTCTATTGGTTCAAATACCAGGAAGCGACGGCATAGTTCAGATAGATGCTGCCGCCTTTATTGGTGACGATACCGCCGACTTTTTTGTTAGCGGCGATATGGAAAATACGGGCGTAGAACACTTCCGAAGGCAAATCTTCGGTCAAAATTTTCTGAGCTTCGCCATAAAGCTGCTTCCGCTTGGCGTTATCGAGTTCGCGGCTGCCTGTGTCGAAAATCTCTTCCAGGCGCGGCACAACATAACCCGCGACGTTGTAGACCCCTTTGGCAGTGTAGTAAATTTTTACATCGTCGGGGTCAGGGAAGTTTGCGCCACCTGCAAAGCCAATGCCAGCATCAAACTTCTTCGTGACTAGCCCGATGAGGTAAGCCTGGGCATCTTTGCCATCTACCACTGCTTCGATTCCCAGTTGCTTGAGTTGGGCCTGAATATAAGTAGCGAGTAATTTACCCTGGGCATCGGTGCTGGTATCGTAGCCGAGCGCAAACTTGAGCGGTTGCCCATCTTTGCCGACCCGGTTCGCGCCATCCATTTTGTAGCCGTTGTCATCCAGCAATTTCTTGGCTTTATCCACGCTGTAATCCCAGCGCGAAACGTCGGCGTTGAAATAGGGGCTAACTTCGTTGACAAAAGTAAACTGCGGCACGGCCCGGTCAGCTTCGACCAGTTTAATCATCGTGGTACGGTCAAGGGCGTAAGCAATGGCTTGCCGGAGCGATTTGTCATTGAAAGGCGCTTTAGTGGTGTTGTAAACAATGTAGCGATAGCTGCTTTGTACGCCGTACCATTCATAGACTTTCAAATCGGCATTGGCCTTCGTTTCGGTGTACTGACTGGGTACCATGGCGTTGAAAGTCACATCGGCTTGCCCGGTTTTGAGCGCTTCCACAACCAGGTTAGCGGTTATGGGTTTGAGAATAATCTTCTCAAAATTGGGTTTGCCTTTGTACCAGTTAGGATTAGCCACAAAAACTCCCTGCGTATTGGCATCGTAGCTCTCAATCATATAAGGGCCACTGACCAGGCTGGGTTTTTTGATTTCAGGATTGTTTGATGGGTCGTAGAAAGGCTTGCCGTCCCAGACCTTCTTGGAGATGGGGGCAGTATTGGCGTAATTCAAGGCTACATCACGGGCAAAAGTGTTCGCCATTGTGATTACAATCGTGTTGGTGGCAGCGTCGGTCTTGAAAGAAGCAATCTGCTTCTTATTGTTCAGCGCTACATAGTTAGCCGCCGGGTTTTCCTTGTTTTCTTTGGAAATGTTATCATGGGCGAACTGGAAATCGTCTACCGTAATCGGCGAACCATCGCTCCACTTCAAATCGGGTAGCAACGTAAAGGTAAAAATCTTGCCAGTCGCATCTACCTTCAAATCTTTCGCCATATCGTATTGCCATTGCAAAGTGGTGTAGTTGTAATCGAGCAGACCAGAACTCCAAATAAGGGCATTAACATTACCCCAGGCCGCAATGTAATCGGCATTGACCGGGGCGGGGTGCAGCGAAGATGCCAGCGTTCCGGCGTTGGCTACTGTTAGCGTACCGCCCTTTTTGGCAGTAGCAGGCAGCGCGGGCAGGGCGGGGGCAGCGACTACACCGCTATCGCCTGGCCCGGCGGCGGCAGCCGATGGCGGCAGGGTGGGTAGAGGCGTTTTTCCGGCGGATAGGGTCGTGGCTACTGCCGGGGCAGTAGTGGGAGCAGGGGCGGCGGTGGTGGCGGCAGCTGCCGCAGTAGTAGCCCCGGCAGCCGCAGTAGTGGCGGCGGCGGTAGTGGCGGCGGGCGCAGCAGGGGTAGCGGTGTTATCACCGCAGGCTACCAACAGCGCTGTTAGCACAATCATCAGCACCAGCGCCAGACTCTGTTTCTTCCTCATTGCAGAAACTCCTTTTTCCAGTACTCTTTTAAAGTTTTGATTACACAAACGAAACTTGCAGCCTCACGCCAAAGTGATGCTGATTAATTACCGAAGACGTATGTGAAGAGCGAAATATGCGAGGAGTCGCAAAGGTAAGCTAGTTCAAACGATTGAAATTATTATAGCGAACTTCGCCAATAAATACCAGTAGTTTAGCGATTAGTTCTTGAGAGAGATTTGAGCCAGCGCGCTGGCTCAAATCTCTCTCAAGAACTAAAAAGAACTAAAAAGAACTAAAAAGAACTAATTACCAGCCATTTCGCGTAGAGCGCGTTTGTTGATTTTGCCAATCGGGTTGCGCGGCAGGGCTTCGATGAATTCGATGTAGGCCGGGGTTTTGTAGTTTGCCAGCGATTGTTGCGAATAGGCAATCAAATCCTCGGCACTAACTTGCTGACCGGGGCGCAAGGCGACATAAGCTTTGACCTCTTCACCGTATTTTTCGGATGGGATGCCGACAACCGCAACTTCCATTACTGCCGGGTGTTGGGCCAGCACTTCCTCGGCATCACGGGGATAGACGTTCTGCCCGTTGCGAATAATCAGGTCCTTCTTGCGCTCGACAATGTAGAGATAGCCATCTTCGTCCAGGTAGCCAACATCCCCAGTATGCAGCCAACCGCCCCGAATAGTATCTTCGGTGGCAGCAGGATTATTGTAGTAGCCGAGCATAACGTTTGGGCCGCGTACCACAATTTCGCCGCGTTCGCCCGTTGGGAGCGGCTTATCGTCGTTGTCTACTATCTGCACTTCTATGTCGTCGAGCGGCTTGCCTACCGCGCCGGGCTTGATGCCCATGCCTTCGCGATGGGTTGCAACGGCGGTGGTCGCTTCCGAAAGGCCGTAGCCTTCGCGAATAATCGCGCCAAAACGCTGCTCAAAACCTTTCAGTACGCTTTCGGGCAGGGGAGCCGAGCCGCTACCAACCGCGACCAGGCTATTGGTATTGTATTTGGAAGCATCGGGATAGTTAAGCATTGCAACGAGCATAGCCGGAACTGCCGCAAAGCTAACCACTTTGTATTTTTCAATCGCTTCAAAGACTTTTTGCAATTCAAAGCGGGGCAACATCACCACTGGATTTCCAGTCAGGTAGCCCAGATTGGAGACGGTCAGGCCGTAGGCGTGAGCGAGAGGCAATACCGCCAGCCCTGGCTCTTTATCGCGGGTAGCCCGGCCCAAAATATATTCGAGGCTGTTTTTGTCGGCGGTAATGTTCGACATCTGGTTGCGGTGACTCAACATTACCCCTTTGGGCTTGCCCGTCGTGCCACTGGTATAGATAATAATCGCCACATCGTTTGGTTGGCAAGGCGGCGGGTCGGTGAATGGTTCGGAATTAGCGACCAGTTCGCTAAAGCTGATTAGCCCGGCAGCCTTTACTTCGGCAGCGTCGCCGACTGCAATAATAATCGCTGGTTCGGGCAGTTCCGCCGCTTCCAGGGCCGGTTGCATCACCGGGGCTAACGGTAAATTAATCAGGGCGGCACGCGGTTTACAATTGGCGGCGATATGCTGTATCTCCGGCGTTTTGAGGACGGGCAAGAGCGGCACAACCACGCCACCAATGCGTAAAACAGCCTGATATGCAATCAGCACTTCGGGCGAATTAATCAGCATAACCAGCACCCGGTCGCCCGGCTTGACCCCTTGCGCCAGCAAGCCCGTCGCCATTCGCCGGGACTGGTCAGCCATCTGGCTATTGGTTACTTCGCGGCCTTCATAATAAACGGCGGTATATTCGCCATAGCGCTTTAGATTAAATTCAGCTAGTTCGCCCAATAATTCGGGCAACCTTAATTCGTTCTCCTGGCCGACCTGTTCGGGAGTGACAGACATAGCACGCTCCTTCGTGTACTATTATTTGCTATGAGTAGCTTTTAGCCTATTAGCATAATCCAAATAAGACAGTGGAATTGACTGGGTTATTTTAGCACATGTGCTTGAAGCCGCAAACTAGCTCGCCAAACAAGGGTGCGCGTCAATTCTTTGCAATACCCAACCATAAATGGCTGAGTCTTACCCACATCTGAACCCGGACATGAATGTCCTGGCTCAAAACAGACTGGTTTATTTCTTAGCCAGGACATTCATGTCCGGGAATTTGAACCTAAATCTGCTTTGTGGGTAATTGTTAGCCATTTATGGTCGGGCTAAAAATAAATGAGCTTCCCGTTCTTAGCCCGACCATTCATGGTCGGGTTCTCTTTAGCTCGATGCAAAAAACTGACGCACACCCGCCAAACAATAAGATTTAACCACAGATGAACACAGATTGGTACAAAAAGATTTAAATTTTCTAATAACAAGTCTTAAACTTTTGCAGCCTGAAAATCAGTCAAATAAAAAACCATCTGTGTCCATCTATGGTTCTCTGTGTCCATCTGTGTTCTGTCTTTAATTCAAAACTCAAAACTCAAAATTTAGACCATTGCCAATAGCGAACTGTACTCCTGCTTTAGTAAATTCTCGTCGCTAATTCCCAGGCGGCGCAGCAAATCGCCGATTAGCTCGACCTTCTTCTCAGCGTCGTTTTGCGACCAGGTGCGGCTCTTGATTTCTACAAAATAGCCGGGTTGGGCCGGGTCAAGAATGCGGTCAATATTAATCGCGAAATCGGTTTCTTTATACAGGACACGGTAGCGATGGCGCAGTTTGCTGATTTCGCGCAGGCTGGTTGGCTGGAAATATTCGCGGTAAAAGCGCACCGACTGGTCGCCACGCGCGGTGAAGCGCGAACGGTTCAGCACAATCGAGTGGGTGAACTCGCGTTCGTAAGCCGGGCCAATCAGGGTCAGGCGGGTGCGGGTGCGGGTGGTTGGCTTATCTTCCTCGTCCAGATAAATATCTTCGCGAATACGGACTTTGCCCGCTTCGGGTGAGGCAAAGCTGAAATAGGTATCGTACTGGCGGTAGCGCGACGATTTCGTTACTTTCACGTTGTCCGCGTCTTTGACGAAGGCCAGTACGCTGGCTATATTTTCGAGCCGGGCCTTTACCTGTACCTCGAAACTTTCCTCCTGAGCCAGCCCGCCGATAGCCACCAGTTTGCTCAACACATTGCCTTCGCGGGCCGTCAGGAAGCTATCAATCTTGTCGGCAACGACCTGGGCCTGTTGCTTTAGCGTCACTTCGTCCAGCGTCAGTAGCGCCCGGTCACGCATCAGCCAGCGCCCGTTGCACATTACGTGGCGCACATCGCTACCCTTGCTGACATACACCAGCTGCGAGTAAATCGCGTCGGGGTCGCGGTGGAAGCGTGGCGTATTGTGCAGGGGGTCAAGGTCAACTATTACAATGTCGGCCCGTTTGCCCGCTTCCAGTGAGCCAGTCAGGTGGCCCATGTGCAGCACCTTTGCCCCCATGCAAGTCGCCATCGCAAAAGCCTCACGAGCGGGAAGGGCGGTTGGATTGCCCGAAAAGCCTTTCGCCAAAAGCGCTGCCAGCCGGGTTTCCTCAAACATATCCAAATCGTTGTTGCTGGCCGGGCCATCCGTGCCGATGCCGACGTTTACGCCGATTTCGAGCATCCGCACCACCGGGGCAACTCCACTGGCAAGCTTCATGTTGCTGGTCGGGTTGTGCGCTACGCCCGCGCCCGCGTGGGCGAGGCTATACATTTCGCCTTCGTCAATGTGGACGCAGTGCGCCGCAATCAGTTTGGTTTCGAGCAAACCTTGTTTTTTGACCCAGGGTACGACTGGCATTTCGTGTTCCTTGCGGCTATTCTCGACTTCCAGGGCCGTTTCGGAAATATGGGTATGCAACGGCACATTAAATTC
>JBBQXW010000092.1:0-22518 GCA_038209275.1 Chloroflexia bacterium | reverse complement strand
CCACCCCGCCGTCCACGAGGGCGATAGGAAGAAGGAGAAGGAGAAGGAGAAGGATTGAGGAAAAGCAGGCAAGCAATTTTATTACGAGTAAGAGGTTGAAGAAGAGGATTAGGTGTTTCACCTTCCTTCTCCTTCTCCTGTTTCCTTCTCCTCTCCCTTTTGGAGATTTTGGTTTTGATTGCGAAGCATACTGTAGCAGTATTTGGAATAATTACCGACGAGCGTGACCGTATTCTGCTCGGCAAGGATAGAGACCATAAGCGTTGGGTGCTGCCGGGGGGACGAGTTGAGTTCGGCGAGGATTTGTCGCAAGCTTTATTTCGCGAAGTTTACGAAGAAACCGGGCTGGAAGTTGAAATGGAATATCTGGTTGGGGTTTATTCGCGCCCTGAAAAACCTGATATAAGTTTTGTCTTTAAATGCCGCAAGCTGGGTGGTCGCCTTACCCTGAGCGAAGAGATGGGCGAACTGGGCTATTTTGCCAGAGAGGAATTGCCCCGCCCGCTCCATCCCCGCCTGAATTTACGCCTCGACCACTATTGGAATCCTCCCCCAAATGTTCCAGTAGCGCGGCAGAGCTAAATCAGTTTTGAGTTTTGAGTTTTGAGTTTTGAATTGAGTAACTTGGCGATGCTTCAATAAAAACAAGATGGGGCTATGAATCTACTTACTCAGGTATTTTACGTGTCACACAAAAAAGGTTGTGCTAAAATAGGGTCAAGTAAAATGCCACAAAAGCAGATAATAGAGAAAGATGACAATTATGGAAACCAGCTTAACTATTAAAATACCAGAAGAATTAGGTCGCCGGGTAGAAGCGCGAGCTACCGAACAAGGTTTAAGTGTAGACGAGATTATTTTGCAATATTTGGAAGAATTTGCTAGTAGTCAACAAACCACCGAAACTGTTACGACTAATCCTAAAAGGCGCTCTCTTACAATAAGTGAGTTTGACCCCAAACGAAAACTTACCTCGGAAGAAGTAGCTCAAAGCCTGGCAATGCTGGAAAAAATGTCGGCACTGGCTGAACAAATCGGTCAGCGCTACCCCAATGAAGTAATAGATGCCGTAGAATTGATTCGAGAGGATTATCAACAAAAACTGTAACGTAATAAAATTATTTAATATTTTAACGGCTGCTAAAATACTTTTGAACAAACTAACGAGAGAGGATGAACAAGATGAAAATTACCTGGACAGGCGTAATTCCGGCTATTTCTACCCGATTTAACAGCGACCTTAGCGTAGACCATGCGTTTTTCGCCGAACACGCGAATTTATTGGCGGATGCGGGATGTACTGGCCTTGTGCCGCTTGGGTCGCTCGGTGAAGGCGCGACGCTTAGTTTTGAGGAAAAAAAGGGCTTGCTGGAAACCGCAGTTCAGGCGGTAGGCAACCGAATTCCGATTATTCCGGGCATTGCTTCTCTTTCGACGGCGGAAGCGGTTCGGTTAGCTCAGATGGCGGAAGCAAGCGGATGTAGTGGCCTGATGGTTTTGCCGCCCTACATCTACTCAACCGATTGGCGCGAGATGAAAGCCCATATAACGGCGGTAATCGAAGCGACCAGTTTGCCAGTAATGCTCTACAACAACCCGCCTGCCTATGCTACCGATTTTCTGCCCGAACACATCGCGGAACTGGCCGGAGAATACACCAACCTTGAAGCCGTCAAAGAATCCAGTGCCGATGTGCGCCGGGTGGCGGCGCTTCGCCTGTTGTTAGGCCAACGCTTGAATATTCTGGTTGGAGTGGACGATTGTATAGTAGAAGGAATATTAGCCGGAGCGAATGGCTGGATTGCCGGATTGGTCAACGCCTTCCCAGTTGAGTCGGTTGAATTGTTCAACGAGGCCATGCGGGTGCGCGAGGGTACGGGCGATAAAGCCAGACTGGAAAAGCTTTATTACTGGTTCTTACCGCTATTGAGAATGGATAATGGGCCGAAATTTGTTCAGCTTATAAAATTGGCCCAGGAAACGGTAGGCATAGGCAGCGCCAGAGTACGCCCGCCTCGGCTAGAACTGACTGGCCTGGAGTTGGCGATGGCGCAACGCACCCTGGCTCACGCCCTGGAACACCGTCCTGTTCTTTCCAGAGTCGGCAGCTAAACTCTGCTAGAGAAAATTGTTGGGCCAAATCATGGTTCGCCACATATGCGCCACCGGCGAACCATCGAAGCCCAACCCTTCTTTAGGCTGCTTGAAGTGACGACCCACAATATCCTCGAATTGTTCAAACTCTATTTTGACGTTAGGGTCGAAAGAATAAAGGTCGTTCATGGTGACTAATCGGGCGCTCATATACCAGCGATGCTGACGGGCGTAGCGGTGTTCAGCCTGAATATAGGGCGGCGGCGTATAATCTGGCCCAAAATAGTGCTTGTAACTTTCTGGATATTCGTAGCCCACCGCCTCGTCTGGGAAAAAGCGGAGCGCCTGATGATAACGAACCGCCCAACTCACTTCTTCATCCACGTAAGGCTCAATCATCTGCGCGCCCCAATAGCCGTGGTCGCTGCCGATTAAACCGCCGTTGGCTATATCGTGGAGCAGACAGGCCAGCACCACTTTTTCTCCAACCCCGGCTTTTTGCGCCAGATTTGCGCTTTGCAATACATGGGCTACCGTGCGCGGATGCAATCTGTAGCGGAAGAAGTCAGCCAGAGCTGGTCGTTCCGGCATTTTAGGCAGAGCCGGATTATCGCCCATCATAAATACGGTATTGTCATCCAGTTCATTGAACAATTGGCTTCTGGTCTCAAAGGCTGGTGTACCCATTGTTCCTACTGCCGGAGGGTAGATAATCTGGCGCTTCTGCTCAGAAGCGCCTCCACTTTGGGATACTGCTTCTTCCGTACTACTCATTTCTGATTGCCTCTCTTGCTGTTAGCTTTAGATTTTTCTTAAAAAGCACTCTTGAGAATTCTTCCCGGATTTTAACACTTTTGCAGGGCAAAATATAGTTGCTGCCAGATTTGGAAACCAGGCGGAAATTTGTTATTCTTTTTCTTGCATAGTGTTGACCAATCGGAGCAGACCGCCCGATGCGATTTTAGGCGAAATTTATCGGCGCACTGGCGATAAACCTTTTGACAACATTGAGGACATAATTAGCCAGGAAGAATTGCGGGGTATTACCGATAATTACAAGCAGGTGGCGGGCTACGACAAGGCGAGTTTGCAAAATAAATAAGTTACCACATTCAGCAATGTCTATTTGGGCGGAGGTGATTTGGTATTAGCTCATAGCGTTCGCCCCATACGCATCAAGTTAAGAAATATGCCCGAATTAACGGCTAGTGTTAGCCCGGAATTTATTCCAGGGCGAACTTTCATGGTGTACTATTTTCAAGCTTAAACTCTTATCTCGATGCTTATAGGGCGAATTGCATACGTCCTTCGGACAAGTACTCCATCCGAAGGGCGTATGCAATTCGCCCCTACCGCTACTGTTTTCGGCACTCCCTTTATTGGATGCTGCCTTTATTTCTTTGGCGAAGCCGTCGGGGGAAGCGGCTGTGAGGCGGGAACTACTGGCATACTTTCGAGGTAGCGCCATCGGAAGTAATGCTGCCCGATATTGCCCATCTCGACCTGAAATTGGGCTGAGTTTGAAGGAGTGTAGGTCAGGCTACGTCGCTCGAAAAGTTGTACCAGCACATCCTTTTCAACGCCGCCTACCACCGCCCGTACCCAGTATGGCTCGGTTATAGGCAGACCCAGCACATAGACCGCATCCGGGTTGAAAATCGGCCCGGTCAGGTAGCGGCTACCGTTCCAGACTAAGCCCTGGCGCTGCCCGTAGTCATAGAACACGCTGGCAATATTGTGTCCAGTGCGCGGTTCGTACACCTTGTAGGTGGCGCGTGAGTCGGGCGCACTGACCGAACTAATCTGCCCCTGTCTATCAATCCGTTCAGCGACAGTTTGACCCACTCGGCTGGGCGCAGACGGCGCGCCAGAGCCAAAGGCCAGTTGGGTAAAGCTGCGATAGGTCGGCGCGTTGGCGTTAGCGCCACCCACGTTCGGGTCGCCTGCTACCTGTACTTCGGAAGGATAGAGCGAAACAAACTGGTTATCGCCGTTTTGCAGCTTGCCCAATGTCAGTTCGCGCACCAGCAAGCCACTGGTTACATAATAGGGATTATTTCGATTGGCTTCTGGTCGGTTAATTTCCATCCGGCCTTTGTCATAATATTGTACTGTGCGGTAGCTGCTGGTGGCATCGGCATAAAATTCTCTGGTAGTGTAGAAATGATTTGGCCCCCAGGTAAAGCCCCGCCCGCCATCGCTGCGTTCTACCAGCACCTTATCGGCGCGTTCCCAGAGTTGCTTAAAGGCCGGGTCATTGTCCGCCGGAGCAGGTGTTGTAGGTAGGGTTCTAGGAATGTTATTTGGCCCGGAACCGGGCGGGGGTGTAGAATTGCCATTGCCATTGCCGTTACCATTGCCGCCGTTACCGTTGCCACTGCCGTTGCCAGGCGTAGCGGTAGCCGCAGGCGAAGGTGTTGGCGTAGGATTATTATTGCCTGATGGAGTTGGGCTGGTGGTAGTCGGGACTGGCGCAGGGGTCGTGGCTACCGGGGTAGGATTAGGATTACCCGTAGTAGAAATATTTCCAATTACTATTAAGGGCGCTGCCGAAAGTGATAGTTGCACCTGACCATTTACCGGGTTCAGGGTTTGAGTGGCGTTATTAGAGGCCCATTGCCAATCGCGCACTGTCAGGCTACTTGCGGCTAATACATTCACCGTCAGGCCCGCCGTTTCCGCACCATTAGTGCTACGCGCCCACACAATATTCAGGCGCTGCCCGTTGCTGGCCTGAAAAACGACTCCCCTGGCATTTGCGCCCAAATTCAAGGCAGCAGTAGCCGCCGCGTCATAGGTAGCGCCTTCCAGGGTGCGGGCCATGCTTTCCAGACCATACGAGGCTGGTTTGCGAGTGGCCTGGGTGGGGCTGGCAAGATTAATTACGTCGTAATACTGGCCCATGTGGTGATAAATATCGCTCATCTGGCTATCTGATTCTTCATCAGTTAGCATGAAAGTATGAACTTGCTTCAGGTCATTCGCCCGGCCTATCACCTGAAGCTTCATCATATAGTTTCGCAATAAATCCATGCTGCCGGGGTTAGTACCGTCGGCTTTAGAACCAAGACCCGTTTCGGTAACAATGAAATATTTAGCTGGATAATTCGTGCCATAACCACGCTGGTTTAGCTTTAGTTTAAAATTATTGCGGAAGGTCAATAAATTATCCACCGCGTTATCCGAGTCGTTGCCGTTGTTCCACAGCCCAGTGGCTAAATTTTGCACCTTGTATTGCGGGTAAAAATGGTAACTCAGAACATCGAAGTAAGCGCCGCCGCCTAGCGGATAGCTGGCATTAGCCGCCCCATCAGTAGGATTATCGGTGTAGCGCAATATGCCATCCAGGAAACTTTCGTAGCCCAGACCGCCAGTAGCGACCAGCGCGGTAGGGTCAACCTTCTTGATTACCTCATAACTTATTCGCAATAAACGAATGTAGCTAAAAATAGAACCGTGCCAGCTTGATAAATCGGCGGGATTGGGCGGGCTGTTCCACCAGCTAGTTTGCGTAGCATCCCACTTGTCAGTAAAATCGGGTTCGTTCCAGACTTCCCAAATTTTAACGTAAGGCTTGTAGGTCGAAACCGCCCGGTAGACGTAATAACCCCAGTAATTATTCTGGTTGATTGTGCCGTCAGCGTTCCAGATAGGCTGGTAAAGATTGGTCGGGGCATAATAATCGAGTTGCCCTTCGCCGGGGGCGCTCGAATGGGCCAGACTGGGCGTGCCAAGATTCGCGGTCAGGTTCTTGAGATTGTTGGTCTGATAGCGCTGCATATTGGGCAAGGCAATATCATAGCCCCATTTGTCAAGATAATTTTCCGGCAGAAAAACCCGGAAGGAATTCATGCCCAGCCCGGCAATCAGATCGCTGTACTGGCTATCCGTCCATGAGCCGTTGCGGTAGCCCATGTTAGTGCCGAAGCGAAAAGTATCGCTGTAAGCCGGAATCTGGTCGTTAGCCGTTGTTGCGGCGGCTGACGATTCGGGAAGTGCGCCACCCGGTAGCATCCAGGCCAAAAAAAGACTGCTTAGGATGCCCCATAACATTAGCATGATGAGGCGTATTCGCGAATTCTCAGCTATAAACAAAACAATTCTCCTACAAAAGCTATAATAATTGCCAGGTGGTGCGGTTCAAAGCCTTATAATGAAACCGCCATAATACAATCTACTTTTCGTGTTACATCTGTTTTCGGTAAATTTGACAATCAAAAAGTATAAATTCATTGTGAATGTACACTACAGTATAGCCGGGAGCGATGGTACTGGTATATGGCAGTATAGTACTTATAATAAAAGTATATTTTGCTAGTACTAATTACTCGGTTCAAAGCGTTGAGAGGAGCTAGTTTTAAAACCAGTACTTTTAGCACTCAGTTGCAAAAGAGATTGTACTGGAATAATCCGATTTTGTGTAGAAACTACAAAAGCCTGTCGCATTAGAAAGCGACAGGCTGGTTAACGCTCAAGTGATTTAATTCGAGTTAGCCATTAAAAATGCTTTGAAAAACCCTAACCTTAACCTTGTGCAGTTGGCGAATGATTATTGTCATCCAAATCGGCATCTATCGTATCGCGGTCGCCTTCGGCCTGACTGGGGCGGTCATCCGGCGAGAAGTTGTTGGCTTTGCGACCACGCGAACGCTTTTCTGCGGCAGGCTGGGCTGGTTCGCCCAAATCGGCATCTATCGTATCGCGGTCGCCTTCGGCCTGACTGGGCTTATCGTCGGCGGTGTTGCCAGTAACCGCCGCGTTCCGCTGATTGCTATCAGACACCGGGCCGGATTTGGATTTATTGACGGGCTTAGTGCTGGGCGATTGTTGGAGCAAACGAACCTGCGGGCTATTCGTTTCGTTCTCCGATTCAGGTTGTTCCTGAATTTCCTTAAATACTGCTTCGCCGCTTTTCTTCTCCTGAAACCCCTTGATTACTTCGGGCGGATATTCCTGTTCCAGGCTGCCGGGGCTTTGGCCTTTTTCGGCGAACGGGCCAACCTTGTGTTGCTTTTGCCATTCCAGTTCAAAGCGTTCGGCACTGCGGACGCGCCAGCCCCGCCCGTAAGCAATTTCACCACCCAAATAGCCCGATGCTATCAGGCCAGCCGTGCCGATAGTCGAAAGTAAAAAACCTAACTTGCTGCGCTTGTTGTTGCGCCGTAGCCACAAATTCAAGCCATACAGAGCGATAATTCCGCCGTTCATCAGCCCGTGCGTGACGGCAGTCTTATGGGCCGGGTCGTTTTCCGCCATCGAAGTAAAATCCCAAAAGCCAGTCAGGGCAGCGGGCGCTGCGCCCACGCTGCCCAGCAGCATATTATAGTAAGCCGCGTCCGCCAGTTCATCGCTGTTGGTCAGCATTGCCAGAATATCCAGTGCATAGCTGGCTGGTAACAGGCCAATGGCAACTGGAACGATAGTTGCATGAAGCGGATGCCCTTTAATTACTGGTTCCATTTATTTTCCTCTCTACTCTTACTTTTGCCTTGCCTAAAATTGCCTGTAACCCGCGACTCTAAAAGCAAAGCGGTTCGTCTTACTACAGGCTAAATAGCATAGGCTGTACCAGAAAATTTTAGGGAATACCTATTTGCGAAGAGGCAATTCCGTATTGGCTCATAGCATTCGCCCCTCGGATTGAGTACTTGTCTGAAGGGCGAATGCTATGAGCCAATACCTCGCTTCTGATTTCGGCTTCCCCAAGTTTTAGGGAGTCGGTGAGACAGGCGCTTTTTTGGGAAGCACGACGGTCTGGTAATAATTGCAGAGGTCGCGTAACGGGCATTTTTCGCAGCGCGGTCGGTCGTAGACGCAGACGCGCTGACCATGTCGAAGCAAGCCTTTGTGAAAATTGTAGATAGTCTGGGCATCGTTGGGCAACAGCGCCTGCAAAAGTTCATGGGCGGCATCGGCGGTTACTTTTGAGCCGATAAGACCAAGCCGGATACTGAGGCGGTGGACATGGGTGTCTACTGGCAAAATCGGTTTGCGGCAACTAAAGAGCAACACACAGGCTCTGGTTTTTGGCCCGACTCCTTCCAGCCGACTGAGCCAGGCTGCCCCTTCTTCCACTGGTAAATCACGCAGAAAATCGAGATTGAGTTCGCCGCGTTCTTCCGTGATACGGCGCATGATAGCCTGAAGGCGCGGCGCTTTCACTTCGGGCCAGTTAACCCCCTGAATTAAGGCTTCGACTTCGGCAGTTGGCCCATCGCGCAAAGCTTCCCACGAACCGAAGTGGGTTTTGAGGCGCTCGTAAGCGGCGGCGGTCTGTTCGTCGCGGGTGCGATGCGATAGAAGTATATCTACCAGCATACTAAGCGGGTCTTTTTTCGACCACTCGGCTACACCGTATAGCTCGGTCAGGCGATTAGTTATTTCGAGCGCTTTACTAGAAAGGGTCGCTATATCCGAGGACGGATAGCCATAATCGGCGGGATTAGCCTTGCGCCCAGCGACGCGCTTTATTTTCGGTGGCTGAGTCGCCGCTTCAGTTTCGATGCTTTCTTCCAGTGCCATTCTTTTCTACTCCCCTGTACTATTTTGTTCTTTCAAACTCAAAGCAAAAGTTATTCCAGCAGGAATTTTATACTTAGCGCTTTCGTATTGGTCGTAGCGATTTGCCCAATTGGACAAATCGCTACGACTTTTAGGCTGGTAAGCGAAATTCCTAATGCCAGTGTACAGGTCGCTATAATAAATCTTTATGTCTTTGTTACAATTTGTACATAGTAATTAGTAGCATTTTCAGGTAAATTATATAATAATAGTAGGACGGGTTAAACCGACCAAAAGAAACTGCTTTTTCCAAATAGTTCAAGAAATGTAACAAGCTTGTAGATGATGTTACCTTTTATAAAGTTTTTAGCGGGCGGAGTGCAGGCGGAACTGCAACCCTTACTCAAAGAATTGCTGGCCGTGCTGGTCTATGATATTGCCTGTTCGTGCGTGGCTTCGCTGGAAGCGCGGTTGGACAGGCGCAGGGCCGGGCGGGACAAACAACTTGCCGATGAATTGCTGGTCGCGGGCGTGGTAGATGAAATAACGCTGGGGTTGCACAAGTTTTTTGATTTGAGCGACGTAGGCGTGCTACTGGTGGACGAGGCGCGGCAGGAATACCGCAGTATTGCCCGGCAAGGAATTTTTCTGGAGCCGCTCAAGCCAGGAGTATATCACCAGCGTTTTGGGGTGGGGCTAATCGGACGCGCTCACCGCATGGGTACAACGGTATTGATTAACGATACCTCGCGGGAAGCTGATATGCACCATGTACCAGGGGTGCCAATTCTGTCAGAATTATTAGTGCCAATCAAATATGCTGTACCCGGTCAGACAACGTGTATTCTGGCTATTTTTGATGTTGGCAACGTCAAAAAGAACGCTTTTGATTCGCAACAGGTGGCGCTGGTCGAAACTGTAGCAGAATGTCTGGCCCCGCTTCTTTATAGCCCGATGGAATATTTGAAGCAACCCGCCCCGGCTTTGAGCGTGGCTGGGCCAGAATGGGTAGCGCTGATACGCACCCTCAATTTTACCTATACCTACCAGATGGCGGCGCGGCGGCGAAACGCCCTGCAAATTTCGCAGGCGGCGGGCGGTCTGGCGGATGCAGCAGCGACCCAGGCCCATAAAGCTGATGAGCAGGTTTTTATGATTGAGGAAACCGCCCTGGTAGCCAAAGATGTTGGACAGGCCGCCCAGTTAATCGCGGCGGAAACCCGTGAGCTTTCAGCGCTCGCTGAAATTACTGGCGGGCAAATGGTAATCAGTCAGCGCGAAGTAACCCAAACCGTCCGCACAATGGAGCAACTGGCGGCTTCGGCGAACCAGAATGTTACCGCCGGAAATACCCTGCTGGAACGCTTGGCCGAAATCCGGCGAGTTGGGGCGCTGCTTGAAGAGGTGGGCGAAGAAACAAATTTGCTGGCGCTCAACGCCACGATTGAGGCGGCGGGCGCAGGGGCAGTCGGACGGCGTTTCGGCGTAGTAGCCGCCGAGGTGCGCGAACTGGCGGAACGGGTCAAACTCGAAAGCCGCCACATCCGTAATGTTTTGCGGGAGGTAGAAGAACAGGGTCAGGCGCTCAGTCTCAGCAGTGCCAGTATTTCAAATGAGATTACCACACTTTCGCAGCAGCTAAATATTGCCAGCGTTGCTCTTTCGCAAGCCCTCAGTTTGGTGCAGCAGACCGAGGTGGGCATCCGCACCGTCGAAGACCTGACTGAGAAGCAGGAAAAGGCCGGGACTACGATTGCCTGGGCCATGCAAGAAGCTCAAACAATGGTGCAACTTATCGCCCGTGAGGAAGCAGAACTGGCAGTGGCAGTAGTTCAACTAAAAGAAATAGCCGCCCGGTTGGGCGGCTAAAAGTTCCAATTACTTTACTGCGGTGTGAAGCCAGTAGAGCCAAAATATGCCTGCTTATCGGTGGTAAAAAAGCCAACCCCAATGCTTACCCGTGTGCCTTTGCGGGCGGCTCCGATATTGAGTGAGCAACTGGCTACGCCACTGCCGTTGGTTGTCCCCTCGCACTCATCCACTCCATCAGTGAAAACCCAGGCAGTATCCATATAAGCTCCGCTAATTGGCCTGCCACCTACAGTCAACCGGGCATAGACCGTCACCTGAGTGTTCTGGGTCGGCGCGGGGTTGCTGACGCAAGCTTGCACTGTATCGCCACCAGTCGGTGCGGGTGGCAGACAGCCAACTCCGCTATTACTGACCGCAACGGGTGGTCTATTGCCACTACCAGTACCAGATGGGCCGGAACCGGGCGCTTTAGCGGGCAGTTTAGCCAGCGCGGTGCTGGCGACAACGGCGGTTTGCGTTAACTGGGCCACCCCGATAATTCCGGCATTAACCGAAAAAGCCGGAGTAGGTACAGCTATCGGGCTGGAATTATAAGTTGGAATGGGAGTAGGCGGTTGGGTCACTTGTGGGGCGCTGCGGCGGGCCTCATACTCATTTGCATAAATTATTACATCGCGCCGGGGCAACCAACCTCCACCGACTCGTTCCAGCCAGCTTTCGTCAATTAGTTTGCGTTGCAAGGCCACGATGGTAAAGCCACCCAGCTTTTCAACGATTGGCGCATCATTTTTTGGTTCGGTTTTAACTTCAGTGCCGCCGGATTTAACCGAAGCCCACTCGTTAGTGGTGCGGGCGGCTAACGTAGCGGTTGGTTGAGGAGTGGGCGTAGTTGGTATAATTGTTGCGGTCGGGGGTGCGCTGGGTTGAGGTGGCAGTGTTGAAACTGCCGCCGGCACGGCCTCATCGCCGCAGGCGGTAATAATCATCAACCAGGACAACAAAAGGGTCGAAACTAACACCATTAGGACAGGATTATTCTTAGACATAAATTTGTTGTTTTATCCAAAATTTTAATTTAACGCATTAAAGACCCGGTGGTCAGCTGATTTATCAACAATACTATCAGCAAGGTAAGTACGGGCAACGACCAGGCGATAATCAGAACGGTTAGCCACAGCGTAGTATTGTCCCTCTGCGGTACTTGGGGAGGTAGTGGCGTGCCGGTAGGATAGATTGGTGTGACGGGTGGCTGTATCTGAGGCGGGCCACCGTATTGAGGCGGGCCACTATATTGGGGTGGTTGACCCTGTATATTATGCACCTGTGCCATTGATTGCTCCTTTTCAAGCGAATCTCACTCAAGCTGATTCTAGGCGGGTAAAGCTTAAAAAGCTTTTTGATTATGCTAAAAGTAAAGAAAGTACCCCTACATCATAAGAATAGTTTAGCATAGATTCTTAAAATATCAATAACAAACTATAAAAATTTACTAACTCCTCAAGCTTCGGCTACCTCACCCACAAACAGGGTATGACCTGAAGGCCAATCAGGATGAGTGAAGAAATCGAGGGTGGCGGTGGCAACATCGTGCGGGCCGGGCAACTTGCCGCCAACCACTTCACCCGCCAGTTGTGCCACTAGCTCGCGGCTTTTCCGCCGGAAAAGGGTGAATGCTCCCGTCCCCTCGATAAGATGTCCAACCACAATACCTAGCTTCAAGCCAGATTGGGCTAAATCCGGGATAAGAGCGCGTAAGTCGGTTTCGGCCTGAAATTTAGTGGCGGCAACTTCTTTGTAGCCCGGCAAAGGCTCCATCTTGCCATAGCGGTGCGCCCATAAGCTCGTCATATAAACTACCCAACCACCAGCAGGCATCAAATCACGCCCGGCCTGCACCAGCGCCAGTTGAGAATCGCGGTTAATTATCATGGCGTAATTTTCGCCTTTGTCGGCCTCAAGCCCACCCGCCGCGTTCAGTATCAGGCCATCCAATCGCCCGAACTCGCTTTTGATACGCTCGAAAAGGTGATTTCTTTCGGCTTCTTCGGTTATATCTACTCGTTCTAGCAGTAGCGTGACATTTTGAGCAGCCACCTCCTTTTGAAGTTGCTCGGCCCGCGCCTTCTTGGTAGCATCCCGATACGTCACCACTAGATTCGCGCCTAAATCGGCGGCGTGCAAGGCAATCGCCCGCCCAATCCCACGAGTCCCGCCCGTGACTAAAATAGTTTTTCCGTGCAAAGGTTTTTCGGTCATGTTTCCTCACTTTATAGTTTGAACCGCCAAGACGCAAAGAACGCCAAGCGGGAACGCAGAGTTTTTATATATTTTCCCTATAAGCATTTTCAAGTAATACCGACCCAAGCTTGGTACATAGCTTCATTGCAGCGTCCACAATCTGCCCGCTAATCTCATTTATAGTTTTATTCATTCACTTGCCCTTTCCTAATATAAATATATTAAATCCCTTGGCGTTCTTTGCGTCTTGGCGGTTCAAACTTAATTTATCTCAATGCTGGCTGATAAATCAGTTGGCGTGACGGAAGCAGGTTGAGGTCGCGGAGTTGCGGGCCGTTCAGGTTAAATTCGTACAGGCGCGATACGCCTAGCAATTCAAAATCTTTTAGGTTTTGGGGATTGGAGCGACGCAAAGCAATGAAGGCAGCCCAATCGCCATCGTCGGGGCGGATTACATCAGCGCCTACATCAAGGTTAGCACCATCCAGCGTTACGCGGGTGGTGCGGGCGATTGGGTCAAAATCAAATTCCAGGCGACGGGACTGGGCCGCACCATTCAAGGCTACCGACCAAACCCCAAAATGTCCGCTTGGATGGGTTCCCCAGGGGCGGCGATAAATATCGAGCGAGAGCAAGTAGCTGTTTGCCTCACCTTCGCCCGCTTTGGGTGCGTACAAATCGAAAGTGCTGACCAGATGCCCGTTTTTCTCAATAGTAGAAGCGACTAGCAAAGCCGCATCTGACATATTATTCAAATTTGAGGCAGCTTGCTCACTGGCTACCAGTTCCGCCCGATTCAAATAAAGTGTTGCGCCGGAAGCAGGCGTAAGAATAAATTTGTCACCCGGCTTGAAAGGGCCAATTGTCCAGCTTAGAAGGCCCGCCGGAAAGTCTAACTGACTTTCCAGCCCGGCGCGGTTGATTTTTATTTTTTGCGGCACAAGGCTGGATAGCTGCAAATTCACAATCGCCTGATTTGAAATCGCTTTGCCGCTACCCAGGCTTTTACCATTAAACTTTAGCTCGTTTTTGCCGATTTCAAGTTCCAGCGAATTTTTGAGCGCGTTAAACTCGCTTAGTTTTGGGTCGCGGCTCAGATCGTAGGCGGCGGCAGGTTTGGCCTTGCGACTATAAAGTTTGAGATTATGCCCGCTCCAGCTTACTTCGTCAGGGGCAAAGCCATAGGGTCGGGGGTCTTCATCGGCGCTGAACAGGCCAAAGGCGACGGGTCGCCCGGTGGGTGGAGCGGAAAGAAAGCGGTAGCCCGCCCGGTCATTGCCGTAAAGGGCGTGACCGCGCCGCCGCATCAGCGTGGCAATTAGTTCAAGATTGGTAGGTTGGTTGCGGCGGTAGTCGCTAACAATTATATCGGACTGATTGGGCAACAAGTCTAGGATTTGCGACATCCAGGGGTCGGGCAGTAGTTCGTAAACCTTGATTTTGTCCTGCGGGAAATCCTGCACCAGTTTTACGGCCTTGCTGCCGTTCAGTTTTGCCTCGATTTTTTCCCACGCGCTGGACGGAAGCGGGGTATTCTCATCGGCAAGGTGATAAATTAGCCAGCGCACGCCCATGCCCTGAAAAGTTGCCAGTGCCTGCGTCGCGGTAGTATCCTGCGATAAAGCGTAAAGGTCGCTATAAACCGGCGGCAGATAGCCGGACTCGCCGCCAACCGTCGGTTGCCAGTTGAAGGTGCTGTAGTAATTGCGGATAGAGGGCAGCGCGCCGGGTGCAGCCATCGGTAGTTCCAGCACCACGCCTGCCTGGGTTGGTTCAGCCAGCCAGCGATAGACCTGCGGCGGGTTGGGCAAAATGCCGGGGTTGATGCGGGTAATATCGCTGCGGTATTCCCAGAACCCGCCAAAGAGCAGCAAACCAACTAAAGCCAACGGCGCAATCCGACCAATCCAGCCCCGGTTTGCCAGAAGTTGCCGCAAGTATGGAGCGACGAAGGCCAGCCCAAATCCGGCAGTGACGGACAAAGCAAACAGGACAAACAGGCCGTAGCGCATCGCCGCCCGCAAGCCTCGCCAGCCCGGAAAATAATCGTAAAAAAGGCGATAGGGCATGGGAATTTCCAGCCCTTTAACTTTCAGTACCAGCCCGAAACTCATGAGCAGGGAGAAAATGGCGATTATCAAGAAAGTGATGAGTGATGAGTGATGAGTGATGAGTGATGAGTTTTTAGAGCGGCGGCGTAGCCAGAGAGCAAGCGGGCCGAAGATTGCCAGGGTGGTGAAAATTAGGGCGAGACCACCGGGAAAAAGTTGGCGTTCGCCGCCTAGCCCGCTAAACCGCGAAAGGTTGCTGCCCCAGAAAAAATTATTTTCGCCAACGCCCAGGTAAAAACGATAATTCGCCGAAAATTGCTCTATTTCGCGGGGAGTACGTTCGGCGGCTTGCTCGGCGGCAACCTGCAAATAAGGAATAAAGGTTGGCAGCAATACCACAAAAGCCAGCCCTAACGCCACAAACAATTGCAAAAAAACCACCGGGCGAGGCCAGCGCCACTCAAACAAATAAAAAAGCAAAAAATACAGCCCCAGCAACGGCAAAATAAAGAACAAATAATAAGTACTGGACAAACTATTCAAAATGAAGAAAAAAGCAAAGCTGAATAAATTTTGAATTTTGAATTTTGAATTTTGAGTTAAGGATTTTACCCAACCTGAAACCTGAAACCTGAAACCTGAAACCTTGAACTTTGAACTTTGAACCTTTGGCGAACTTTGAACTAAAATACGGTGGAAGAAGAGGAAACAGAAAGGAATCCATTGGGTTGAGAGCAGGTTGAGCTGGGAGAGGTGGCCTACTTTGTAGGGGGCGTAGGCGAAAATCATGCCACTTAGCAGGGCGGCGGCGCGGTTGGCGGTCAGTTCTTTCACCAGTAGATACATGCCCCAGCCGCTCATGGCGAATGAGAAGACCATGCCCAAATTATACGATAGCACCAGATTATTGCTGAACAGCATCACCGGGGCGGAGACAATACTTTGAATAATCAAATGGTCGGAATAGGCTAACGTGTTGGGGTAGGGATAGAAAATATTGGCGTTGAAAAGGTTAGCGGGGTCGCGGGCAAGGGTGTGCAGCACCCAGCCCATACTCCACATTTGCTGCAAATCGTCGCCTTCGTTGATGGCGGACTGGCCTAAATAGTTGGTCAGGGGAATCAGAAAAATCAGGCTGACGACGGTAAAAAAGAGCAAAGCCAGCGTATCAAGGAGCCAGGGGCGGGTCAGCAAGGAGCGGGTAAGCCTGATTTTTGCGCCCGAATTTTCGATTAGGGGAGCAGCCGGATTAACTTTGCTCAAGCTATTTGACCTAATATCTAAATTTGATTTGCCAGACGCGCCAGGCGGCTTCAGTGGCAATATCGGGACTCATCTTGGATTTACCCACAGTACGGTCGTTGAAATGAATTGGCACTTCGATAACGCGCATTCCCAGTTTCTGACACAGGTAGGCCACCTCGACCTGAAAAGCGTAGCCGTTGCTTTTCAATCGGTCTAAGGGGATGCACTGCAAGCTTTCCGAGCGAAACATTTTGAAACCGGCGGTAGTATCCTTCACCTTGAGGCCCAAAATGGCCCGCGCATAAATTGAGCCGCCCTTGCTGATGACCCGCCGAATCAGCTTCCAGCGTTCGTCAATCGAGCCGCCCGGCGTATAACGCGACCCGATCACTACATCGGCCTCTTTGATTGCCATCATAAAGCGCTTGAGAACTTGCGGCTCGTGCGAGAAATCGGCATCCATCTGGACAATATAATGTGCGCCCCGCATCAAAGCGTGCTTGAAGCCCGTAACATAGGCCGACCCCAGGCCCATTTTCCTCTCACGATGAATTATTTCCAGCCGTCCATTGTATTCTTCCTGGGCCAGTTTTTCGGCCATGTGGCCCGTGCCGTCAGGCGAATTATCATCTACTACCAGAACACGCAAGTTAGGAATATCCAGTTGGTAGAGTGCCGCCAGCATATTAGACAAATTTTCGGCCTCGTTATAGGTCGGCAAAATTACCATTACTATTTTGTCGCGTTCGTCAGGAAGGAGCGGTCGCTCAGAAGCATCCAGTAAAGCGCTGCCAGAGCCAAACCCGGAGAGCATTAGCATTATTATCCTATCGTCTAAATTCAAAAACTTTCTAAAGAGTCCTTTTCTCAGCCAATCTTCGATTTTGTAGGCCACATTATAACATATTCAGGTAAAATTGAATTAAGTGGAGAAAGAGTGGTAGCTATCTAAAATCGAGGGGAAGCAAAAGGCGAGAGCGTCGCTCTCGCCTTTTGCTTCCCCCGAAAGAAAGTTTATTTGCCGGGGACGGTGCCGTCCACGCCCTCGACAAAATAATCCATGCCCAGAATGTCTTTGTCTTCCAATTTTTTACCTTCGGGAACTTTGATAGCGCCCTTCTGGTCTTTGATTGGCCCGGCATAGACATCGAGCGTTCCGGCCTTAATTGCCGCCTTCTTGTCCTCGACCAGCTTCTTTATATCGTCGGTGATAGCCGGGTTGTTGAGGGGCGAAAGGTCAACCACACCTTCTTTGTAGCCACCGAAATACTCGCCACTCTTCCAGGTTCCGTCAATTGCCGCTTTCACCCGGTCAGCGTAATAAATGCCCCAGTTCCAGTAAGGCGAAGCCAGGTGCGCCTTCGGCCCGTAGCTCTCCATAATCGAGTCGTTGCCAAAAGCATATTTACCAGCTTCCTGGGCTGCTTGAATGGTGGCTGGCGTGTCCTGGTGCTGGGCCAAAATATCCGCACCTGCGTCGAGCAAGCTCTTGGCGGCGGCTTTCTCGATTGCCGGGTCGTACCAGGTGTTCGTCCAGATTACCTTGACCTTGGCGTTCGGGTTGACCGAGCGCGCCCCCAGCGTGAAGGCATCAATCCCGCCGATAACTTCGGGAATGGGGAAGGCGGCGACGTAGCCAATCGTGTTGCTCTTGGTCATTTTACCCGCGATAATCCCGGCCAGATAGCGCGGCTGGTACTGACGCACCTGATAGGTCGCTACGTTGGGAGCGGTTTTATAACCCGTCGCGTGTTCAAAGTAAACGTTCGGGAATTTCTTGGCTACGTTAATGGTCGGATCCATGTAACCGAAGCTGGTGGTGAAAATCATCTTGTTACCTTTTTGAGCCAGTTCGGTAATTACCCGCTCGGCATCGGTGGGGGTTTCCGGCACGTTTTCAATAAAGGTAGTTTCCACGTTCGGCACTTTTTCGACCAGATATTTGCGGCCCTGGTCGTGCGCGAACGTCCAGCCGCCATCCCCCACCGGGCCGACGTAGACAAAGGCAACCTTGAACTTCTCGCCAGTTGCCGCACCGCCCGTCGGTTTAGCGGCGGCAGTGGTAGCAGACCCGGCGGCGGCAGTCGTTGCGGCGGCAGTAGTCGCTGCCGGAGCAGGCGTGGCGGTTGGGTCGCCACACGCTGCCAACAGCAGACTGACCAGCATCAGCAACCCGGCCAGTAATCCGCTCTTTTTCACAAAAGACCCTTTAAGCATAAACTTGTTCTCCTCCTTGTTAACCCGCTCCTCCTGAGACCGGGTTGTTATCATAAACCTGTAAGTTCTTGAGTTAAAATCTGCTCTCCCACATGGGCTAAAGCCCGAAAATTCTTATATTCCGGCAATTTTTTGCAAAAAATTGCCGGAATATAAGATAAAAATCAGCCGCGCTCACGTCTCAGGTAGAGCAGCCCTAAACCGGCGGGGGCGGCATTGCTGGCTTGCCGGGATTTGGATTTCATAACCCGCCATTGGGTGAAGACCAGGGCTGCAATCGTCAACAGGTACGGGGTCATTCGCAGAAAATAGCTGCTGATTGGTACACCCGCCGCCTGTAGACTGAACTGGAAGGCTTCCATGCCCCCGAAAAGGTACGCTCCTAACAAAGCGCGCCAGGGATTCCACAGAGCGAAAATTACCAACCCAACCGCAATCCAGCCGCGCCCGGCGGTAATATTTTCTTGCCAGCTTGGACTATAGGCCAGCGAAACATACGCCCCGCCCAGCCCGACCAGCGCCCCACCCGCCATCGTGTACAGATAGCGCGTGGCAGTGACGGAAATACCTTGCGCGTCGGCAGTAGCCGGACTATCGCCAACCGCCCGCAAATTCAGGCCGGGCCGGGTGCGGTAGATAAAAAAGAAAAGCAGTGGCGCAAGCAAGAAACTCAGGTAAATCAACGCATCTTGCCGGAACAGAATCGGGCCAAGCACGGGAATATCACTCAGCAAAGGCAATTCAATCGGGCGGAAAGCTTCTTTGGCGGCTTGCCCAACCAACGGACGGCCCAGGTACGAAGCCAGCCCTGTCCCCATCAGCGTCAGGGCCAGCCCGCTCACCACCTGATTTACGCCAATCGTGATGCTGAAAAAAGCGTGAACCAGCGCCAGCGCCGCCCCCGCCGCCAGTGCCGCCAACACGCCGATAAACAAATTGCCTGTCGCCGCCGTCGCGCTAAACCCGGCCAATCCGCCGACCAGCATCATGCCTTCCAGCCCCAAATTCAACACGCCGCTCCGCTCGGTGATAATTTCGCCGAGCGTGGCATACAGCACGGGCGTTCCCGCCGCTACCGTCGTCGCCAGCACCTTTACCACATCAATATCCGCCAAACCCTGCTCCCCTAATGTTTATATTTTAATGAACCGCCAAGACGCAAAGAACGCCAAGAATTTCAGTTATTTTCCCATTCTCTAAGCCTTACGGTGACTAATTACAAAATTTTCGCAAAAATTTTCAAGCCATAAAATATAGATTAAAATTCTCCGTGCCTCTGTGGTGAATTTCCCCTCTGTGTCCTCTGCATCCTCTGTGGTCAAATTATACTTTCTTTTCATTGGTGCGTTGCAGCGCACGCATATAGAGCAAGCGGCGCGAAAGGCTTTCGCCGCCCAGTACACAGAATAAAATAATGCCCTGCAACAGCGTCACCAGCCCCGATGAAACGCCGATACGCTGCATGGTGAAGCCGCTCGATAGCAACCCGCCGAACAGCGCCGCCACTATCAGAATGGCCCAGGGATTGAGCCGGGCCAGCCACGCCACAATTATTGCGGTGTAGCCATAGCCGGGCGAAATGCCCTGCTGCAATCGTCCGGCGACACCCGTTACTTCGCTCATCCCTGCCAGCCCTGCCAGCGCCCCGCTTAACATGAAGGCAATCACAATGTTGCGGGTGACTTTAATTCCGGCGTAGCGGGCGGCGTTGAGGCTATCGCCCATCACCTTTAGTTCAAAGCCCCACTTCGTCCGACTCATCACCACCCAAATTATCGCTGCTGCCGCTACCGCAAAGACCAGCCCAAAATGTATTCGCGTTCCCTCGATTAGTATTGGCAAGCGTGAATCATCCGAAAAAGTTGCCGTCACCGGGAAATTAAAGCCTTTGGGGTCGCGCCACGGGCCAAAGATGAAGAAATCGGTCAGCAGTAGCGCCACGTAATTCAGCATCAAACTACTGATAATCTCGTTTACTTCCAGCCAGGCCCGCAATAGCGCCGGAAGTAGTGCCCACAGCGCCCCGCCCAACATTCCGCCCGCTATCATCAATGGAATAATCACCGGTGCGGGCAAATTCGGGAAGCTGAGTGCCAGCGCGGTTGTACACAGCACTCCGGCATAAAGCTGACCTTCCGCCCCAATATTCCACAACCGCGCCCGAAATGCCACTGCTACCGCCAACCCGGTCAAACTGAGCGGTATCGCCTTGACCACCGTCTCCGAAAGATTTTCCACAAATGCCGAACGGAACATCTCGCCAAAAATCAAAAAAGCATCCTTGCCGCTCAACCACAAAATAATGCCCGTCAGGGTCAGTGCAATACCAACCGCGATGAGCGGCGCGGCAATATCAATCGCCAGCCCCGCCGGGTCGAGCCGCCGCTTTAGCCTCGGCCTGCTCGCCGCCTGCTGTATCTCAAACTCTTTGCCAATCCGTTCCTTCAGGCTCACGGTATCCCTCACACTAAGTGATGAGTGATGAGTGATGAGTGATGAGGAGAAATCCATTGGCGGAGCAATGTCCTACAGGTTCGAGATGAATTTGTAGGATGCTGCTCCGTCAGCTGATTTTCCATTGGCGGAGCAATGTCCTACAAGTTCGGAATAAATTGTAGGATGCTGCTCCGTCAGCTGACCTCATTACTCATAACTCATCACTTCTCCTCGCTCCAGCCATCAACAGGCCGATACGCTCTAAATTTTGCGGGCTGCGGACGGGCGGAATTTCACCAGTTAGCTGGCCTTCGTAGATGACCAGCAAGCGGTCACTCAGTAACAGCGCCTCGTCCAAATCCTCGACTATCATAAAAATGGCGGCACCACCAGCGCGGGCTTCGCGTAATTTGCTATGGACGTAGGCCGATGCGCCAATATCCAGGCCGCGTGTCGGGTTCGCCACAATTAATAATTTGGGGTTTGTCACCAGTTCCCGCGCCAGTAGCAACTTTTGCAAGTTGCCGCCCGAAAGCAAGCGGGCTGGGGCGTAGGGGTCGCCTACCGCAATCGAATATTGCTCAATCGCGGTTGCCAGGCGTTGTCCGGCTCGGTCACGCTGCACGAATGGCCCGGCGCTTAGTTCTTTGCTCCAATAATCGCGCAAAATCATGTTATCTTCCAGGTCTAGCCCCGCCGCCAACCCAACGCCCAGGCGGTCTTCCGGCACAAACGAAACGCCCAGTTGTTTTATTACCCGAACGCTTCGCCCGCTCAGTTCGACATCGCCGAGCCGCACCGAGCCGCTTTCTACCGAGCGCAACCCTGCCAATGCTTCGGCTAGTTGCTTCTGTCCGTTTCCGGCTACGCCGACCAGCCCGACTATCTCGCCCGGATTTACCTCGAAAGAAATTCGCTTAATCGTGGAGCTTACATCGTCGCCACGCACCGTCAAATCTTTGACCAGCAGGGCCGGGCCAGACATTTTTGGTGTTTTCGCGATTGCTGGCGCGGTTTGGTTCAAGAGCAAGCCCAACTCTTCTTTGCTCTGCGTATCGGCCTCGCGTCCAATCATCAGACGAGCAATTTGCTCTTTTTCGCCTGCTTCGCCCTTCAAATTCAGGGTCGCAACGGCTTTGCCTCCCCGTAAAATGGTTGCCCGGCTTGCCAGACTGACTACTTCTTCCAGCTTGTGACTGATGAAAATAATTGCAAAGCCATCGGCGGCTAATCGGCGTAGTGAGGCGAAAAGCCCCTCGGTTTCCAGTGGGGTCAGGTTGGCAGTTGGTTCATCCAGTGCGAGAATGGTCGCACCCAGGTACAGCACCCGCAAAATTTCGGCCCGTTGCTGTTCGCCCACCGATAGCGACCCGACCAGCGCACGCGGATTGACCGGCAATTTGTGCTTTTCGCCCAGCTTTTGTAAATCCTGCTCGACCTGTTTCAGGTTTAGCACAAAACGGGGTTTTCGCATCCCCAGCGCTACATTCTCGGCGACGGTCTGGTTCGGCACAAGCTTGAAATGCTGGTAGACCAGCCCGATTCCCTGGGCAATCGCATCGGCAGGGCCACGCAAGGTCACTTTTTTGCCGCGCAAGAAAATCTCGCCCTCGTCCGGGCGATACAAACCCACCAAAATATTCATCAAAGTAGATTTGCCCGCGCCGTTCTCGCCCAGCAAGGCGTGAATTTCGCCCGGCAAAACCTCGAAATTAATTCGGTCATTGGCGACTACGCCGGGAAAGCGTTTGGTTATACCCGCCAGCTTTACCGCCGGAACGGTTGGTTCGGCCTGAGTTATAGTCATAAAGCTGATTTCTTTTGGTGGTTTTAGGCAATCCGCCTACCTTTGAGCAATTTTTCACTGTAACACTGGGACATACTGAATTATACACTGTCTTGTAAAGTAGTGTAATTGTACATT
>JBBQXW010000091.1:0-22602 GCA_038209275.1 Chloroflexia bacterium | reverse complement strand
CGGCACAAACGGCGGCCTGGTTGCGGCGCGAAAGTGAAGATAAGTTTATCGCTTTTGCCGTAAACTGCACCCACCTGGGCTGCCCGGTTAGCTGGATTCCCGGCGGAAAATTGTTTATGTGTCCCTGTCACGGCGGGGTTTATTATGCCGACGGCACAGTAGCCGCCGGGCCACCTCCTGCATCTCTGGCAAGGTTCGATGTACGCATCGTCCAAACACGGGTCGAAATTCGGGCCAGCGGCATACCACTCAAAGGAGCATAATTTCTGTTTAAGTTTTTGAAAATTTTTTCGACGAAAAAATTTTCAAAAACTTAAAACATTCGGTTCTTGACTAGAAAGAAATAGTTTTATGAATATATTTAAGAAGGCGTGGCAGTGGTTTGATGACCGAACCGGCACATCGGAGTTGATTGGGCCAGTGTTGAAGCACAAAGTACCAGATACCGATTGGAAGACAGGCTGGTGGTATGTCTTTGGGAGTGCCACCCTGATTGCCTTTGTAGTGCAAGTGGTTACGGGCATTGGGTTAGCGACTTCTTATATTACATCTACTTCGGATGCTTACGCCAGCCTTCAATTTATCACGCACCAGGCGCTATTCGGTGGCTGGTTGCGTGGTATGCACTTCTGGGGCGCATCGGCCATGATTTTGATGATTGGCGCACACGCCATGCACTCGTTTTTAATTGGTTCGTTCAAGTTCCCGCGTGAAATGAACTGGTTGAGCGGAGTAGTGCTGCTGCTGATGACTCTGGCGATGGGCTTTACCGGCCAACTATTGCGCTGGGATCAAACGGCGGTCTGGTCGGTGGTAGTAGCAGCGGCTCAAGCGAAAGAAACCCCCTTTATCGGCGGCGAAATCGCCCGTTTTGTGCTGGCGGGAGACTCAGTGGGCGGCGCGACGTTAAGCCGCTTCTTTGCTTTCCATGTATTCTTTATCCCGGCGATACTTTTTGGTATTATGGGCTTGCATTTGTGGCTGGTCATTCGCAACGGTATTTCCGAACCGCCCCAGCGTGGTCGCCCGGTTGACCCCAAGACTTACCGCAAGGAATACCACGAATTGCTCGAAAAGGATGGCGTACCGTTCTGGCCTGATGCGGCCTGGCGGGATGCCGCCTTCGGCATTGTGGTAATCGTGGGCATTGCCTTAACGGGCTGGTTGCTAGGCCCGCCCGAACTGGGCCAGCCGCCCGACCCAACGATTTTGCAAGCGTACCCGCGCCCCGACTGGTATTTGCTCTGGTATTTCTCGGTGCTGGCGCTAATCCCGGCTCAAGCGGAAGGCGCGATGATTATTCTCGGCCCGGCGGTCTTCTTCTTCCTGATGTTCGCCCTACCGTTCTTCGCCAACAAGGGCGAACGAGCGCCAACCCGTCGCCCCTGGGCGGTTGGTATCGCAGTGCTAGTAGTAATTATTATTGTGCCACTCTGGATTGCCGGAGAGCAAGCGCCCTGGTCGCCCAATACCCAGACGCTGCCAATACCCGCCGAAGCGCTCGGCCCAATCAGCGTAACGGCGAAACTGGGTTCGGAGCTTTTCTATACCAAAGGTTGCCAGTATTGCCATTTGGTCGGCGAGTACGGCGGCAAGAAAGGGCCGAGCCTGACCCAGGTCGGTAGTCGTTTGACCGAGGGACAATTGACTACCCGTATTCTCAACGGCGGCAATGGTATGCCCGCTTACGGCGGCACGATAAAGCCGGAGGAATTGAAGGCGCTGGTAGAATTCCTGCAAACCCGCAAGGGCCGCGACAATTCGCCGCAGCAAGCAACCCTTTCGCAGGTCAAGAAAGGCGTACATGACTCAGTTGCAAGCGGGGAATAACCAGATTTCCCCCGAACGTTCGGGTGAACGGGACTATGCTATCGAAGCCGTCGGTTTGAGCAAAACCTACGGCCCGGTACAGGCGGTCAAAGAAGTCAATTTGAAGGTCGAGCGAGGGCAAATTTACGCCCTGCTCGGCCCAAACGGAGCGGGTAAGACCACTACAATTAACATGTTAACCACGCTCAGTCCGCCTACGGGCGGTAAGGCGTGGGTGGCTGGCTTTGATGTAGTGGGGCAAGCAGCGGAAGTGCGCGAACGCATCGGCGTGACCTTTCAGGAAGCCGGGCTGGACAAAAACTTGAGCGGCTACGCTTTGCTGGATGTTCACGGACGCTTGTACGGCCTGTCAAAAACCGAAACCAGAGCCAAAATCAGAGAGTTGGTGCAGTTAGTTGAACTGGATGAGGCGATTTTCTGGCCTGCCCGAAATTATTCGGGTGGCATGAAGCGACGCTTGGAATTAGCACGAGGGCTGATGACTTCGCCCGAAGTGCTGTTTCTGGATGAGCCGACGATTGGCCTTGACCCCCAAAACCGTGACCGTATTTGGGAGTACATTCAGCGCCTCAAACAGGAAAGCGGCCTGACTATTTTAATTACCACGCATTACATGGACGAAGCCGAAAAGCTGGCGGATTGCGTCAGTATCATTGATGATGGTAGAATTATAGTTGAAGGAACACCCGCCGAACTCATCGCTACCATCGGCTCGGATGTCGTCCGAATAAGCGGCACTGGCTCACCCGCCCAATTCATCGAAGTATTGACTACTCTGGATTGGGTCGCCTACGCGGAAGAAGTTTCTAGTTCCGAGTTTCGGGTTTCTAGTTCTGGAGATGAAGGCCAAAGTTCTAAAGCCGAGGAAGTTCAAAGTTTGGGGGAAGCAATCAAAGCCGACGATGCAGAACTAGAAACTAAAACCGTCCAAATTGGATTGAACGGGGAGGCGGGGCGCTCGCTGAAGCCGATTGTAAATCTGGCGGAGCAAAAAGGGTTTGCGGTAGGGAATATTTCGATTAAACGTCCCAGTTTGAATGACGTTTTTCTTAAATATACTGGTCGCAGATTGCGCGACGAGTAGTTAAATTCAAAATTCAGATTAACATATAGACCTGATTGCGAATCGGTTATCGTGAGGTATTGATGGCAACTGTAGTAAAACCGCGCCGACAAGAAGAAATTTTAGCGTTACCAGCGCGGCGCAAAACTAAAGGGCTGGGGCGGGGCGTGTATACCCTCTGGCTCAAGCACATGCGAAAGTTTTTCAGTAGCAGCATGGAGATTGGCGGCACGCTGGCAACACCGGTGCTGTGGATGCTGCTCTTTGCAGTCTGCATGGAAACGATTGTCACCGGGACGGATGGCCTGGGCTACAAATCGTTTATCACGCCGGGGGTAATGCTCCTCACTAGCCTGACCTCGATTGCGTTGGGCGGCGCAACTATGCTGAACGAGCGGCTACAAGGCATTATGAAAGAGTATTTGGTTGCGCCTGTGCCGCGCATTGCGGTGTTGCTCGGCACCATGGCGAGTAGCCTGACAAAGGCGCTGCTACAGGGTATCGTGGTGCTGTGGCTGGGTGTTTTTATGGATAGCGGGCTGCATTTCAGACCAGCAATGCTAATTGCCGGACTGGGCGTGGTAGTTATCTATTGCCTGGGCTTTATCGGCGTGACGGCAGCCTATGCTTGCCGGGCAACCAATATGGAAGGCTATCACACTTTCATTATGCTGATAAACTTGCCGATTTTGTTCCTCTCCAATGCGCTGTACCCGCTATCGGCAATGCCAAACGGCCTTCGGATACTGGCTATGCTCAATCCTACCACCTATGCGATTGATGCTACCCGTCAGTTGTTTTATGATACCACCCCCGAAATCGGGCTGTGGATAGATATTCCCGTGCTGTTGTTGTTTATGGTCGCCGGGCTATGGTACGGGCAGCGCACCTTCCAACGCTCGGTCACAAAGCTGGTCGGCTAGAAATTTTAAAGTACGATTCGGTCTGGTGAAAAAAGGCTACCTGAGTTATAATTCAGGTAGCCTTTATTTGAACAGCCAAAATGCAAATCGGGAAACCTGGGAAAAGCAAATGAGCCTTAAACCATCCGAAAATCTGCTCACTAAACCTTTATCAGAATGGCCGGTCTTTTACAAAGACGGGTTGCCCTTTATTTATGACGATGACCATTTATTTTATGATGAGGAAGGAAATCGCTTGGGGGAACATTCGCGCCACAGCGACCTGAACCACGCTTTGCCACCAGTACTGGAATGGCTACTGGATGCTCAGAATTGCTCAATTACCAAAGAACTGACTTTTCGGGCTTCAATCAGGCTGGCTCAAGCCGGGATAGTCAGTCCCGGAGCGGTACGACGGGGCTATGTCGAAGTAACGCCTGATTTAGCCGTCCTCAAAGGGGTAGCACCGCCCGATACGGCGACCTACCACATTGGGTCGGACCAGCCGCCACCCTCGGTAGTCTTTGAAATCGGCTCACCTTCGACCTATCAGGAAGACCTTACTTACAAGTTTTTAGTGTACGAGCAAATCATTCGAGCGGCGGAATACATCGCCTACGACCCCCACCAGCCCCGGCTGTGGGAAGGCTCACGCCTCAAAGGTTGGCGGTTAGTAAATGGGCGCTATGAAGAAATGCGCTCAAACGAGCAAGGCTGGCGCTGGAGCGAAGAATTGCAAAGCTGGCTGGCCGAAAATGGTCAACATTTACGCCTTTATGATGCCCAGGGTAATCGCCGCCTGAACAAAGCTGAATTTCAGACCGCCCGTGCCGATACGGAGAAGACCAGGGCTGACCAGGCCAACGCCAGGGCCGAGGAAGAACGTCTTAAAGCTGAACAAGCTAATATCAGGGTGGAGCAGGCTGGTACTCTGGTTGAGATGGAAAAGGCCAGGGCCGAAGAAGCCAGCGCCCGCGCCGAGATGGAAAAAGCGCGGGCTGAAGAAGCTAACGCCAGAGCTGAACAAGCTAACGCCAGAGCCGAAGTGGAAAAGTCCAAAGCGGCTGAAGAAAAGGTCAGGGCCGACCAATTGGAAGCCCGTTTGCTGGCGCTGGAAGCCCAGTTACGCAACCTCAATTCAGCTGGAGAAGAATAATTTTAGAGAGGCCAACGCCACCAATCCACTGCAAACGACTGGTTCGCCAGCCCAATACACAGCAGCACAATACCAGGAATAATCTGGGCCAGTTCATTGAAGCACGGACATAATTCACACGCTCAGTTTCGTGGTAAGGGCTGGCGTAAGTCCCCGCCGTGAAATAATTAATAAGCCAAACCTTTGCTCAAAGTCGAGCAAACGGGAAAAGTGAGGTACTTAAAAAGCAATGGCAATACTTAAAGAGCCGATTTTGAAGTTATCACGCAGCCACAAGCTGCAAAATTTTGTGGCGCAAAATCCGTTGGGCCGAAGCGCAGCGCGGCGCTTTGTCGCCGGGGAAACCCAGGTGGACGCGGTAAACGCCGCGCGAGAAGCAAACCGGCTGGGCTTGCACGTCAGCCTTGACCACCTGGGCGAAAATACCACCAGCGAGGAAGAAGCCAACCAGACCGCCGAAGAATATTTAAAATTGCTGGATTATATCTCAGAGTCAAAAGTAGATGCTAACGTTTCGGTCAAGCTGACGGCACTGGGCCAGGATATTGACCGGGAATTGGGCGTTAAAAATATTTGCAAGGTGCTGGAAAAGGCTCAACAACATAATAATTTTGTACGGCTGGATATGGAAGGCTCGGAATACACCCAAAAGACCCTCGATTTGTTCCACGAATTATGGGACGGCGGACACCACAATACCGGCGTAGTGGTGCAAAGCTATCTGTTCCGCACCGCTACCGATGTAGAAGATATGATTAAGCTGGGCGTGCGGGTGCGGCTGTGCAAAGGGGCGTATTTAGAGCCGCCCACTGTCGCCTTTCCCGAAAAAGCCGAAGTAGATAAAAGTTATGTGCGCTGCATGGAACGACTCATGACCGACGGGAAGTATCCTGGTCTGGCTACCCACGACGAGAAGATTATTAATCACGCGCTGGAATACGCCAAAGAGCATAATATTGGGCCGGAGCGTTTTGAATTTCAGATGCTTTACGGTGTGCGGCGCGATTTGCAGAAAAAGCTGGTGGCCCAGGGCTATAACGTGCGCGCCTACGTGCCGTATGGTTCGCAATGGTATCCCTACTTGATGCGGCGGATGGCCGAGCGTCCGGCGAATTTGCTGTTTATCGCGTCCCAATTCTTCAAGGGGTAAAGTTGTAATGAAAGTAAAGTTAAAATTTTTTGCCTCGTGGCGCGAAATAGTCAATCAGTCTGAAATGGATTGGCCCATAAAAGAAGGCCAAAGCGCCCTGGATGTGCTGACCGAACTGATAGCCGAATACCCGGCGCTGTCGGCAGCCGCCCCCAATAGTCTGGTAATGGTAAACCGCCGCTACGCTGACCGGCAAGCAGCCCTACAATCAGGCGACGAAGTAGCATTTATCCCTCCCATCGGCGGTGGAACAAAGTAACGATTTACGATTTACGATTTACGATTTACGATTTACGATTTACGATTTACGATTTACGATTTACGATTGAAGAAAACCACCACGGAGACACAGAGACACGGAGAAAATTTATAAAATCTTGGCGTTCTTTGCGTCTTGGCGGTTAACAACTCAAAATCGTAAATTGTCTCAGGAGGATTTGAGGAGTGATTTTACGGATAACCGATAAACCGATAGATTTGCAGGAATTGATTGAGGATGTTTCGGCGGAAGGAAACGGCGGAATTGTGGCGTTTTTGGGGATAGTGCGGCGCTGGAATGACGGGCCGGACGGTCAACCCCGCGAAGTACACTGGCTCGAATATGAAGCCTATGCTGAAGCCGCCGAAGAAGGGATGCGCCTGATTGCCCGCCAGATTGAGGAAAAGTGGGGCATTAAAAACATAGCAATAGCTCACCGGGTCGGGCATTTGGAAATAGGTGAAGCGGCAGTTGGCGTGGCAGTTGGGGCGGCCCACCGGGGCGAAGCTTTCGATGCCTGCGAATACGCGATTGATACGCTAAAAGCCAGTGTGCCAATATGGAAAAAAGAATCGTGGGAAACCGACGAGCAATCGGGACAAAGCTGGGTCGAGAACAAAGTCCAATGAAACTGGTTGAACAAATTGAACATCGGCCCTGGGCGCTTCCGAGAGGGCCATGGATTATGGGGCAAAGCTGGCACGATTTGTTGTTTGCCCACTGGCCTATTCCGCCCGAAGTTTTGCGTCCGCTAGTTCCCGCCAGCCTGGAACTGGATACCTTCGAGGGGCAAGCCTGGATTGGGGTTGTGCCGTTTCATATGAGCAATGTGCGGGTGCGTGGCCTCGCGCCTGTGCCGTATACCTCGCGCTTTCCCGAACTGAACGTCCGAACCTATGCGACGGTAGATGGGAAGGCCGGAGTTTATTTCTTTAGCCTGGATGCCGCCAGCCCTCCGGCAGTTATGGCGGCACGACGTTGGTTTCATCTGCCCTATTTCAACGCTCAGATGTCTATAACGGCAACTGGCGATAAATTTGACTATACCTCGCGGCGTACCCACCGCAACGCACCAGCAGCAGAATTTCAGGGTAGCTATGGGCCAATCGGCGAGGTTTATCGCAGCCAACCGGGAACGCTGGAACACTGGCTGACCGAGCGCTATTGCCTGTACGCTGTTACTGCCGCTAACCGGGTTTATCGGGGCGATATTCATCATCAGCCCTGGCCTTTGCAGCCCGCCGAAGCCGATATTTCTAAAAATACCATGACCCAACCGCATAATATTGAACTTCCACCAACCAAACCGCTTTTGCATTTTGCGCGCCGACTAGATGTAATAGTCTGGCAGCTTCGTCGGGTGCGCTAAAACATCTTTTGTATTTGACAGCCAACCTTATCCACTTTATCATTAGCGCAATCACGCTCCCAAACTCACTACAGGCGATTTATCAAAAAGGCGGCGCGACGGTTTTGATGGGCTGTTCAGGGCAGGGTCTTATCGGGCAGGCCCGCAAAATCGAGGAAACCGCCGCCGTTAATGCCTCGCTACTGCTGGGCGAACCGTATTCGTTGGGCGACCCGAACAATTACTTGGTCTGTTTGCCGAAGGACGTGACCCCCCAGCCAAGTGCGGGTAGTTTAGACAGCCAATGGTATTGAGTTTAAGACTGAAAGGGACTTGGGATGAATTGCTCTAGCTGTAATGCCTTAATCAAGCACAACAAGCGCTATTGTACTAATTGTGGCACCCTGGCCGGACGGCTCTGTACCAATTGCCACGCTTTGAGCGAAGATGACGATATTTTTTGTGGCGAGTGCGGCGTTAAACTGGCGGAAATTAGCAAGGCCGCTACCCTGATTCGACCAGCCAGCACCACCCATCGAAGCCATCAGACCAAACACGAAAACGAGCGGCGCTTTGTTACGGTACTTTTTGCCGATTTGGTCGGCTTCACCAGTTTTTCCACTCAGCAAGACCCCGAAGAGGTTAGCCGTCTGGTGCGCGATTTAGTCGGGATTTTTGAGCCGGAAATTACCAGCCGGGGCGGAGTAGTAGATAAATACGAAGGCGATGCAGTGCTGGCCCGCTTTGGCGCGCCTATCGCCCACGATGATGATGCAGAACAGGCAGTTATGGCGGCGCTGGCCTTGCATCGTCGCATTGGTGAACTGGAACACAAACATCACCGACCCGATGGACAACCCTTCCGACTGCGAATTGGCCTCAATACGGGCGAAGTCATTGCCGGAACAATTGACCCCAGTGGACGCGATTACACCATTTTGGGCGATGTAGTAAATACCAGCCAGCGCTACCAGACCGCCGCCCAACCTAGCGAAACGGTGGTTGGCGACCTTACCTATCGCCTGACCCGCAATACTTTTGATTTCGAGTCAATGGGAACGCTCACTCTCAAGGGAAAACCTAAACCAGCCCTGGCCTATAAGCTGACCGGGCTAAAATCCGAGCCGGGCGATGGTCGCGGGATGGAAATTAATGCCGATGCCGGGCCACGCGCCCATGAGAATCACTTTGTGGGCCGCAACGATGAGTTACAGGTGTTGAGCCAGGCTTACGAAGCCGTCCGCAATGGCGAAGGACAACTGGTGGTAATTGCGGGCGAAACCGGGATTGGCAAAAGTCGGCTGGTGCGCCAGTTTATGCAACATCACGGGTTGCAACGATTGGTAGTGGGCCGCGCCTTTTCTTTCACCTCGGAAATTCCTTATGCCCTCCTGCGTAATATATTGACCCATATGCTCGGCTTGCACCCTTCCGAAACCCTGGTGCAGCCAGATGAAACCCGCCAGCGCCTCGCCGAACTAGGCAAGCGCACCGGGCTAACCGATGGCTTCGAGGATATGCTGGAACTGGCGTTGCTGGCAGACGCGCTCGGCTTACCCGACCAGGATGGCTTACTCTCCCGGTTAAGTATCTCGCAGCGTGGTCATACTTTGCAGCGTACCGTCAAGGAACTGCTATGCGGCCTCAGCAAAATACCCGAAGGCGCACCCGACCAACCGCTCGTCGTACTACTGGAAGATATGCACTGGGCTGACCGCCCCAGCAGTCAGGCAGTTGAACTTTTTGCCGAAAGCCTGAGCGAATATCCAATTTTGCTGGTGGTAAACGCCCGGCCCGAATGGAATCCGCCTACTCGCTGGAATAATTTACCCTATTTTCACCGTATCAAGCTGGAAGCACTCAACAACCACGAACGCGCCCGACTGATGCGCTATACCCTGCACAAAGCTGGCTTGAGCATAACCCCCGAAATGGAGCAAGAAGTAATCGAGCGCACCGGCGGCAATCCCTTCTTTCTGGAAGAAATGGTCGCCACTCTCAAAGAAGATATGGAGCAACAGGCTGCCAACAAAGACCTGAGTATGACCGCAGAGCAGCCGCCTTTGCTGGTTCCGGCAACGATTCACGAGGTGTTGCTGGCCCGCATAGACCGCCTGGAAACCGCCGCCCGGCGGGTCTTGCAAATCGGGGCGGTGCTGGGGCGGCGCTTCCCCGAACGGGTCTTGCGCCAGGTGGCGGGGCAGGCGCTGGCCTCCGAACCAGCCTATATTGAGCGGGGTTTGCACTATTTGAAAGGGCAAGACCTCTGGTTGGAAAATCGGCTGGCCCAGGAGCTGGAATATTTCTTCAAACACGGCATGATGCAAGAAGTGGCTTATGGTATTATGCTGACCGAGCGGCGGCAGGAATTGCACGAAATGGTCGGGACAGCTTTGGAGGAAATTTACCTGGGGCGCGAAGAAGAGGTGATTGGGTTGTTGGCCTACCATTTCGGGCGCAGCCTCAATTCTGAAAAAGCGCTCTATTACCTGACCCGCGCTGGAGACCGCGCTGCCAGCTTTAATGCCCATCAGGATGCCCATCATTATTATGAAAAAGCGTTAGCTGTCGCCGACTCTGACCAGCGTGAGAAATTAGAGGCGCGCCAGGCCCAGCTAGACCTCCAAACGGTCTGATAAGTACTGACCTGACTCTTACCCACATCTGAACCCGGACATGAATGTCCGGGCTTAAAACAGGCCGATTTATTTCTTAGCCCGGCTCTTCAGGGCCGGGAATCTGAACCCAAATCTGCATTGTGGGTAAGATTCAGGCAACTTTTAGGAGAGTTTGCATCAGTTCTTCGATGCTGGCTCCTTTGGTGACAAAAGCTGCCGCCCCTGCTTCGTGGCTCTGCGTCCGGCGTAAGGTAGTATCGTTAATGCTCCAGACTACCACCGCCTGGGCCAGTGACCGTTCGACAATCTGGCGGGTAGCCGCAATACCATCCAGCCCCGGCATTTCTACATCCATCAACACTACTTCAGGGTGTAGTTCTTCGGCCTGTTGAATGGCCTCCAAACCGTTTGCGGCTGTACCGCACACTTCCAAACCTTCCTGCGATTCTATCAAAGCGCAAATGCCTGTTCGCAGTGCCAGTACATCATCTACTACCAAAATTCTAATTACCACTTCGCTTATCCTTCTGGCTCGAACCTGAATGAGTCAAGAAAATCCTCTCTGAATTTCTCATAATTATTATGGCGTATTTAGTCTCATCCTACATCAATCGTAGGACGACTAATGAAACCTACTTTAGTCTAAAATAAAAAAGCGAATTTCAATCCAGAGTTCAGGCACAAATAAGCCTTCAGTCTTAGTTGGTAACTAATCTTTAGATCAATCTGTCGCAAATTTGCTATAGTTTATAGCCCACCCTTCCTATTCAAAGCCGTAAATTATCGGCTATACTATAATTTGAGGGTACAGTTCTTGGTGTATATAGTTAAAAAGCTTTGCTAGAGAAACTTCATGGGTCATTGTGCGTACATGAAAATATAATAAGAGTATAATCAAAAGGAGACTTTTTAAGCATGTCGCAAACAATAGTTTATAGTACACCAACCTGTCCTTACTGCCGTTATGTAAAGCAATTTCTGGACGGCAAGGGCATACCCTATACTGAAAAGAATGTCGCTGCCGACCAGACGGCGGCACTGGAAATGGTGCGGCGTAGTGGTCAGCAAGGCGTACCCGTCACTATAATCGGCAATGAGGTAATTGTCGGCTTTGACCAGCCCGCCCTCAATCAGGCCATCGCGAAATTTAAAGTGCAATCAAATAATAAACCTGATTCAGCTAATAGCGGCTTTAAGCTGGGCGCAAAAGCGGCAGATGCGGCGACGGTTTTGGCGGGGCAGGGCAAACCAGCCCAGGCAGGCGTTATTATTGGCACGACGACACCCGGCAGCGCGGCAGCACTGGCAGGCTTGCGCGAAGGTGATATAATAATAGCGCTCGGTTCACATTCGGTGCATAATCTGGCAGATTTGCAAAAAGCACTAACAGCGTTCGCTAATTTGCCAATTGCCAGTTTAGCTGGAGCCGCCGGGCTAACATATATTCGCGATGGACAACAGTTGCAGACCAAGTTACCGCTAAAACATAGCTAGTAGAAAGAATGTCGTCTGATGAAGCTGCCCACTTGTTCCGACTCATACCAGACCAGATTTAAACCTGCCAGTTCAACCAGGCTACCAAAAATTACTTTACTCGGACACGAGGCGGCCCTCGATCTTATTTTGACGGGCCGCCCTCGTTCGATTGCTTCAATTCTCAAGCGCCGATTTGAAGTTGAACTTGTCACCCCGGTTTTTTCCCACAACCAGATTCATAAATACGATTTAAGTGAAGTACCCGTCGCCTGGCACGCCGTCAAAGCGGGCGATTATCCGCGCTTTGTTTCAGATTCTAAAAAACTGCTCGATTCTATTAGCGGCGATATTATTCTAGCCTTGAAGCCGCGCCCCGCCAGCTTTGGGCTGGCTTTACTCAGCCAGCGCCGCACCCGTCGCCCGGTCTTGCTCGATGTGGACGACTGGGAAAAATCTATGTGTTATCCGTACAGCAAACACATGGTTAAAAATATGCTGGTTTCATTGCCCAAAGTAACCCAGCCCAATTCTTTCTTGCACACCGCCAGCACGGAATTTTTCACCGGGCAAGCCGACCAGATTACCTGCGTTTCTACTTTTTTCCAGGAGCGCTATGGCGGCTTGCTATTGCCCAACGGCTGTAATACCAACCTGTATGACCCAGCCCGCTTTGACCGAACGGCCTTGCGTCAGGCCAAAAGGGTAGATAATCTTAAGCTAATTATGTTTTCTGGCACGGTGCAACCCCACAAAGGAATGCGCCAGCTTCTCGAAGCCCTCGATATGCTTGACCGCCCGGATGTACGGCTGGTTATCGTTGGGCCGCATACTCCCTTTATTGAGCAATTGCTGGACAATCCGCGTGTATTGTATTGGGGCTTTCATCCGCCTTCACAAATCCCCGAACTATTGGCGATGGCCGATATGGTGGTGCTGCCGCAGGTGCGCGGCGACCAGGCACGCGGGCAGATGCCGCTAAAACTATTTCAGGCTATGTCTATGGGCTTACCCGTAATCTCAACTGCCCAGGCCGATATTGCCGAAATATTGGATGGCTGCGGGCTGATTGCCCAATCCGCCAACCCTTTTCATCTAGCCGAACGACTGGATTTCCTGCTTGCCAACCCTGAAGAAGGTCAGCATCTGGGCTGGCTGGCCCGCCGCAAGTGTTTGGCTTTCTATAGCTGGGATGCGATGGAGCTTGTTCTGGACAAAGCGCTTGCTCCTTTTCTCTAAGTTAGGCAGAATTTCTCTTTGAACCGAGCCAACGGCCTCAATCCAAAATAAAGCGTTTAACGTTGGCAGACAGTTAGCTACTACCTTTGCACTTTTGCCATTTTGACCTAAAAATGGCCTTAAAGTGCAGAGGTAGTAAGTCAGTTTAAGCTGTAGGCTAAACTGGCCTTGAGGCTGGTCGTCGCTTCTTCTAATTGGTAGGCTGTAACCGTCACCTCTTGACTCCCTGATACACTCGTTTGTGCTACTTGCTCAACTTGCTTAAGGGTTTGGAGAACTTGTTCACCAGCTCTTTGTTGTTGGTGGGTCGCCAGTTCAATCTCCTGGCTCAGTTGTAAAACTAAGTTTGCCTGAAGCACAATTTGGTTAGTTTCTTGCACCGCCTCTTCGACGACTGCCACCAGTTTGCCACTCAAAGCATTATTATTTTGAGCTACCGTTAATACTTCCAATGCTAACTGGTTGCCGCTTTCGGCACTTTTAACAGCCTGAGTTACCCCATCTCCTATCTGGTCAACTAATTGCTTTACCTCGTCGCCAGCTTCACGAGTTCTAATGGCTAATTGCTTAACTTCTTGCGCTACCACCCCGAACCTGTCACCGTACTCGCCTGCTCCTGCCGCCTCAATCGCTGCATTCAGCGCTAGAATATGAGTTTCACCTACAATACTATCAATCAAAGTCAATATTGTCCGAATATTATCGGCACGTTGGGCCAGAGTACCTAACGATTCGTTAAGACTTTGATAGCGCAGCCCGATTTGTTGGCTAATCGCTAAAGACTGCGTCGTGGCTGTTCTACTCGCGTCTGTAGCTTGAACCGCCTGAGTTGCGATAGTCGCAACTTGCCCGGCTCCATTTACCATTTGCCCGGCGGCTTGAGCGACCTGACGGGTCGAATCAGCAATATGGGCAGCCGTTTCGGTTAGTTCACTTAAACTATTACTGACCTGGGTAATAGCGCTGGCCTGTTGTTCACTGCCATCGGTCTGTTGGCTGGCATTACTTCGCAAAGTAGCCGCCAAACCTAGTACATCGCTACTAACTTTTTCGCTGGTCTGCTGGCGTGCTTCTAGCTCTTGCAAAGCCTTCAATAGGCGCTGGTTTTGTTGGGCCAGACTACGCTGCTGCCAACGGGCCGGGATTAATATTAAGGCTACCATTGCCGGGATTAAAACCAGTGTGATAAACAATCCTTCTGTGACTTGAGTAGTGTTGGTAACGCCCGGATTATACCACTGAGCAAAATTTTGCACAAAGTACAAGCTTAAAGTAAAAAGGATGCAACTACCGCTTAGAATTACGACTGAGCGCATACTGAGCAGAATACAACCAATCGCAATCGGTAGTAGAAAATAAATCATCAGGAGTGTACTGGTCCCACTCAGGGCATAATTGAAGGCAATCGAGAAGCTAATACCGCCTACAAACAACCAGGCTCCTAACGTTAGTTTACTCTTGCCAACCAAAAAATAACTTAGCACTGTCAAAATGATGGAACTAATCGAGATAGGCAGCGTAAGCCAATTACTGCTACTATCAAATGCCCTGAGCAAACTTAAGGGCAAGCTGACCACCGCAATAGCTAAGTAGATACGACAAAACAGGCGTAAAAGCTTCAACTGACGGCTTGTTTCATCTTCAAGTTTTAGTTGGGGAAGGTAGTCGAGAGTACTCGAAGTCATGAGCATGTGAACAAATCTCCTCTAAACGTATTAGCAAGGTTAGTAATTCAAGTTCTTAAACTTAGAACCTCAATATTTTGCGGGTTTTAATAGTATAGTCCTATCGGTTAAACTATCTTTATTATGCTCATTCAACCTTACGAACAGCATTACGCTAGGCTAAAAACTTTTTATTTTTAACCTGACCGAATATTTTGGAAAACTACTCCCGAACTACAAGTAAGTGAAAAGGGCTGTACTAGCATACCTGGTTAAAATTAAAAAGTAGCTGAAAAGAGAATTATAAATAATTTTCCATTTTTAGACAAAAGCCCTGTTTGAAAAATTAAAACTACCGTTGGCACACTTTATGCCTTATAGATTACTGAGTAATTATAGGCTATAAAAACAACGGATTGTTAGGCTCGGCCTATAGAGCGAAAGGAGAAACTTAGCCAAATGGATAATTCAATAGACCCACGTGATGGTCGTGTCTATCGCGAACGCGAAGTGATTCAATATGACCAAAACGGCGTACCACTACCCCCGGCACCAGCACAGCCAATTTATGCTGCGCCGGTACAGCCAATCTATGCTGCACCAGCTCCGCCGCCGCCGGTTTATGTTCAGCCAGTCCCGGCAGTAGATGCTCGTAGCACTCACGCCAATTACGGCGATACCCGCGTAGATAATTTTCACGAGACTTATGTGGACGAACGTGGCAACGTGATGGAGCGGCATGAAGAAGTTTTGGACGACCCCTATACCCGTCGTCTGAATATTCTTGATCGAACGGCCCGGATAGCTTATTTCCTGGTAGGAGCGCTGGAAATACTGCTGCTACTGCGGCTTGCCTTCAAATTGCTGGGAGCAGATGCCACCAGTGGGATTGTGAATTTCATTTACAACCTGTCTAACCCGTTCGTGATTGCCTTCAACGGTATTTTGGGCGATGTTAAACTCAGCAACACCAGCATTTTGGAAATTTCTACGATAGTAGCGATGTTCCTTTACGCCTTGCTAGTCTGGGGTTTCGTCAGCCTGTTGGATGCCCTGTTCCGCCCCAATCCGAGCAGCCGCCAGACCTTTACTTCGACCCATCGCCGGGCCTGATTAAAGTAACCAGCTATTTCAAATTAAAATAGCCCACCAAATAATTTAAACCTCCTGTACTTAAGTACAGGAGGTTTTTTTGAATTATAAATTTCACACTTAGAGCCTATCGCCGTAGGGGTTTGAAGGGGCAAACCCTGAACTTGGGCGCAATGAATTGCGCCCCCACTGCGATAGGTTCTTACCTAAAAATTTATGCTCAGATAAAGAGTGCTTCGTTTCCGTCCATCATCGTCAGGTTTTGAAATTTTTTGCAAAAAATTTCAAAACCTGACCTAAAAAGAGTAACTTTTTCCGAAAGTTAGCGTCTTGATAGATAGTAAAGGCCGAATTATGTAATCTTGCTTAATTTTAACTTGCCAGCACGATTCGGGTAAGTTAAAATGAGCAGTGAAACTTTGTAATTATTTTCTGTAATCTTATCTTTGATTCTTATCTATCTTAATGTTGGTGGCGATTTAATCATATGGGATTTGAGAAGCGTTAGACTTGATGAAGCATTTTATAACCAGGCATCGGCAGGCTTTAGCCGTATGGGGCGCGTTCGCGCTGATTATAATAGTAGGCGGGGCATTTCGTTTTCAAGCACTGGACTGGGACCAGGGCCAGTGGTTCCACCCCGACGAACGAGCCATTATTACCTCGGTCAGCAACCTGAATACGGTTGTCACCAGTGGCGACCCGAAAGACCAGTATGCCCCGCGCAGGGCGCTCTCCTTCCCTTATAACGGGCTGGGCTTTTTTATCCCGAACGGCAGCGATATTCGTCCGGCTACTTCCGCCGAAATCCAACTTTACCAGGATGGCGGTGGCGCGAACGGCTCGTACAAGCTGCCTGCTAACGTAGTGCCGCCCGACCAGAGTCCGCCCGAAAAAGCGATCAATTTCTGGAACGCCGCCTATAGTCCGCTCAACCCGCATTTCTTTGCCTATGGCACGCTGCCCATGTATTTAATCAAGCTGGGCGGACAGGTTATGTCCACTGTCACGGGCGAGAATTGGGGCGATTACGGCAAGCTGATATTGGTGGGCCGCTTCTGGTCGGTCTGGTGGAGTCTTGGGACATTAACGCTGGTCTTTTTGCTGGGGCGGCGCGCCTTTGGCCCGATTTTGGGGCAGCGACGCGGTGAATTGATTGGTCTCTTGGCGGCGGCTTTTATGGCGGTAGCAGTGCTGGATATTCAACTGGCCCACTATTTAGCCTTCGATGTGCCGCTCACTTTTTTTATTACGCTGGCGGTCTTCGCTGCCATCGGACATATGCGGAGCGGCACGCGCTGGAGCGCGGTGCGGGTTGGTCTGGCGGTTGGGCTGGCGCTGGCCTGCAAAATTAGTGCTGCGCCAATAGTTTTAGTGGCGGTAGTGGCGGCGTTACTCTACGGGCTGTACGGCTCGGCCAAATTTAGCAACGAAGCCGCCGGATTGCCCCAAACGACACTCTTGCAGAATGAAAGAGAGCGCTACCCTACCGGGGCGCTGGGACGACGCTTGCTGGGCGGGACGCTGGTTAATTTACTACTGATGGGCGTGGCGGCGCTGGCAGCCTGGTTCGTGGCGATGCCTTATGCCTTCATTGACTTTGCCAGTTGGAGCAGCCGGGTTATCGAAGAAGCCGGAATGTCGCGAGGGGTGGTAGATATTCCCTACACCCGCCAGTACGTCGGCACTGTGCCGTTCCTCTATCAGACCAGCAATCTGGTGCAATGGGGGCTGGGCTGGCCTTTGGGTTTACTGGTGTTGGCAGGGCTAATCTTTGGGCTACGGCGATTAGTGGGGCGGCGCTACAAAGCCGAAATTTTGCTGTTTAGCTGGATTCTGCCCTATATCGCTGTTACCTTTACCGCCGAAGTTAAATTCAACCGCTATTTGTTGCCGTTGTTGCCCTTCCTGGTGATATTAGCCGCTCGTTTAATTATCGAAAAGGCAAGTAATCGTCAGTTATTAGTTTCCAGTCGTCAGTCGTCAGTTGTCAGTCGTCAGTCGTCAGTGGTTAGTTCACAATTCTTTCCTACAAATCAGGCAGTGGTGGATGAGGAACAATCGAGGGCGCAGCCCTCTCCTACAGTACCTGGGATGGTGGATGAGGAACAATCCAGGGCGCAGCCCCCTCCTACAATGGCAAGGGCGGAAATTGAAGAAGAGGAACAATCGGGCGCGACCCCAATCGTAAATCGTAAATCGCAAATCGTAAATCCTTTTCTCCGTCCTCGTTCCTTCCTGCTTGGTGGTCTGGCGCTGGTGGCGTTGGGTTGGGCGGCGGTGTGGGCGCTTTCGTTCAGCCAGATTTACAGCCAGGAACATACTATGAACCAGGCTAGTCGCTGGATGTACCAGAATATGCCGAACGGGGCGAGTTACACCACCGAAATCTGGGACGAGGGGATGCCGCGTGGCGTGGGCGGTCTCAATTTTGGGCTGAAGAACTGGCGCAATGTTCCACTTGATATTTATGGCGACGCACCCAGCGACACCAAGATAGATTATTTTATTGAGCAGTTCAAACAAGCTGACTATATCGTTATTTCCAGCAATCGGCTGTATGCCACCATGTCGAAATTGCCCTGGCGCTACCCGATTCAAATTCGCTATTACGAATTGCTTTTTGGCGAGAAACTTGGCTACAAGCAGGTCGCTACCTTTACCGACTATCCGAGGTTGCCTTTAATTGGCACGGAAATCAAGGACGATGGAGCGGACGAAAGTTTTACGGTTTATGACCACCCCAAAGTAATGATTTTCAAGAAGACCGAGCAGTTCAGCGACGACCAGTATCATGGGCTGTTTGCCAATGCCGCCAAAGCCGCCTGGATTCCCAAACGCTACGCCAGCCCCGCCGATTTGCCAGAGCAGAATGTGCGGCAGGGTCAGGGCAATTTGGAATCTGCCACCGCCGGACAGGTGCGCTATTATGACCGAAAAGACGGCAAAAAAATAAACAATGCCAAAAGCCTGTTGCTGGATCAGCCAGTTGACCGTCTGCCCGTAGTGGACGATAACGGCTGGTTCACCTTTGCCAACGAGCAGCAATGGCTGGCGGTAATTATCTGGTTTGTGCTGGCCCAGGTGCTGGGAATAGCGGGCCTACCGATTATTTTGCGGGTTTGCCGCCGTCTGCCCGACCGGGGCTATATTCTGGCAAAGCCGGTGGGCGGAATGTTGGTGGCGCTGGTAATCTGGCTGTTGGTCTGGACTAAACAGGTTATGAACACCGTCAGCACGGCCTATGTTGCGCTGGCGCTGGTACTGGCGGGAGCAACATGGCTATGGTGGCGACACCACACCGAAATGTGGGCCTGGATAAAAGACCATCGGCGGCTGATTTTGATAGAAGAACTGGTCTTTGCGGTAGCCTTCGCTGTTTGGGTATTAATCCGATTGGGCAACCCCGATTTGTGGCATCCTTTCTACGGTGGCGAGAAACCGATGGAATTTGCCCAACTTAACGCCATTCTTCGTAGCCCCTACTTCCCGCCCTTCGACCCCTGGTTTTCGGACGGCTATATTAACTATTACTACTACGGTCAATACATGGTGGCGACCTGGATTAAGCTGACTGGGATTGATTCGGGGATTGCTTTTAATCTGGCTCTACCCTTGCTCTATGGCTTTGTCTGCGGCGGCGGCTTTAGCCTGTGCTACAACCTCGCCACCAAATATCGCCATCGCCGGGGTCGCGAAACCGGGGAACAAACCCAGCGCCGGATTCGTGGGCCAGTTATGGCGGGGCTGTTTGGGGTAGTTACCTTTGCGGTAGTGGGTAATTTTGATGGCTTCGTCCAGGTTTTGCAGCGCTTCAAGCCTCTGGTAGATTTAGCCAATAGCCTGAAGATTTATACGGCTGAACCGGGCGGCGCAGAAGTATCAATCAAGTTCGATTATTTCCGCAGTACTCGCATTATCGGCGGCACCAATATCAGCGAATTTCCGTATTTCAGCTTCCTGTACGGCGATTTGCACGCTCACCTGATTAATCTGCCCTATACTCTGGTGGCCCTTTCGCTGGCTCTCAATTTGATTTCGGCGGATTGGAGCGGCTACGACGAAACAGGCCGCAATGTGCTAAGGCGGGCCGCTTTGCGCCTGTCGCGCCTTTTCGACGGCACTTTTATGATGCCAGTTTTATTGGCAATACTAATCGGCTTTTTGGCGGCAACCAATATCTGGGATTTGCCGACCTATTTCGGGCTGCTGACAGTCGCTTTCTTCCTGGGACTGTTCCGTCGTCCGCCTCAACCTGTCGCTACCGAAGCCGAAGCCGAAAAATTGCGCCCCCGCTTTATGCCGCTCAGTCATCTGCTCGATTTGGTCATGTCGGGCGTGGTTATGGGCGCAATACTGGTGCTGGGCTATGCCCTTTACTGGAATTTCTTTAGCCACTATCAAGCGCTCTATGGTGAAATTGCCACCACTCGCACCCGTTCGCCCCTGCTCTACTGGCTGGTCATCTTTATCATGCCCTTGTTCTTCCTGACTACTTATCTGGTCTGGAATTACGCGGGCTGGCTCAGGCCCAAGCGTGGCCCAAAGGCCGCTTTGCCGCCGCGTCCCAGTCCAGCCCCGCGTTATATTGACGAAGAAGATGAACTGGACGATTTGGACGGGTTAGACGAAGATGAGGAACTCGCGCCTACACGCACCCCGACGCTACAGCCGCGCCCCGGCTTCAAGTTGCGGCTAGGTCGGGCGGAACTGGCCTTCTCCTATTCCAACTCCATGAGTGGAACAGGCGCGGACGGCGGCTACAACGATGGATTGGGCAATGGTGGTAGCGCGCCACAACCAGTGCCACGTCCACGTTCCGGCCTGAATCTGTTTGCCTTGCCCTGGGTTGTAATACTTTGCGCGGGCATAGTGGCTTTTGTAATGGTCGGTTTGGTAGCGCCTGAACAGTTGGTCTTTGTGCTGGGCGTATTGATAGCGCTGGCAGCCTTAATTTTGCTGCTAATCCGTAGCTTTGACCCCGACCCGGCTCAGGCCGCGATTGCCCGCCAACCACAAAATCTCTTTTTGCACCTCTTGATTATGACCAGCCTGGCGGTAGTTGCCGGGGTTGAAGCGTTCTATCTGGTAGATGATTTGAGCGGCAGCGATGCGCTGCACCGCATGAACACCATGTTCAAGTTTTATTATCAGGTCTGGACAATGCTTTCGCTAGGCGCAGCGTTTGCCGCCTATGTTTTGTGGACGCGCTGGGTCTCGCCCTCGGTCAACCGCTATTTGCAACGAGTAGACCGACCTAACCCGGTCAGAGTCGGGCGCTTTATCTGGGTGGGCTTCGCGGCGTTTTTACTGGCGGCGGTAGCAGTCTATCCCGTGCTGGCCGCTCCCGGCAAATGGGCCGAGCGCAGTTCGACTCCTCCACTTGGGCCAACCCTGGACGGACGGGCTTACTTCGATAATCTGCACTGGGTCGCCGGAATGCCCAATATGGAGCCGGGCAAATCCTTCGATATGAAGTACGAAGCCCAATCGCTGCACGAATTTTACGACAAAATCACCGGCACGCCCGTCGTGTTGCAAGCCAGTATCTGGCCCTACCGGGGCAACGGTAGCTGGATCGCGATTAACACAGGTTTGCCCGTGGTGTTGGGCTGGGACCATCACGAGACCCAGCAGCGCTATGCGCCACTGGTATTTGCGCGGGGCGAAGAAGGCGCATTAGTGGGCTGCGTCCGCGAATTGTACAACACGCCCGATATTACCCATGCGCTCCAGATTTTAAATTTCTATCATGTTACCTATGTCCACCTCGGTACTATCGAGCGGGATGGTTCGACCAGAGGTACAGCCGCTTACGTCAATGGCCCGGACTCAACTTGCCTCACTTCCGAAATGTATAATGCCAACCCGGAAGGCAATTATGAGCCGTTGATGTCAGAAGAAGGCTTTGACAAATTTAACAAGATGGTGCAACTCGGTTTGCTTCAGGTGGCCTATCAGAATCCGGGTGTGACAGTCTACAAACTTACGCCCAAAGGCGAGGCCGGGGTAGTTGAAGGCGACCCCAATTCGGTTTCAACCAACAACCCTTCCACTTCCAGTAACGACCCTAAACTGAACCGATTGTTGGCGGCGGTCAACCGTAATCCCAGCGATGCCCAGGCTCGTTACGATTTGAGCCAATATTATTTCATCCGCAAAGATTACGAAAAAGCGGTGGAACAGATGCGGATGGTAACGGAATTGCAGCCCAACCAGGTTAACCCATATCATGTGCTGGGCGATATTTATTTCGCCCAGGGCGACAAAGACAAGGCGCTAGATGCCTGGAAACAGCCGACCCTGTTTGCGCCTACCGTTCCGGCAGGCTTCAATAAATACGGTATCGGCTTACTGGGCGAAGCCCGTTACGATGATGCGGTTGCCGCCTTCAAGAAAGCGGTTCAACTCAATCCGCGCTTTGAAGAAGCTTATTATCATCTGGGCGAATGTTACGAAGCGCTCAAGCGTACCGACGAGGCAGTCCAGGCGTACCAGCAAACCGCTAATGTCGCTACTGACCGCGAAAGTTTCTGGGCCAAACGCGCCCTGCAAAAAGCTCAGGCGCTTATAGGAAAACGCTAAGTAATTGTTAGGAATAAATCTTGAAGACTTATAAGGGTAAGTAATGCTTCAATCTATCGTCTGGTTGTTAATTATAGAATTTATTGGGGTACTGGCCTTGCCCGCTACCTTCGCCTTCTTTTCGTTCCTGCCTGACCGGGGCTATGCGTTTAGTAAGGTTTTTGGGCTGCTGGGCGGCGCGTTTGTGGTCTGGTTTTTGGGAATGTTGGGTTTGCCTTTCACG
>JBBQXW010000090.1:0-23207 GCA_038209275.1 Chloroflexia bacterium | reverse complement strand
GGGGGCGAGAGTGCGCCATCTTCGGCTACGGTTTCTGGAACGCCGACGCAATCGGGTAAGCCTACCCCAAAGGCGGTTACACCAGTCGCAAGGGTTACAACTGCACCCGTGACTTTTGCGTCAGGCGGAGGAAGTGGAAGTGCCGCGATAGGGGTAGCGGCTACGGCGACAACATCGGTAAGTTCGGGGATAGGCGCAATAGCGACAACAACTTCGAGTGCCGTGCCAACGGGAACGATAGCGATAGTACAGGACGGGCGACTGGTGCTGGTGAAAGCTGATGGGAGCGGGAATAAAGAAGTAGCCGACCTGGGCGCAGATGTTTCGGATAAGCTGAACGTGGTGTGGTCGCCGGACGGCAGTCGCTTTTTGCTAAACGAGGGTAGCCGCAAGCTAAGTCTGGTAGAAATGGACGGAAAACGAACGGCGCTGCTAGAAGTAGACCCGGCAACGGAACGCATTGGCATAATAAGCTGGGCAACAAGTGGCAAATATATGGCTTTCGAGCGGATGCCGATAGGGGAGCAAGGCCGGGAGACCAAAGGCGAAATCTGGGTAGCAGATTTGACTGACCCGGCAAAACCCGGTCTGGCAGTAGTAGCCAAAGGATTTAGTCCTTCGTTCTCACCAGATGGGCGTAATATTGCTTTTCTGACCCAGGGACGCGACGTAAAGCCAGACGGCCCGGTACAGAACAACGCGATTAGTTTAGTGAGCGCGGATGGCAAACAAAGCCGACAGGTGCTGGATGTAGAGCAATTGCCAGATTATCGCAACCCCACCGATGGACAGATGTTTGAGTTGAGACCAACTTTGTTTAGCGCAGTAAGCTGGTCGCCGGACGGACGGACGCTGAGTTTTCAGGATAGTCGAAATTTTGTGGCAACGGTAGCGACGACGGGCGGCAAAGTTAAAGTCTGGTGGTACAACACGGCACGAGAAGAAGGGCGCATCAGCAAAATGCTCTGGTCGCCCAAAAGTGACCGCCTACTGATAGGCTTTACGCCAGATAGTGACAAAGGCAAACAGCGCCTGATTTTGGTGGATGGGCAGGGCAAAAGTGGTCAAGTTCCAGGCGAAAATAATAGCTGCGTCGAGTGGTCGCCGGACGGGTCGGCAGTGGCAACCGGGAATGGCAAGGAAATTGCGGCAGTACGGGCGAATGACCAACAAGCGTCAGGAACAGTCAAAACCAGTGGTTGCCCCGTGTGGTCGCCGGACGTGGCATGGCTGGCGCTCAGTGTTGAGAATGGGACAGAGGTTGCAAAGGGTCTTCAGGTAGCGCGAATTGATGGGAGCGGTTTGCAGATTTTGGCTAATCCGAACGCCACGCGCCAGTTAAAGATAGTTGGTTGGAGGAAGTAGGAGAACGGTTTAGCACGAAGACACAAAGGCACAAAGAATACAAATTTGGAATATAGTTAACCAGATGCTAAAAATCGAAGATATTATCGAAATTAGAAAAAGGCAAGGTGGCCCTGGCTTTGAAATGGTTTTTGTTGATGGTCGCGCAATCTGGGTCACTAAAGCACGTGCCGTAATTGCCCTTCTTATTCTCATAAAATATGGCGAAGGCTCTGAAAGCGATTTGGCAAATGGTTCTTTGAAAATCCCTGAAATTAAGAAGATACTTGAGGGTAAGTATCCGGCTGGCCTAATACAAGATTTTTATGGAGATGCCAATAAACCATTCAGTGAACTTTGGAACGAAGAAGGTTTTGTTTGGATTAAAAATCCGAGTGGACAACGCCGAAAGCGAAGCCAAAGCTATGTTTTAGCACCTGACGACCACGAAAAGCTTTTTGATGTGGTTAAAAAAGCTTTGCGGAAGTCTCTAACAATTAGCCAAATAGGAGAAATAGCTCAAAGATTGCTGGGATTGTGCAATCTTTGTGGGGCTAAAGTTGTATCCGAAACTGAAATTCCTTTGAACGCTTTCAGCCGGGATAGATTGAAGCGCCGTTTCGACCATCGCATCCCGATAGAAAAAGGCGGAAGCAGCGATATAACCAACTTTCAAATCTTGTGCTTCTACTGCAACAAAAGTAAATGGCAGGTTTGTCGGATATGCCCCTTGCCAAATTGTAGCCCCGATTGCGTATTGTCGTTCCCAGAACGAAGCACCGTGATAGTACCAACTGGTGAAGATATTTCAGATAGAATTAAACTGCTCTAGCTTCCACTAACATTTGGTTAGCTAAATTTACCCTTGCTTCAAGAAATTCTTCTATATCTCTACCGATAGATGAAACTACAGGCGGGCAAACAGCATTAGCAAGTTGTTTGATTACATGGGTTCTTGAAACATTAAACGCAAAGTTGTCGGGGAAACCCATAATCCGTTTTATTTCGGTAATGCTAAGATGTCGCCGTTCGCCCGTGTAAACTGGAATCATCGCGCCGCCACCGCTATGACTAACGGCAAAGGTAGGTAGGGGAGCGTCAATGGAACAGGCTCTAATGCCGCTTGAGCGCATTTGAAGGACGCAATCTTTAAGGTTAACACCCGCGTTACTTCTTTCTAAAGCTTTCCTGGTTTTTGGGACAGCAAAATCAAGCTGGTCTAAGGTTTTGCTGCCAGTGTAAAGGTCAATATATTGTTCCCACCTATCAGAGATGGGAATACTAAAATCACCGTAAGCGATAAAATTTCGATATGGCGTTAAACTGGTTCGCTTTTTAGTAAAAGAAAAGAACAAGCTACTGTAGCTCTTTCGGAAGGCCACAATATATACACGCTTGCGATGTTGCGGGACACCAAAATAAGCACTGTCTAAAATTTCGTGATGAACATCGTAATCAAGTTGATTAAATTGCCTGAGAAGAAACATAAAGGGCGAGGCGCTATCATGAGAAACAAAATTGGCAACGTTTTCTAAAATTACTATAGACGGCTTCTGAGCGGAGATTATATTTAAAAGCTGAAAGAGAACTGTACCACGCGCGTCTTCAAAGCCCAGTCGTTTGCCAGCGATTGAAAAGGGCTGGCACGGGAAGCCAGCGCATAAAACATCAAAGTAGGGCAACATATTTGGTTTTACGCTAAAAATATCTTTAGCATCAAATTCAGTTCGGAAATTAAGAGCATAGGTTTTCTCACAACTCTGGTCTAATTCGCAAGAATAAACACATTGCCAGCCGAGTTTTTCTAAACCGAGCCGAAATCCGCCAGCACCAGCACAAAAATCCGCGAACTTGAGCATCCTTAATCTTCCCTCAAAAACATCACCAAACCCAATCGGTTTTACAGGCTAAAATTTCTTTCAAGTTATAAATTGCCTTGAGACTGAGTAAATTATAGAACATATTGGCTATAAATTCAAGAAAAATTGACGCTCACCCAAAATCCGAACATTTGTTGACATGGGAATAAGCGAGTGCTAAACTAAACGGGCTATGCGACTATTACATGTGAGCGACATACACTTCGGAATTGAAAATTATTCCAGGTTAGATGCCCAAACGGGACTGCCGACGCGCTTGCTCGATTTTATGGCGGCGTTCGATAGGGCAATAGACCGCGCTTTAGAAGCCGGGGTGGACGCGGTGCTGTTCACGGGCGATGCTTATAAAAGCCGCGACCCCAATCCGACGGTACAGCGCGAATTTGCCCGGCGGGTGGCGCGGGCGGCAAAAGAAGGCGTGCCAGTATTTTTGTTGACCGGCAACCACGATTTGCCCAATATGGCGACGCGGGCGCATTCGATTGAAATTTTCGAGACACTGAGCGTGCCGAAAGTCCACGTAGCGCGCAAAATTGAAACGGTACTGATACAGACTAAATCCGGGCCGTTGCAAATCGTGGCTTTGCCCTGGCTGACCCGCTCAAATTTAATATCGCGGGAGGAATACCGCAGCAGGACGCTGAACGAACTAGATTTGCTGATGCTCGAAAAAATCGAGAATTTGTTGCAAGCCCAAATCAAAAAGCTTGACCCCAAAATCCCGGCGGTGCTGGCGGTACATGCTTCGTTGGCCGATGCAACTTACGGCAGCGAACGCTCGATTATGCTGGGGCAGGATTTGGTTATTCCCAAAAGCTTGCTATCGGCGGATAAATTTGATTACGTGGCGTTGGGACATTTGCACAAGCACCAGGATTTTGTGGCGGGCGATACGCCGATAGTTTACGCGGGTAGCATCGAGCGCATAGATTTTGGCGAGGAAAAAGAAGACAAGGGCTTTGTACTGATAGAAATAGACGACCCCGGCGGCGGACGACTGACGCGCCAGACCAACTGGAAATTTCAGCCAGACGACGAAGCGCGGCGTTTTAAAACAGTCGAGCTAAACCTGGAAGATGTGACCGAAGGCAATGCTACCGAAATAGCCTTGCAGCGTCTGCGCCAGGAGAGTAGCCGTATCGGGAACGGGCGCGGCCTGAAAAACGCGGTAGTACGGGTTAAGCTAAAGTTGCGGCCCGACCAAGAAGCGGCGGTGCGCGAACGCGAATTGCGTCAGGCACTTGAAACCGAATTTGAAGTTTATTACATTGCGGCAATTACCAATGAAATTGAGCGGGCGCGCCGGACGCGGTTGGCAGGCATGAGCGTTGAGGAATTAAGCCCGATGCAGTTGCTGGAAAAATATTTGCAGACCAAAAATGTGCCAACCCAACGGCAAGAACTGCTGCTCAAGCACGCAGGTGCGCTAATTAATGGCAGCACGGCGGTAGAGCAAGCTGATACGGGCGAAGCCGAGCCTGCCAGATTATTTCCTTTTTAAATTACTTTTTAAATTAAGTGAATATCGCGCCAAAAGTATTGCCATTCTGAACAGTTTGATTTATAATCAGGCTGATATGTGTATTATGTAAATAATATACCTCTTTTCCTCTATTGCAGGACGGCGAATATTTAGCGGTTGAAAAGACCGACGGGACTACTTTAGACAACAGGTAAGCCATGGCTATAAATCGTGTAAAGCTTGAGGATGTAATTAACCAGGCCAAAGAAGTACTGGAAGGGGGCAACCCCGATTATGTTATTGTGTTGTGCCGCTATATCTTCAAGTATTATCCGCGTGCGCTCGAAGTAACCCGCGTGTTGGGTGAAGCTTATACCGAAAAGAAGTTGCTGGATGAGGCCGACCAGCTTTTTGTGTATGTCCTGGCGGCAGACCCCCACGATGTGCTGGGCTACGTTGACCGAGGATTTATCGCTTACGAGCGCGGCAACGTAGACGAAGCGATTCTCTATTACGAACGGGCGATTGAACTCGACCCCAATATAGAGCAACTGCGGACGGAGTTACTCCGGCTCTACAAGGAGCGCTTCGGCAGCAGTCGGGCAAAAGTGCGGTTGACCAAAGCCGGATTAGCCAATTACCGCTTGCGCGATGGTTTCTATAATCAGGCGATTGACGAATACAACAATATTTTGCAGGAAACCCCCGAACGGCTGGATATACAGGTCTGGTTGATGGAGGCATATTGGCGTAACCGCGATTATGGGCGGGCCGAAAAGCTGGCCCACGAATTGTTGGAGAGCCATCCTTATTTAATCAAGGCCAATTTAATTCTGTGGCATATTTATGGGGTGCGCCGCAATCAGGACAGGGCGGCGGAATATCTGGAAAAAGCCCATGCGCTCGACCCTTTAAATTTAGTGGCGGAACGTTTGTTTGAAAATGCGTTGGTCGCCGACAACGCCATGAGTTATATCTCGATGCTGGGCGTAGCAGCGCTACCAGCCTTTGACCCGGAAACGATGGAGCAGGAAAATCAGGACGAACCGCTTTTGCCAGTCTGGATTACCTCGGATGCCGAAACTGACCGCCGCTTGGGGTTGAAGGGGGAGGAACAGGGAGCCAGAGCAGAGGCAAGAAATAGCGGCCCAGATGTAACCCAGGAAGAAGATTGGATAGCGAAGCTACTGGCGGAAACCGAGCAGCAGGCGGGCAATACAAGCGCGACGGCAACGCCACCGACTGAAACAGCACAAGAGCCAGCCGAAGAAAAGGAAGATGCCCAGGCAGATCTGGAGCAATTGCGGCAGAGCCAGGGCGATGAAGCTTTTGGCGACCTGTTTGAAGGATTTGAGGAGAAACCGCCGGAAGTTAATCTGACTTCTAGTGCCGCTCCGAAGGCCGAAGATAAACCGCAGTCGGGCAAAGCTGATTCGTTTGATGATTTTTTTGACGAAATAGCCGCGCCTTTTTCCATTGAGTCTGACTCAACCCTTTATCCAGCCAAGTTTAATGATGATATAACTAATCGGGGCTTTAAATCGCAAGATTTTGGCGAGGAAGTTGAACCGTTTAACCTCGAAACTGCCTCAAACGAAGTGGTGGCAAAACCATTTGCCTTTGAACTCGACGAAGAACCAGAGCCGTTCAGCCTGGAAAGCGCTACTGCCCCGGAACAAGCACCAGGCTTCAAGTTTGATTTTGACGACGAGCCAGAGCCATTTAATTTAAATGCAATTAGTCCAGAGCAGAATAGTGCCGAAATAAATTACGAGTTATTTGAATTTGGCCGGACGGAAGGCTCGGCAATTCGACCCGACAAAATGTTGGGGGCTGATAAAACCGAAGCGCCACCGCCACCGTTTAATATTGCCGATTTCGATTTAGGTACACCAGCAGAGCCAGAAACTCACCAATCCGAAACTATTTCTACTCCTAAAGACCAACCGAGTGTAAGTGCAGAACAGGCTCAACCAAGTTCAAATTATGGCTGGGGCGATGGGCCGGGCGTAACCGGGGAATTAAACGATTTCTTTGATACCGATAGTCCGTTTGAAGTAGATTTATTTGCCCCTACAATGCCGCCAAAGGATTTTGGAACGGAAGAAGAGGTTGTATCTGACGAAGAAGCGGTTCGGTTTGGGGCTAACGAAGGCGTGACGGTTAAGCCATTCTCGTTCGAGAGTGGTACAGAAGAGACTGAGGCAGGACAACCGTTCTTGCTAGAACTGCAAAATGAATTTGAGAACGACGAAGCCATTAGCAATTCCTTCTCATTTGATGTTGGTCAGGAAGCAGCAAAAGTAACTCAACCAAATACGTTTGAACCTGACGAGAAACCGTTTGCTTTTGATGACATTCCGGCCAATGCTTACGAAGAAATAAGCCAGCCTTTTGTCTTTGAGCTAGAAGAAGAATCAGGCGTAGACAAACAAGCGGACAAACCGTTTTCGTTTGATTATGAAGAGGCGGTTGGCGGTGCGGTAGTCCAGCCTTTCTCGTTTGAAACCGACTTTAAGCCGCAGACCGACCAACCATTTTCTTTCGGGGCTGAAGCCGAAGAACAGACCCCAGAAGAAATCAGCCAGCCTTTCTCGTTTGACATGGAAAGTTTGGGACTGGAAAAAATTGGACAGGATGCAGAAGGATTGTCTTCCGCCAATAGCCTGGATTTAGAAGCGCTCCAGGAGGGAGAGAAATCTTATTTATCGCGCTATTTCGAGGAAGAAGAAGTAAGCAGCCGACCATTCTCGTTTGAGGCCAGGAAAGAGCCGCAAGAACTGGAACCGCTACCTTTCTCGCTCGATTTTGATAAAGAAGAGGCAACGGGTCAGCCCTTGCAATTTAACTTTGAGGAAGAAACCGAGGGAGGGGTAAGCAAACCGTTCTCGCTTGAGGACGAACAAGAAACTGACGAAGTAGTAGGCAAACCGTTCTCGTTTGAAGAAGAACGCGAAACTAAACCTTTTTCCTTTGAGGCTGAGAGTGAAGCGCAACTAGATGAGGGCGCAATTGTTAAACCGTTCTCGTTTGATATAGAGAGCAAAACTCGAACTGAAGCAGGGGAAGGAGCAACGGCTAAACCATTCTCGTTTGAGGCCGAAAGCGAAGCCCAAACTGAATCAGAGCATGGCGCGGTAGCCAAACCCTTCTCATTTGAAGCTGAGAGCGAAGCCGAAACTGAGCCGGATGAAGGGGCGATAGCTAAACTCTCGTCGTTTGAAGTTGAAGGCGAAGCTGAACCGCAAGTTGAGAATAAAGCTGAAGAGGCTACCGCTAAGGATGTAGCAGGCGAGGACGAGACGGAAAAACATGGCATGATTGCCACTGGATTAGAAAAGGTAGCAGCCCTGGCCGGTGAGGTAGCCGAAGCGATTGGGCTGAGTAAACTTTTCGGTCACAAGAAGGACGAGAACGAAGGCGAAAAAGACGAAGGAGCAACCGAAGTCAGGGCAGAAGATGACCAGACCGGGCGACGGTTGGAAGAACAAGACGACAATAGTTATGTAAACTACCTGTTAGAAAGTGAAGCCGAGCCAGTTGAAGATAAAGAAGCCCAAACCAAAATAAATTCAGAGGAAGCAACAGTACTTGAACCGGCGATTATGAGTTCGCCAGCGATTTTTGAGAGGGAAGTGGCAGAGGCTCAAAGGTTGGAAGCCCATGCGTTCCACCGTCGTGATGAGAGAGGGCCGCTTCCAGAAGCAGTCGCCCGAACGAGCCAAAGTGAAGATAAGCTAACCACAGGGGTAGTGGGAGAGGAACCGAACCAGGCAACCACACTAGCAGATGCACAAGACCCTGCTGAAGCAATGAGGACAGAAGCAGCAATCGCACCCTTCGACCAGGAAGAAGCTAATACCGGGCCTGGAGTCGAACGCAGTGACAAGGAGAATGAACCGATGCCAATCAGAAAAGGCAGCCAGGATGACGATAATGTTTTTGATTGGGAGAAGGAAGAACTGCCCGATTATCTAAAGGATTTTGCTTTAGATGAAGATGAAGTCGTGCAGAACAGGCGGCCAGCCAACCCACCGATTGGGAGCGATATGACTACTGGCCCGGCTCGTATCAGGCCACGTGACCCTGAACCAGCCCGACCAGGCGATTTCCCCGATTGGTTGAATCCGGCCAATAATCGCCAGCCCCAAATCAATATGCCGGGTGCTGATGCACAGGATATGGGCGGGGCGCGTCCGAGTTCTGGCGGTGGTTCGCTGCCCGGTTGGTTTGATGCTGGTAGTGCGCCGGGACAAAGCAATCAAGCTGGCGGTATGCCAGGAATGGATGATTTGGGGCTGGATGATTTGAGGCCGTTCAGCCTGGACGGGGAAGATGGTTTTGGCGGGCCGTCGCTACAACCGCCATCGCTTCCAAATGTGCCGCAACCGCGCCCGCAGTCCCAACCGCAATCGTTCCAGCCGCCCGCGCCTTCGGCAGGGTCTGCACCTTCGCCCTTTAGCCTGGATGATGATTTTGGTGATCTTGCGCCATTTAGTATGGATGATGCGGCGGGAAGGCCACTACCACCGCCGTCACAAAGACCTGCCCCACAGCCACAGCCACGCCCACAGCCGCAATCGTTCCAGCCGCCTGCGCCTCCAGCTGGGTCGTCGCCATTTGGTTTAGGCAATGATTTGGACGATATTTCACCGTTCAATCCACTTGATTTTGGGGAAGCGCCTACTGCGCCAACACCCCCGCCGCCGACCCAACGACAGCAACCGCCTGCGCCGCAATTCCCGCCGCAGCAACCGCAGGCGAAGCCACAATCGTTCCAGCCGCCGAGCGCACCATTTGGGGGCGGCGATTTTGATGATTTGCAGCCGTTTAGCCTGGAAGATGCCGCCGGAGCGCCGTTGCCGCCACCGGGCCAGCAACCGCCCCGTCAGCAACCGCCCGCGCCGCCACCAGCCCAGCGACAGCAACCGTCTATGCCACAGTTCCAGCCTCAATCAGGTGGGCCGTCGCCGTTTGGGTTGGGTGATGATTTGGATGATATTGCGCCGTTTAATCCGTTCGGCGAAAGCCCCGCTACACCGCCGCCGAGCGCCCGGCAAAGGCCGTCTGAACCAGTCATGCCGCCAATGCCCCAGTTGGGCGGAGAAGGTTTTGTACAGGCCGGGCCAGGCTCATTAAAGCCATTTAACTTTGACGATTTTGGCTCGGAGGCACCTGCATCGCCACCGCCAGCCAGCAATGCGCGGGCCGGGCAGGAGAACAGTATATTCCAGACTGATTTGTCGGACGATGATATAGAGCCATTTTCAGTTGGGATGGATATTCCGGGTTTGAATGAGCCGACCTCGTTCCGGGCGGATGTAGATAATTTGCCCGACCAGCCGTTCTATCCGCAGCCCAAACCGCGCAAGCCTTTGAGCGAACCAGAATTTGATGCTGAACCGGGCCAGGAAAAACCACTCCAGAAATTTGGCTGGTTGAAAGACCGCAAGCGCCGGGAGCAAGAAGAAGAAGAAGAAGCAGGTACAGCCAAAGGCAAATCGCTGTTTGAAAAGCTGGCGGAAAGACGCAAGCAGCAAGCTCCAGCCTCGCAAGATGCCGAGTTGCCAGTAGATTTTGGGCCGACAGAGGCTGACCGCTTCGACGATTATGTGCCACTGGATGAAATCGAACGACAGGTTGGGTTAGGCGAAGTGGGCGCAGTACAAGCCCCAGGCACGCCGCCATCTATTGAGCCGTTCAGCTTTGATTTTGACCCGACTGCACCAGTTGGGTCGCAAGCAACGGCAGCCGAAGAGCCGTTTAGTTTTGACCCGACCAATCTGGGAGCTACTGGTCCGGAAGCCGAAGCCGATGAACCATTTAGTTTCGATTTCCAGTCAACCAAGCCGGAAACCACGCCCTTTAATTTCGAGTTGGAAGAAGCCGAAGCCAGGCCATTCAGTTTTGAACTTGAAGAGCAGGAAGTCGCTAAACCTTTCAGTTTTGAACTTGAAGAAGCACAAGCAGCGCCATTTAATTTCGAGCTTGAGGAAAGTGCCAGTGCTAAACCCGAACCGTCGCTAGTCGAGCCGTTCAGCTTTGATTTAGAAACGTTCAGGCCGACGGAGCAAGAACAGGCGCAAGCTGCCCCGCCCGCTCATCCCGAACCAGCTTTCGATTTTGATTTCGGAGGAGCGGAACACATAGCGGAGACCAGTACGCCTGAACCAGCAGGGTTTAACTTTGAGTTAGATACGGCAGAGGCGGAAACAGCCAGTCCTGCACCAGCCGCCTTCGATTTTGACCTGGATGCTGCACCGCCAGCAGCGCAGCCGTTCAGCTTTGAAATGGAACGGAACGAGGTTGGAAAGAAGCCTGAGCGAATGCCGTTGCCGGATTTCGATTTCAGCGCTACTACGCCGCCACCGCCGCCGGTAGAGCATTCGTTTAATTTTGATTTAGGCGAACTGGCGAGTGTACCACCGCCGCCACCACCACCACCGACGAAACAGCCGATAAGCGACGCGTGGGCTATCCAAACGCCACCGCCGCCGCCGCCGGTACGTGGAACGCAAGAAAGCAGACCAAATCTGCCCGATTTTGATATAGAACGCGCTGCGCCGCCACCACCACCGCCACCGCCTTTCCGGGTAGAGGAAACGCAGCCGCGAGTTGAGTCGGTACGACAGCCAGCAGTAGCCACTAACGGCAGCGCAAACGATTTGGCGAGTTATCAGAACCGGGTAAAGCAGAATCCGAGAGATTTGGAGGCCAATCTGCACCTGGGCAACAGCTACTATGAACAGAGCAAGTATAGTGAGGCAATTACTCACTACAACACTGCGATTAAGGTCGCCGATGCTGAAACGCTCAAGGGTATTGTGGCACGCCTGGAGAAAATTACTGCATCGGAAGATACTAATACCCGATTTCACCGGGTTCTGGGCGATGCTTACATGAAGCAGGGACAATATCACTGGGCGCTGAGTGAATACAATAAGGCGCTTGGGCCGGCAGCAAAGAGGTAATAAAAAAATAATCGGTATCGAGCGGATTACGTTGTGTGCAGGTGCGCCCGTGCAGAGGCGGGCGCATAAAGGGAGCAAAAATGTCGAGAAGAATTTTTGATGAGTTAGTAAAAATTGATGGCGTGGTCGGTGGCTTGTTGGTCAGTAAAGATGGGCTGGTAGTACAGAGCCTGATGATTGATGAGGAAGATGCCGATGTGCTGGGGGCGATGGCAGCGAATACTTTCGACAATATTGCCCGCACAACCGAGCGATTGGGGATTGGACGTTTGGACGACTCGATTATCGGGGCGAAGGAAGGCACGCTATTGGTACGCGAGGCCGGAGAACTGGTGCTGGTAGTAATTTGCGAGAAGGGTGTGCGCGTCGGCGAAGTGCGCCTGGCAATGAGCCGCGCCGCCAAAGCCGCCGACCGGGAATTTGGGTTATAGCCGAAGTCCATTGATTTTGAGTGTGCGTCAGGTTTTTGCGCCAGGGCCAAAGAAGACTCGACCATAAATGGCTGACTCTTACCCACATCTGAACCCGGACATGAATGTCCGGGCTAAAAAAGTCTGGTTTATTTCTTAGCCGGACATTCATGTCCGGGTATTTGAACCCAAATCTGCATTGTGGGTAAGAGTCAACCATTTATGGTCGGGTTTTGCCAAAAATTGACGCTTACCCATAAATTTTTCGGACGGTTGCGCTTCTCTAAAAAAAGTATTATTCTATAGCTGATTTTTTGCGCCCAAAGGGGGCTATCCGCCTTTGGGCTGTTTTTTGACTTAATTAAGGAGAGATGAATTTTGGAACGAACTTTGATTATTGTGAAGCCGGACGGTGTGCAGCGTGGTTTGGTTGGCGAAATTATCGGCAGATTGGAACGACGCGGCTTGAAACTGGTCGGCATGAAGCTGATGCAGGTGACGAACGAACTGGCCCAAACGCACTATGCCGAGCATGTGGGCAAGCCCTTCTTTGAGGGATTGGTCAGCTATATCACCAGCAGCCCGGTAGTAGTAATGGTATTCGAGGGCAAAAAGGCGATTGAAACCGCTCGCAACACCATCGGCGCGACCAATCCGGCTAACGCCACCCCCGGCACGATTCGCGGTGATTTAGCCGTCGAAATCGGGCGTAACCTGATACATGGCTCGGATGGCCCGGAAAGTGCCGCCCGCGAAATCTCAATCTTCTTCAAGCCCGAAGAATTACTGAGCTACAGCCGCGCCACCGACCAGTGGATTATGGAGTAACACAATTACCTCGATTTACGATTTACGATTTACGATTTACGATTTACGATTTACGATTTACGATTTACGATTGAAGTGATGAGTGATGAGTGATGAGCAAATCTTGCTTACGCGCATCACTCATCTTTTGTCTGTGTGGTAAAATATCTTTCTACCTACACAGTTAATCGTAAATCGTAAATCGTAAATCGTAAATCGAGGTAATTGTGTTAAATCGGCTGTCCGCGCCCGAACTAATTGAGGAGTTGAAGCTGGCCTACGAAGGGCGTAGCGGGACGGTGCGGGCCGATGGGACTTACGACGAAACGCTGGTGCATATCGAGCGGCTTCCGGCACGCGAGGCGGTTTTTGGCAAACTGAATCGGCCTTTGCCTGGCGTGCTGGAAGCCGCTTTACAGCAGCGCGGCATTACCCGGCTTTACTCGCATCAGGCCGAGGCAATTAATGCTTTGAGGGACGGGCAGAACCTGGCGCTGGTGACAGCCACCGCCAGTGGCAAGACGCTGGCGTTTAATTTACCCGTGCTGGAAAAGGTGCTGCTCGAACCACAGGCCACCGCGCTTTATCTTTTTCCCACCAACGCTTTGATGAATGACCAACTGGCGACCCTGACCAAATTGCTCGAAGATTTGGGCGAGGACGGGGCGACTATTCGGGCTTTCAAATATAACGGCGCGATGAGCGACGATGATAAACGATTGGTGCGGCGGTCAAGGCCGAATATTTTGTTGACCAACCCGGAACTGGTGCATCTTTCGCTGACGGGCTGGCATCGTAGCTGGGGAACGTTTTTACGGAATTTGCGCTTTATCGTGATTGACGAGGTGCATACCTACCGGGGCGTGTTTGGTTCGCACCTGGCCCATTTGCTGCGGCGCTTGCGGCGAGTGTGTGCGCGCTACGGGGCGAACCCACAATTTATCTGCTGCTCGGCGACTATCGGCAATCCACTTGAACTGGTGCAAAACCTGACCGGGCTGAGTGAATTTAAGACGATTACTGAAGACGGAGCGCAAAAGAACGAGCGCCAGTTTGTTATCTGGCGACCACCGACTTTTCAAGATGGCAAGGGCGAACCGACCAATCGCAGCTATCTGGAAGAGACGGTTGATTTGTTCAAGCAATTGACAGGCTTCGGCTACAGTACGCTCTGCTTCGCCCGGTTGCGGCGCTACGCCGAGAACATGTACCGTATGTGCCGCGAACAATCCAGCACCAGACAGATGCAACGGATTGTGGTTTACCGGGCCGGGCTACGACCCGAAGAGCGCCAGGCGATTGAGCGCGGGCTGAAAGAAGGCGAAATCGAGGGCGTTTTCTCGACCAATGCGCTAGAACTGGGCATTGATATTGGCGGACTGGACGCGGTGATTATTGCGGGCTATCCCGGCAGCCAGATGGCGGTCTGGCAACAGGCAGGTCGGGCTGGACGCGGCGGCAAAGATGCGGCGGTCTTTCTGATTGCGTCACAGAACCCGATTGACCAGTATTTTGTGGCAAACCCCACCGATTTGTTTACCCGAAAAGCTGAAAGCGCCCTTCTGAACGTCGGAAACGAAAGTATCGCCCGGCAGCATTTGATGTGCGCGGCCCAGGAGTTTCCGCTATCGAGTGCCGATTTTCGGGCGTATTATCCGCCCACCCTGGGCAATCTGGTGCAGGATATGGTGACGCAAGGCGAACTGGCGCGGGATGAGGAACGGCTCTGGCTCTATGGCGGCGACGATTCGCCACACGGCAAGATATCGCTACGTACCAGCACCACCCTGAAATTTGCGATTACCGACCGCAATAGCGGGCGTGATATAGGCGTAATCGAGCCGCCCAATCTGTACAAAGAAACTCATCCTGGTGCGATTTACACCCATAGCGGCGAAACTTTTCGGGTGGAGGAAATTGACGAGAAGCGGCGCAAGGTGCTGGTTTTCCCGGTCAGTACCAACCACAGCACCAGTTCGGTCAGCCACACCGAAATTGTAGCCGAAGAAAAAGGAGCGGAAAAACGCGAAATTCAGTTCGGCGATTTGACGCTGGAACTAGGTCGTGGCTTCGGCAAGGTGACAGAGCAGATTTACGGCTACCGCGAGTTGCCGCTTTTCCAGCGTGGGCGCAACGTGCCGGAAGTAATTAACCTGGAACGCCCGTTAATAGACGAGATACGCACCGAGTTGCTCTGGCTGGTGCTGCCGCCCCGCGAAAAATTCCAGTTCAAGCAAGATTTGGGCTTCGATTCGGGGCTGCATGGGCTGGAACATTTGCTGATGGGCCTTTTTCCGCTAGAGGTGATGTGCGACCCGCAAGACATCGGCGCGGCTTCCTACGGTGCCGCCTTGCAGCATGAAGCGCGTCCGGCAATTTACGTTTACGATAGCTGCCAGGGCGGGGCGGGCTTCGCGCACGGCTGCTATGACCGTATCGAGGATTTGCTGCAACTGGCAGCCCGCACCCTACGTAGCTGCCGATGCAAAGAAGGTTGTCCCGCCTGTGTCCAATCGGCCCGTTGCCGCGAAGTCAACGACGGCGTTAGCAAACGGGCGACGGCGGCTATTTTGGAACGATTGTTGGGTAGGACATAAATATAAAACAGCAAAATTTAAGGATTTTGCTGTTTCTCTACTTCAGTTTTGTATTTTCTAATAGTGGCTGGTTTAAGCTGTTTCTGGCTGGTGTGTCTGAGGTCAATTAAGATAATCGCGTCTTCGTCTTCAACGATGTAGTAATAAACTACATAACTGCTACCAACTCGACGTTGCCGGTAGTTTTCGTTTAACCCGCCGATTTTTCGCCCTGTATAAGGCCAGGCTCGGATAAAATCTAAATCTTGAGTAATTTTCTGCAAGACTCTCAACGCAGTATCATCTTCGGGGTCATTACCACGTTGTTCGTCAATATAAGCTCTGATCGCCTTATTTTTCTTAATATTACCCGACGAGTTATTAAATTTGATCTGGAATTGGGTACAAAGTCTTTGTCATTAGGAGGCACGTTTAGCCCGCTTTATTTTTGGTTTAGGTATCATCTCGTCATAGCCTTTGGGTTTAGGAGGTAACTTAGACAAATCTACACCATACTCAACTGCCATTTCATCTATAAGCTCATCCACGCTTACTAACTCACCGCGCTTATGTTCTTCGAGAGCTTCGCGCAACCCCATTTCGAGTTCCATTGCCAGCAGACGGTCTTGCATTTCCTGAAATTCATCAATGTTTAGCATGACAACCGCCGGTTTGCCATGGCGAAGAACCACTTTGTAGGTATGTTCTTCTGCTACCTCATCGAGAATTTGAGGCAGGTTCTTTCTCATTTCAGTAATATTTAGAATATCCTCTTTCAGGTTGAAACCTTCAATCATTGCATCCCTCTTTTTCTTGGATTACTTTTTTGGCAAAAAGTAATAAATTCTGTACAGTCTGTTGCTACATATATTGTAACATAGGATGGCAAGAGGGCGAATAAGGCTATTTTAGTGCAAACAGAACTCGTTGCCTTCGGGGTCGGACATGACGACGGTGTAGCTGCCGCGTTCATCGAGCATGCGTAATTTGGTTGCGCCAAGCTGAATTACCCGCTCGACCTCGGCATCCACCTGCGGGCGACGTTCTTCTATGGGGACTCGGAGGCCACTGCTCACGTTTACGTCGAGATGAACCCGATTCTTGACCGTTTTGGGTTCGGGGACGCGCTGGAAAAAGATGCGTGAGCCAACCCCTTCCGGGTCAATTATGGCAGAAGCGGAGTTCCATTCGCTTTCGGGAATATTTTGGGAATTCAGCCAATCCTGCCAGCTTGCGAAGCCGGGGGGCGGGTCTTGAAATTTGTAGTGCAAAACCAAAGCCCAAAACTTAGCCAGCTTATCCGGGTCGGCACAATCCATCACTACCTGAAAACCAATCGCCATATTCTAGCCTCCGATTTTATTCTTTACTAAATGTCCAAATTATTTAGGAATTTCACTCAAGCAGAAGTAAGTGAAATTCCGCGCTCTATTCGACTTTTTCGACCTGAACGACGAGCAGACCGCCGCCTTTATCTACTACAATACCATGAATAAAATTGTCGCCGGGCTTGAGGATGAGACGAGAGGCGGGTAAAAAGCGGGCCAACACCGCATAGTCTACCGGCTCAGTTTTGTTGTACCAGGCAAAAGAACGAGCGCCTGGTACAACTCGAATGGCGGGCCTGCCGCCCAGGTTTTCGATTATCGGCGCTTCGCCATTCCAGCTATAGCTAAATTTGATGCGTTCGCCAACCGCGCAATTTTGATAGGCCAAATCCGGGTCATTAACCTCGGCATAATAAGGTTGAGCCGCGCTCGGCTGGTTGCCATTGTCAGTCGAAGGTGTCAAGTCACTCATCCGATTTTCTCCCGCTTTTGGTGGAGAAAGATTTCCCCAACTGTTACCAACACTGTACCATATTGTTAAACACTTTAAGGTATAAAGTGTTACTTATAAAAGTCTCTTAATGGAAAGATTATATAGCACAGATGGCAAAATGACAATTTTTTAAAGGCAGGAAGAAATTCACCACGGAGGCACGGAGACACGGAGAACTTTATAGCTTTCAGGGCGGGCGAATAGTTATTCTATTTCCTGACCAGAACAGTTATTTCCTGGCGGTTATGAAAAAGCTGGCGGGCGCGGACTTCGCTGTAGGTGGTTTGGAGAAGGGCGAGAGCGCGGGAAACGAGCGCGGCTGGTTTAACTTTTTTGGTCTCGAAGGGCAATTTCAGGCTGGTGATGGCGAAGCCGGACGGAGCTAAAAGCGGCGCAAAATCGGTCATGATTTGGGCGGCAACCAGTGCGTCCATTCGCATATCGTTGCAAATCACAGCAAAGCGGCGATTTTCGGCTTTGGCTTCACGTAAGAAAGTTTCGGCGTGACCGCGATAATGTTCCAGTCCGGGGATATAAAGGCGTGGGTCGAGCGCGGCGGGGTCTACCGCCACCACCCGCAAACCCGCTTCGAGCAGCACCCGACTCCAGCCACCCGGCGCAGCACCGAGGTCAAGGGCAGTTCCGTTGGTAGGCAAAGTCAGGTCAAAAACTTCGAGAGCTTCGAGCAATTTGAGTTCGGCCCGGCTGATTTGTTCCGGGCGCTTGGCGTAGTGGCGCATTCCTCCGGCCCAACCGCTCAAATTTTGGTCAGGTGTAGAAAGGCCCAGGTAAGCGGTATTTTCGGCACAAACCACTGAAATGATGTATTCGGGCGCTTTAATATTTTCCTGCAACTGGTTAGCGCTGGTGAGGGCGGCGGCGATGGCCTCTTTGATGGCAAAAGGACTATAGGAATAAGTGCTGCCTTCGGCGAAACGGGCTTGAACGCTGAATTGTGCGCCATCCGGCAAATTTTTGGCGCTGGCTTGCTCGGCGGCTTTCAGAGCCAGTTGCTCCAAATCCTGTGGCGTATCGGTTAATTCAATTTGGGTCTGCACTGGAAAGAGATGGCGCACATAAATCGGCTGGTTAGCCGCTACAAACGCGCTAAAAGCTTCTTCATCCAACCGGGGCGAAACCAGAAACAGGCCCGGCGCAAGCGTATCACCCACTTCAAGCTTCGGGTCAAGCCGAACTAGCTCGGCGCGGGCGGCGCTCTCAAATTCGGGCGAACTGGTGACTAGGAACATAATTTTAACCACAGAGGACACAGAGGACACAGAGGTTTATTAATCATTATGTTTGCTTTCATTAATAAACACTAACCAGAGAAAAACAACGCAAAAGTTTAGGGTTTATAGGTACTACTTACCAGGCGTTTTATGCCTTCTTTGAGATGAACGACATTAAAGTTGATAAGCAATCCAACCTGCTTTTGACTCAACTTGAGGTAGGAAAGAAGTTGAGCCTGATGAACTGGCAAAAGGACTTCAACGGCTTTTAGTTCAACGATAATACAATCTTCGACCAATAGGTCAATTCTGTATCCAGCATCGAGTTTGATACCATCGTAGACTACAGGAAGAGGAAGTTGAGACTCCACTTTAAAACCAAGTTTAGCCAGTTCATGTAAGAGACATGCTTCGTAAGCACTTTCTAATAAGCCCGGCCCTAAAGCGGTATGAACCTTGTAGGCAGAATCAATAATAGCGCCACTAACCTGATTAACATGCATTCTCTTATGAATCTTCCTCTGTGTCCTCTGTGTCCTCTGTGGTTAAAACTAAAGTTAAATCTCGTAGCGAAGGCGCTTGAAGATTCCTTCAAGTTCTTCGTCGCTGAAAAACTGGATAACGATTTTGCCGCCTTTTTTGCTGCGGCTTAGTTCGACTTTTGTACCGAGGGCGTTGCGGAGTTGTTCTTCTAGCTCACGAGTCTCGTAGTCAGCAACGCGAACAGGTTTGGATGGTTCCTGGATGGGCGGTAAACCTTGCAGTTCGGCATCAATTTCGGCGATAGAATTCAGGCGGAGAATACGACGGGCGGCTTCTTCGGCCTCGCGCACGCTCATCTTTTTGTCTTTGTCTACCAGTTCGCGCAGCAAGCGCAATTGAGAGGGCAGACGATGTTTATCAGGTAGGCGCTCTAGCATCAGGATGGCGCGGGCGTGGCCTTCGGTGATGTCGCCTTTGTTGATGGCTTCGGTCACTTGTTTTGGCAGCGTTAGCAAACGAATAGAGTTAGTCACTGCTACCCGGCTTTTGCCAACTTTTTGGGCGACGCTTTCCTGAGTCAAGCCAAATTCGGTGACAAGTTGCTGGTAAGCGTAGGCTTCTTCCAAAGAGTTAAGGTCGGCGCGCTGAATATTCTCGACCAGAGCCAGTTCCAGCATTTGAAGCGGGGTAGTCTCTTTGATGACAACGGGAATAGAAGTTAGTCCGGCGAGTTTGGCGGCTTGCCAGCGCCGTTCTCCGGCAATCAGCAAATAACGAGCTTTACGCTCTTTTACGGGCGCATCGGGGTCATCGGAGTCTGACGGGAGGGCAGCGTCTTCGTCAAAATCAGGATTGTACGACACGACGGGCGGCTGAATCAAGCCGTGTTCGCGGATAGAAGCGGCCAGTTCATCCAGAATATCCGGGTCAATGTGCTTGCGCGGCTGGTACGGGTTCGGCGCAATCGAACTGATCGGAACGTCGGTCATACCAAGTTTGCGCCCGTTGCGGGTGAGTACTTCGCGGCGGGGGGCAGGGGCGGCGGTATCGCTGTTGCTGTTGATTTTGCCAGCATCAACCGACACGCTTTCGACAACATCTTCGATTTCGGGTTCGGCTTGATTTTGTTCCGGGGGACGAGTATTTGGGCCGAGGCCAAGTGCGCCAAGACCGCGTCCAATACCCCCTTTTGGTCTGCTCATGGTTTCGTTCCTTTAGTTCCTCAGTTCCGTTGCTACCTGGCGGCGCGGGCAGCCCGCGCTTCGACTTCTTTAGCGAGGGCTTTGTAAGCCAGCGCGCCCCGCGAAGAAGGGTCATATTCGAGAATAGATTGGCCGTAACTGGGCGCTTCGCTCAAACGCACGCTACGCGGCACCACCGTGTTAAAAATCTGGTCGGGGAAATAGCGTTTCACTTCGTCCACTACCTGCAAAGCCAGATTGGTGCGCCCATCGTACATCGTCATCACAATGCCGAAAATAACCAGGTTGGGGTTGAGTGGGCTGCTAACGACCAAATCAATCGTGTCTTTTAACTGGGTCAAACCTTCCAAGGCTAAATATTCGCACTGAATCGGAATCAGCACGCCGTCCGCCGCACAAAGGGCGTTCAAAGTAAGCTGACCCAGCGAAGGCGGGCAATCAATCAGAATATAGTCGTAATTATTCTTTATCTGGGCCAGTTCGGTACGCAGCCGAAAAGTCCGCTCGTCGTCCTCAACATCGGAAAGCTCAACTTCTGCCCCGGCGAGTTCAACCGAAGCAGGCAGCACATCCAGACGTTCGCGCCCACTGCTGATAATCACTTCGTTAGCCCGACGCGATTCAATCAATACATCGTAAAGCGAACTTGCCAGTTCGCGTTTGTTGATGCCGAGGCTGCCGGTAGCATTGCCCTGCGGGTCGGAGTCTACCAGCAATACCCGAAAACCATCGGCGGCAAGGCCGGTTGCCAGGCTGACGGCGGTGGTAGTTTTGCCCACGCCGCCCTTCTGGTTGGCAATAGCAATCGTTAAGGTCTTCAAAGCCTTATTTTACGTTCTTTCTCGTTTACTTATATTAAGCCAATCCATTTACCTTCATTCTACCAGCTTTAAAGAAGCGCCGCAATCTGGATAACAATTGTGGATAAGTGGATATATCTAGTGGATAAGTGGAAAGCTTCGGTGGATAAGTGGAGAAGGAAGTGATGAGTGATGAGTAATGAGTAGAAACAGTCTAATCAGCTGAGGGAGCAGCATCCTACAAGTTCACCAGCCTCTGTAGGACATTGCTCCGCCAATGGATTTCACTCATTACTCATCACTCATCACTACTTCGGAGCCATACGGATAGCGCCATCGAGACGGATGGTTTCGCCGTTGAGCATTTCGTTTTCGATAATGTGGCAGGCGAGGGCGGCGTATTCGGGCGGCAGACCCAACCGGGGCGGGAACGGCACTTGCTGACCCAACGATTGTTTGGCGGCTTCGGGCAAACCAGCCAAAAGCGGCGTATCGAACAGACCGGGCGCGATAGTCACGACGCGAATACCACTGCGGGCCAAGTCGCGTGCAATCGGCAAGGTCATGCCAACAATGCCGCCTTTGGAAGCGGAGTAGGCAGTCTGCCCAATCTGTCCATCGAAGGCGGCAACGGAAGCAGTATTGATGATTACGCCGCGCTCTCCGCCTTCATTGGGCTGATTTTCCGCCATCGCGACAGCAGTAAGCCGAATAACGTTGAAAGTACCAACCAGGTTGACCTGAATTACCCGATTAAAAGCTTCCAGGCTGGCTGGGCCGTTTTTGCCGATAACCCGTTCGGCGTTGCCGATACCAGCACAGTTGATGGTAACGTTCAAGCCGCCAAAAGCATCAACGCCCGCTTTAACGGCGGCCTGTACTTCGGCTTCGCTGGTGACGTTGGCTTTGGCAAAAATAGCCCGTTCGCCCAATTCTTTAGCCAAACTCTCGCCCAGTTCAGTATTTAAATCGAGAATTACTACTTGCGCCCCCGCTTCGACCAGTCGCCGGGCGCACGCTCCACCCAGGCCCGAAGCTCCCCCGGTAACTAATGCTTTGACATCCTTTAGTTGCACAATCCTGTTCCTTTCTTTAAAAAGTTTCAAGTTTCAAGTTCCAGGTTTCAAGTTAAGAAGTTGTAACTTTGAGGCGTATCATAGCATAGGAGAGGTCAGTTGTCAGTAATCAGTTGTCAGTAATCAGTCGTCAGTTCCAACTGACGACTGATTACTGACAACTGACAACTACTGCATCGGCGGGGCGGATTCGCGGGACAAGGGGCGGTTGAGGGAGCGATTGACGCGCTTGTAGCCGAAGCGGGCGACGACGAGGCCGATTAGCAGCAAGGGCAGCACCCACCAGCTATAAGCCGCGATAACAATCAACAGCGTGCCGAGCTTTTGCAGACCGCGTACCGAACCCTGTAAGGCTTTATCGAAAACTTTACCAGCTTCCCAGCCTGCCGGTTCGACTACGGGCGGCGCAGGCGGCTCGATATAGCGGGGCGAGATGCTCAAGCTGATGGTGGAGCTATCGCTTTTCTTCTGAAGGAAGTTCAGGCGACCCTGACGGCGCTCGATTTCGCCCCGGACGGCGGAAAGTTCGCGCTGGATGGTCAAGGTGTCATTGACGTTGGCGGCTTTCTTGATTAAATCGAGGTAAACCGCTTCGGTGGCTTTCAGGTTACGAACCTGGGCATCTACGTCCACAAATTCTTCGGTGACATCCTGGCTGGTGGTGTTCTCGCTGTCCACTTTGTAGGCCATTTTACGCAGCCGCGAGATAGTCGCATCGAAGGCAGACGAAGGCACTTGAATCGTGATGCTGGCGTAAACTTTATTGTCCCGAACCGAGGTGTTAGCTTGAGCCACCACGCCGCTTTGCTCGGCGGCAAGAGCGCGAATATCACTCAGCAATTTCTCTACATCGTCCGCCTGTACTGAAATAGTGGCGTTGCGGATAATCATCCGGTCGCCAGTCGGGGCGGGGTTGGAATTGCCAATGTTATAATTAGCACCAGAAGCACCAGAGCCAGTCTGGGCTTGCCGAGCCGGAGCAGCACCACCAGAGGCAGCAGTGGTAGCGGCAGCCGTAGTAGCAGCAGCGGCGGTGGTAGCGCCAGCCGCAGCCGGGTAGGAGGCATAGACTCCTTTGTTAGTGGTATCGGAAACAGCAGATTGCTCAGAAGTGGCACCAAGACCGCGTGAAACGGCGGAGAA
>JBBQXW010000089.1:0-23446 GCA_038209275.1 Chloroflexia bacterium | reverse complement strand
AGCCCGGCAATAGTGAGGATTACCAGTCCCAGAATAAGCCAGGGCTGTTCTATCACCAGCAGATTAAAATGCAACGGGCCGTTAACGTGATCAGCCCCGGCAAACGAGGCGAAGCTATCGAGCAGATGAAACAGGCCCGGCGTGTCGAAAATATTGTTGTTGCCGAACTGCGTAAAAAGAGCGGTTAGCCAGGGCAGATAAATCAGGCCCAGCGCCGCCCACAGCAAACCCATTCGCAAAAAATTTGTCCGACTACGAAAAGCCACCAGCAAAACAAGACCCTGCACCGCCACAAACAGGGCGGCAAAATTATTCAGGTAAAGCGCCGGGATATTTACCAGCAGATAAACCACATAGACCCAGCGCGGGGGCTGTACCTCGCTGACCAGTCGCCAGAAAAGAATATACGAGCAGAGCAGCAAAGTTGCCAGCAGTGTGTACATTCGGACATTTTGAGCATAAAGAACGTGCAACGAGGAAAGCGTAAAGAAACCGCAGGCAATCCAGGCGGCGCGTGTCCCCGCCAGACGACGGGCCAGCCAGTAAAGCGGCAGCAGAGCCGCTAAATCGAAGATAGCTGAGGTCAGCCGCAGGAAAAATTCGCTTTCGCCGAACGGCACGAAGCCGCGCAAGATAATGTAATAAAGTGGTGGATGTAAATCTACCTGCGTCACGAGTTCAAACATGCGGTTGAGCGGCAGGCGGGCCAGATATACCCCCCACAATTCGTCCAGCCAGAAACCCGGCCCGCCAATATTGTAAAGCCGTACTGCTGTCCCCAGCACTAGCAAGCCCAATAAGCCCAGCCATTCCGGGCGGTTCAGTCCCGTTTGCGCCGATATTTTCGGTTCGATTTGTTGACGCTCGGCAATTTTTTCGGTCAAACCTGACTCCTGATTTACGATTAAAGACTAACCGCCAAGACGCAAAGAACGCCAAGAATTTTAGGAATGTTTCCCGTTCTTTATGTTATTAGCGGCTGATTTACGATTTACGATTGAGCTACCGCCCCTGTCACGCTGACTTAGGAAGGGTCTATGGTCTAGCGTGACATTGGCTCTTTAGCAAAGACTTGAAATGCTTCGTTCCTCAGCCTGACAAAATCATGGGAAAGTAAGCTTCTTAGCGCCAGAGGCGGGTTCCGTTGCTATCGGCCTGTTTTACTAATGCTTCGACTTCGGGCCGATTGACCAGGGGGATGTCGCCGGGGATGCTGTATTTTAGCGCACCCATCGCTGCACCCCAGCGCAAAGCCTGCGATAGCCAATCGGCTTTGCCTTCTTCCAGCAGATAGCCGTAGAGTAGGCCCGCCGCAAACGCATCGCCGCCGCCCAAGCGCCCGACTTCCTCTGCCGGGAAAATGGGCTGCCAGATGAGTTTGCCATCCGGCGCTTGCCCGACTGCGCCATCTTTGCCTAGCGTTAGCACCACTGTCGCTTGCGGGTAGCGTTGTCGCAATTCTTCTAATACTTGCTCTGGCTTAACCTTGTCGGGCAAATCGTAAATCAGGCGGGCATCGCCTAACGGCGAGATTAGCAAATTGGCGGCGCGGGCGAACGGGTCGCAACCCTGCAACGCTTCGGTGGGCGACCAAAGTTTGGCCCGGTAGTTCAAATCAAAGCTGAATTTCCAGCCCGCCGCTATTGCCGCATCCATCGCCCGGTGACAGGTCGCCGCCGCGTTCGGCCCAGTAGCCGGAGTAATGCCAGTCAGGTGCAAAAGACGGCCCGCCCCCTGGCGAAAGAGGTCGGCGGGCAAATCGGTGGGCTGCATCCGGCTTAACGCACTGTTGGCCCGGTCATAAATGACGCTATTGCCGCGTGGCGCTTTGCCTTCCTCGAAATAATAGACTCCCACCCGGTCTTGCTCTGTCCAGACTACCCGCGAAGTATCCACGCCATAGCCCTTAATCGTCTGCTCGATAATCCGGCCCAGCGCATTTTTGGTCAGGCGCGAAACCCAGGCCACCCGCAACCCCAACCGGGCCAACCCTACCGCTGTATTCGATTCGCTCCCGCCCACCTCAATATCAAAAGTAGTAGTCTGCTCAATTCGCTTCAGATTGGGTGGCGTGAGCCGTATCATTGTTTCGCCTAACGTTACCATATCATAGGAGGACTGCACCCCGTCGGGTGGGCTGATGCAGCCAGGACTGCACCCCGTCGGGTGGGCTGATGCAGCCAGGACTGAGGACTGAGGATTAGGCTCATTCATGCTTACTTTGCCCTTTTGACTTCGCGGATGTAGGCGGCGGCTTTTTCGGTGAGAGCGTTCCAGTTGTGGGTGGCGATTAGTTGCTTGTCTACCAGATTGCCGCCCACGCCGACGGCGATTGCACCGTTCTTGATGTATTCTGCCGTATTATCGAGGTTTACGCCGCCGGTTGGCATCAGCTTCAAATCCGGCAACGGTTCGCGCAAATCTTTGATATAGGCCGGGCCAAGCCCCCGCGCCGGAAAGACTTTGACCACGCTTGCCCCGGCTTCCCAGGCCGCCACAATTTCAGTCGGGGTCATCGCCCCCGGCATCACCGCCACGCCCGCTTTTTTACATTCTTCAATCGTGCCAAAATTGGTGTTGGGTGCAACGATAAATTGCGCTCCCGCCTCAATCGAACTGTGGGCCGCTTCCGCGTTCAGTACCGTACCCGCGCCAATTACCGCTTTGCCCACCGCAAATTCGGGTAGCTCGTCGCGCACCTGAGCCATTGCCTTGAGTGCTTCAGGATTAGTTAGCGTAAATTCCAGCGCGGTAATGCCGCCTTTTAGCAGCGCCCGTGATAGCGCCACCGCCTGACTCAAATCCGCCAGCCGCACAATCGCCACTACCCCGCCCACTCCCATTATCTCCAACACCTGCTCAACCGACAACTTTTCCATTTCCACACCCCTTAAAATCCAGCATTTCAAATTATTATATATTAAATTATTATATTTTCAAATTTCTTTTGCAAAAGAAATTTGAAAATATAATAATTTAATATATAGGCTAAAAACTCAACCAGCCGCCATCTACTGCTAAAATATGGCCTTGCATATAATCTGAGGCCGGGCTTGCCAGAAAAACGGCGGCTCCGGCTAAATCGCTCGGTTCGCCCCAGCGCCCTTGTGGAATCCGGCCCAGCAGCGAATTGTAGCGCGTCTCGTTATTCTGGAGCGGCCCGGTAAGTTCAGTCTTGATGTAGCCGGGCGCAATGCCGTTGACGTTGATGCCCTGCGACGAAAGTTCATTCGCCATAATTTTAGTAATACCCGCCAGCCCATGCTTGGAAGCCGCGTAGCCCGGCACTAATATTCCACCCTGAAAACTCAGCAAGGAGCAAATATTGATGATTTTGCCGCCCTGCTTTTGGGCCAACATCTGACGGGCGCACGCCTGGGCCAAAAAAAACGGCACTTTCAAATTTGTATCCAGCACATCATCCCAATCGGCTTCGGTACAATCTAGCACTGAGCCGCGTCGCACTATACCCGCCCCATTAACCAGAATATCAATCCGCCCAAAATTACTCAAAGCCGCCTCGACCACTGCCGGAACACTGCTCATCTGGCTCATGTCCGCCGCAAAATGGGCATAAGGCTGGGCTGTTTCTTCCAGCGCGGCAATTACTTCGGGTTGCGGCTCGGTGCGACTCACCAACAGCACCTTCGCGCCCGCTTCCGCCAAACCTGCCGCAATCGCCGCGCCAATCCCCCGGCTTGCCCCGGTCACAATGGCTACCTTCCCGTTCAGCTTAAACATTCCTGCTCCTTTTTTGAAAAATCTGGAAACAGGAAGGCCGAAAATTTGAAGCTGTCCTTCCTGCTATAATTACCAAAAAGCGTGGGAAATCCTCTCTGGTTATACTATCCTAACATTTGCGTGCAACTCACTACCTACCAAAAATTATAGCACGAAGGCATAAGGAACACCAAGACTTTTTTACCACCTTGCCGTTCTTTATGCCTTCTACCCGACCCATATTTACTTTAATTCAAAACTAAGTAGCTCTTGAGCGGGTGAAAAACTAAGAGTGCCTATTTGGGAAGAAGTAATTTGGTATTGGCTCATAGCCTTCGCCCTTCAGACAATTACTCAATCCAAATGGCGAATGTTATGCGTCAATACCACACTTCTGATTTCGGCACTCCCTAAAAATTCACCACGGAGGCACGAAGAAACACAGATTTCTTAAAAATTCTTGGCGTTCTCCGCGTCTTGGCGGTTAATTTCTTGAAACTGATTTAATTCAAAACTCAAAACTCAAAATTCAGATTTCATTGTCCAGGCGTTTCAAATCGTGAAGGGACGGCCCATTTAGCACCTTTCCATCGGTATCGAAGCGCGAGCCGTGACAGGGACAATCCCAGCTTTTCTCGGCGCTGTTCCAGGCTACGATACAACCCAGGTGCGGACAGACCGCCGAACACTGGTGCAAACTACCCTGCTCGTCCCGGTAGACCGCTACCTTTTGCAAACCGCGCCGGACAATCGCACCGTCACCCCGCCCGATTTGCCTGACCGAATCTACGTCGCCGCCGGTCAGCCAATCTACGTAACTTGAGAGCGTTGTGGCATTTTCCTGTACAAAATCGGCAGCCGCCCCAACCGTCACTCGTGACGGGTCGTAAAGCAGCGCCCAATCGTTCGGGCGGCCCATAATCAAATCGGTCAGCAAAATTCCGGCGATAGTGCCGTGCGTCATGCCTTGCCCCGAATCGCCCGTTGCGATAAAAACATGCGGCGCAATTGCAATATCGCGCCCGATAAAAGCTGGGCCATCTACCGATTCCAGTACCTGCCCCGACCAGCGAAATTCTACCTCGCCAGCCTTCGGAAAGTGCTCCCGCGTCCATTGTTCCAGCCGATTGTAGCGCTCGTCGCCGTCATCTTCCTGGCCCGTCTTATAATCTTCGCCGCCGACAATCAACAAATCATACGGTTCGCCTTGCTCTGGTGTCACCGTTTGAATTCGCACATAGTGGTACGGGTCGGGTGTATCCCAGTACAATGCCTTTGTCACACTATCTTTCGGTAGGCGCAGCCCAATTACAAAGGTGCGGTAGGCTCCTTGCTTGGTATGAATGCCCAGAATATCGTTGCTCGAAAAAGTAAGCAAATCGTTAACCGGGCTGTTCGTTGCCAGCACTACCGCATTTGCTGTCACCACCCAACCTCGGTTCGTCTTAATCCGTAGCGGGGTATCGCTTTTAACTTTCTTTACCGCCGTCCCGGTAAAAATCCGCCCACCCAGGCGCTTGAAAGCTTTTGCCAGCCCCGCCATATATTTCAACGGATGAAATTGCGCTTGCCGGGGGAAGCGCAAACACTCCCCGCTATCAAAACCTTCTAGCGGAGCGCGCTTTACCAGTTCTACTTCGGTCAATCCGGCCCGGTGTGCCGCCGCCAGTTCGCGGTAGAGTGGCTCTCTCGCTTCGCCTTCCGGCACAAACAAATAGCCGTCCAGCCACTCGAACTCGCAATCAATCCCCTCAGCCTTACTAATCGCCTCGATTTTGCTAATCGCCGCCGTATGACTTTCGGCAATAACCCGCGCTCCGCGCCGCCCGTGCAACCGCTCCATCTCGTAATAGCGGTCATCAAAAGCGTTGCTCAAATGGGCCGTAGTACGGGCGGTGTTGCTGTTACTTCCGCCCACCGATTGCGCTTCCAGCACCACCACCGATTTGCCTTCCCGCGCCAGCAAATAAGCTGTCGTCAATCCGGCAATACCCGCCCCGACCACACAGACCTCGGCCCGAATATTCTGGTTTAGAGTTGGTTCACTGTCTATCTCTGCCGTCTCCATCCAGACCGAGCGGCTTTGCTCACCCCCATTTTTCATTTTCGTTCATCCTTCTATTTTATCATTTACTTCGCTAACTTCTAATCAAAGTGGAAACTTTGATGTCGTGCAAATCGTGTTAGTTGCGTATTTATCCTCATCATAATTTATGCCTCAAATCATATTCAAAGCATTAACGCTTGAGAAAGATAAACACAAAAGTAAAATAAGCTTAGAATAGTGGAGATATAAACTATAAAAAGATGAAGCCACAAAAAGAACTGAAAATCTGGGGTAAGCGTCAGTTTTTTGCAAAGACCCGGACGGTTACGTCCGGGTTGGCTTGACCCTGGCGCAAAAAACTGACGCTCACCCTAAAATCTCCTGCAATTTGAACCATAGCGACCCGTCATGTTATACTTTACACGCTACTAAACTTGATTTCAGAGTTTCGTTTTAGTAGTTACAAACTAAAAAATGAATGGGGACTGTTGATTATGGATATTTTATGGACACCCTGGCGTATCGAATATATTTTGAGCGCCAAACAACCGGGCTGCGTGCTATGCCAAAAGGTTCACGCCGACCCCGCCCAGGATGCTGAAAATTTGCTGCTCTACCGGGGCGAACAGTGCTTTATTATTATGAATCTTTATCCCTACAATACTGGGCATTTGATGGTCGTTCCATATTTGCATACTAGCGATTTGGCCGGACTTGCATCTAGTACAATGGCTGAAATGGGCGATTTAATTCAGCGTTCGGTAGCCTTGCTCAAAGCCACGCTCAAACCAGATGGCTTTAATCTCGGCATGAATTTAGGCCGGATTGCGGGGGCTGGCATTGATGACCACCTTCATCAACATATCGTGCCGCGCTGGGGTGGCGATACCAATTTTATGCCCGTTCTGGCAGATACCCACACTATGCCTGAACTTTTGCCCGATACCTATGCCAAACTCCGCGCCCGCGCTGCCGAATTTTACCCGCCAAAACCTTAACTTTTGTTTTTTCGTTTGGATAGGCGGGACTATACTACTGGATTCTTCAGAAAATAGGAGAAAATAGTTGTATACGTAGCTAATTTAGGCTATAATTCCGTTAATAAAGCAGTAACCGAAGTACCTTCACTATTTTAAAGCTCTGAGGTAGAGCTAGAATTAGAAGAGCGCAACTCGGGTCAAGTTGGAAGGAAAGACCGAAATGTTACGCAGCATAAAAGTTATCGTCGCAGGCGAAAAAACTGTCGGTAAGACGAGCCTCGTAGAACAATACACTTTAGGAAAATTCAGTGGTCAATATAGCCATAGTCTGGGATTGAACGTAACTACCCATATTGCTATGGCTGACCGTCATCCTGTTAAACTCGAAATCTGGGATATTGCCGGAGAGTATTTTGAGCGTACCGAGTTTTATCGCGGTGCCAGCGCATGTATGCTGGTCTACGATGTAACCAGAGAAAAAACTTTGCAACAGCTTGCTACCTGGCTCAATGTCTGCCGCTCCACCGTTCCGCACGCTGGTATTGTGGTGGTGGGTAACAAAATTGATGTCGGCTACCGCTTCCCCCAAAAATGGGGCGAAATTTTTGCCAATTACGCCAATGCCCCTCACCTGACCGCTTCGGCCCGGCAGGGCGAACGGGTTGATTTGATTTTTAGCGAACTAGCCAGGCGCGCCGTCGCCTCGCTCGATTTAGAAAAGAAAGTTTAACCTACTGCTTCGGCAACGCCAACGGCATGTTTACCCCGATAATTTTCCAGCCTACCGCCGGAACTGTCACCGAAATTTTATCGGTGGTTCGGGCTGCGCCAAAACTCTGAGCGCTATCCAAATTGCTCCAATCGCTCAAGCTATAATTCTGAGCTGGATTTAACTCTAAGGCTGGTTCGCCTAGCGGTAAATCCAGCTTTAAATCGGCTTTTGTGGGATTGTACAACAACAAAAAGCCCTGCCCGTTTATCAAATGGGCCTCGCCATCTACGCTCTGCCCATCCGGGAAATTTAAAATATGTTGATAGACATTGAAATAAGGTGCAAAGGCTTTGCGGAAGGCAAACATCTTGCCAACGAATTTAACTATTTCGGCGGGAGCGTTCGCCAAATCAAACGAGCCGCCCGCCTGGGTCGCGCCGTTGCCTAGCTGGGTCATTTCGGCGTATTTTAGCTGATTAATCGGCGCGCCCAGCCCTTCCTCCCGGCTACGGCGATACCCTAGCCCGTACCAATCGCCCCAGATGGTGCTGTTTGGCTGATAAAACGAGGCAAAATATAGCTGCTGGCGGCGGGCCAATTCGCTTTCGCCCAACGGCAATTCGTACATATCGCTCAACTGCAACTGTTCCACCGCGCCCAGCCAGTGTATATCGGACGGTGGACTCCATAACACCACTCTCAGGTTGGGCCGGATTGCCCGCAAATCCTGTAATAATTTCGCAAAATATTTTATCGTCAGCACGCGCTCCTGGTCGGGCGTACTCCAACCGCGTTCGGCACTGCGGCAATTTCCCTGATGCCAATCCGTACCGTCCCAATAAATTTCTTCTAAAGGGGTTTCGCGGGCCAGTTTCAAAAGCTGTTCCCGCACATAGCTTCCTGCTCCACTGAGCGGACAGATAATTTTAGTAGCGCCGACTGGATGCAGCCATTCGGGGTGCTGCTGGTAAAACGGCGTGTATGACACAAAATCCTGATAACGCCCGCTAAACGGATTCATCCAGATACCCAGCGTATAGTTGCTGGCGCTCATTTTATTCAGAAGCGGACGCAAGCCGTTCGGAAATTTCTTGGAGGATGTGCCGACCTGCAACGGTGCGTTTTCCTCCCAGCCCGCGTCCAGATGCAGCAAATCGTAATAGCCCGCACTTTGCATCCGGCCCAGCATTTCCAGCATATTGCTTTCGTTAATCTGGTTTTCGTAAATGTACCAGGTGCTGAACCAGACCGGGTCACGTTTGTTCTTGATAACGGCGTACTGATTATATAAATACTCATTGTAACGGTTTAGACCGACTTCGGGCGCGCCCTGCCATGCGCCCAAAACGGCTTTGCCACTGCTAAAGCCTGCCGCCGGGTCTACAAAATCGGCGTTACCCATTCCGAGCGTGCCGTCGCTTTTGAACTGTTCTTCGCCAAAGAGCGATTCTTGAAAGAAAAATATTCCTTCTTTATTATTCCGATGCAGCATGGCCTGTTGCGAAAGTTGAGTTGGGGCAAAGCGTTGGTTTGGGTTGAGGGTAATCACCGACTGGTCTTTGTCCGATTCGGCGAACTTGGGCTGTCCGTTGCTATAATAGTTACTGTAGCGCTGAAACAAACCTAAAGGCACAAGTTCCGGGCGGGCGCTCCAATCTTCCAGCCCGGCCCATTTGATTACCCACTGCTGTCCCTGGAACGGGGCTAGATTAAACCACTTACGAATAAACGACGTATTGGCCTGGGCCTGATAATAAAGCGCCAGATTAATCGGCTGCCCTTGAAAATTGGCCTGGAAGCTAAAGCTGATTTGCTGCTCTGCCGCTTCTTGCTTAATCCAATTGTAGTCCTGAAAAACAAAATCGTCTGAGGTCAGTTCCTGGGTTTTATCTTCGTGGGCCAGTTCTCGCGAGAGTATCAGCCGAAACTCGGCGCGGGCGGTAGCAAGATAGTTTTCGCCACTAACTTGGTTAGTTATCGCGGTAGTTCGCAGCCCGCGTGTTCCTTTTGGCCCAAGCTCAACTGTGCGCCGAATGGCCTGGTTGCCGATATTCAATTGAAAAGAGCGGTCACTCCGTTGTTCCAGGTTAGCCTCGGCTTTATTTTCAGCGATTGGCTGCTTATCGGCCTGGGCTTGCACTGCCCCCAATGGCAGCAGCAACATTGCCAGCCATATTCCTAGCAGCCCACGCACCAGCCCTTTATACGATGAACTCAAACTGACTCTCCTGTTAGCCCGGATGTTATTTTATATCTTTTGCTTCAACCAGCCCTATTCTAATTTGCTCTTACCACTTTGTAAAGCTTTAACTCGCCACCCTTCAGGACAATTGCACAGTATCACAATTTCGGTGTACGAGGGGCTGCGCCCTCGATTTTCGTGAGTGGGAAAAATCGAGGCGCAGCCCCTTTCTACACCGGCAAAACCAAATTTACAACTGGGCTGCGTCACCTTTTTGCTTGCGCGGTCAGTATACCCCGATTATAATACGCCTGGATGATAAACAACAGGCAATACATAAAGAATTGTTCGGTTAAGGTAGCCTTTAACATGCCAACCAGCGAATTTAGCAACAAAGTCTATGAAATCGTGAATATGATACCGCAGGGCAAGGTAATGACCTACGGGCAAATTGCCACCCTGCTAGGTTTGCCGCGGGCGGCTCAGGCGGTGGGCTGGGCTTTACATTGGGTGGATGGTAGCGACGATAAAGCTATTCCACCCTGCCAGCGCGTAGTTAATCGCTTTGGTGGACTGGCGGCGGGCTATGGCTGGGGCGGGCAGGCCGCACACCGGGCCGACCTGGAAGCCGATGGTGTAACAGTGCGCGCCGATATGACGGTTGATCTGGAACATTATCAATGGTGGCCCACCCCCGCCGAAGTCGCCGCCCTCCGCCTCCCACCTGAAGCCCTTGAAGAACTAAATCAGAAGCTGGAATTTAGCCGCGAACAACTCTCTCGCTCCAAAGCCACCCTCCAAAATAGGGTTAAAGAAATTCAACCCCAGGCCGACTTTTAATCTTTTTTTTTCAGAGTGTGATGTAAATCATTAAAATAAAGTGAAAATCATCAATAAGACTTGCGCCAATCTCTGTTATAACTATGGCACGTTAAGCAATAGTTATTAAACATTGTAAAGTTGTTAAGGACTTATTAACAAGGAGCAAGTAAAATGTTTATCGAAGGAAATGATAATCGTGGCGTGATAGTGCTGGATGGTATCAAGATTGCCAAACATAGCGAAATTATCTGGGCGACCCGACCAGAAACGGCTGAACCCATCTCTGAGACTGCCAAAGCGACCCTGGGGAAACTGGTTTCGCGCTGGATAATCGAAGAAGGCAAACTGGTGTGCCAGTGGCTGATAGAGGACTAAGAACTCCAAAGTTAAGCTTTAGTCTGATAATAAGCAGCTAAAATTGAACTTCAGCTCCCTATTCTTATTTTCTTCAGGTGATTACTCACCACACAGGACACACAGGAAAATTAAAATTGGCTTCAACTCCGTGTCTCCGTGGTGAACTTCCTCTCATGCTGAATAATTACTTCTTTAATCTTCTTTCTTACCCTGGTTTGCAAATTTTTGGGCGGCCCGGTTGCGGGCGGTCTCCGGCACATGACCGCGCTTGTAGACCAGCATGGCCCGTTTGTACTCGATTACAGTTGTGCCATCCTGATTGAAGCCAGTAGTTTTGATTTGTACCAGCCCCACATTAGGACGCGATTTCGATTCGCGTTTGTCCAGCACTTCCGAACGAGCATAGAGCGTATCGCCTTCAAAGACCGGGTTGGGCAATTTTACCTCATCCCAGCCCAAATTTGCCATGGCGTTCTGGCTCACGTCGGTCACGCTCATTCCTGTTATCAGCGCCAGGGTGAAGCAGCTATTCACCAGTGGTTTGCCGAACTCAGTTCCCGCCGCATACTCGTGGTCAAAATGCACCGGGTTGGTGTTCAACGTAAGCAGCGTGAACCAGCTATTATCAGTTGAAGTAATCGTGCGTCCGCTCGGATGAATATAAATATCGCCTACCTCAAAATCTTCGTAGCACCGCCCCTCCCAGCCCGCTTTTACACTCATCGTTAACCCCCAAGAATTTTGAATTTTGAATTTTGAGTTTTGAATTGGAAATGCCCTAATTCAAAATTCAAAACTCAAAATTCAAAATTAATACGATTTTGGCATTTTCAAAATATGCTGCCCGATGTAGGCCAGCACCAGATTATTGTTGATGGGTGCGACGGTGAACAGGCGGGTTTCGCGGAATTTGCGTTCGACATCGTATTCGGCGGCAAAGCCATAACCCCCGTGCGTATTGAGGCAGACATTGGCGGCTTCCCAGGATGCTTCCGATGCCAGTAGTTTCGCCATGTTTGCTTCCGCGCCGCACTTTTCGCCTTTATCAAAGAGGGCGGCAGCTTTGAAGCGCATCAAATCGGCGGCTTCGATGGCGGCATAAGAACGGGCTATTGGCAACTGTACGCCCTGATTCGCCCCGATAGGTCGCCCAAAAACTACTCGTTCGCTGGCGTATTTTGAAGCGCGGTCTACGAACCAGCGCCCGTCGCCGATACACTCGGAAGCAATCAGGATGCGCTCGGCGTTCCAGCCATCAATAATATAGCGGAAGCCCGCACCTTCTTCGCCAATCAAATTTTCGACTGGCACTTCCAGATCATTGATAAAAAGCTGATTGGTCTCGTGGTTGAGCATTGTATCTATCGGACGGGCTTCGACTGTGCTACCCGCCGCTTTCAAATCTACCAAAAAGACCGATAATCCGCGTGTTTTGTCGGTCAACTGGTCGTAAGGGGTAGTGCGGGCCAATAGCAACATGAGGTCGGAATGTTGTACTCGCGAAGTCCAGATTTTCTGTCCGTTGATAATATAGCGGTCTCCCTGCTTGACGGCATTGGTGCTGATGCGGGTAGTTTCCGAACCGGCATCTGGTTCGGTGACACCAAAGGCTTGCAAGCGCAGTTCGCCCGAAGCAATTGCGGGCAAGTAGCGCCGCTTTTGGTCGGCATTGCCATAGCGCAAAAGCGTTCCCATAATATACATCTGGGCATGGCAAGCGGCAGAATTACCGCCGTTGCGATTAATTTCTTCCAGAATCAAACTGGCCTCGGTTATGCCCAGCCCTGCTCCGCCGTATTCTTCCGGGATAAGCGCCGCCAGCCAGCCCGCTCTGGTTAGTTCTTTTACAAAAGCTTCAGGGTACTGGCGTTGCTGGTCTACCTCCCGCCAATATTTATCTGGGTAGCGCTGGCAAATCTCGCGCACCGCACTGCGAATCGCTTCCTGGTCTTCATTAAGCCTGAACAAAAAATCCATGATTAAATTTCCCTTCCTCCCTCACTTCCGGCTCTGCCTTTTTCTTTCGCTTTAATCTGGCTCACCTGACTATAGCACAGGGTGCCAATAGCTTCAACCCGAAAAGAATTTGCCTTAGCTTTTGCTTATCAGCAGCCTCAAGTCCGAAAATTATTTATTTATAATTTTTGAAATTTTTTGCAAAAAATTTCAAAAATTATAAATAAATAAAAAAGAGGCCGCCGGGCAGTTACCGGCGGCTTTGTGTGCTCGCATTTTTGTGTAGGAGGTAATATATATAGGAGAGTTATTGAGGCTTAGTTAAGCGTAATATCTGTGCTGGCGTTGCCGCCTGCCCAAAGCTTGCGCTGTTTGAAAGCGTAAACGTCCGGCAGTATTGCCCGTCCGTTGTGGTTTCGCCTTCACTATATAATACGCTCTGGTGCAACAAAAGTTACTCTGATTTGTACCCTTCTAATTTACCTTTAATTTTCAAACTTTCTTTAACTTTATCGGCGGAAATGGTAAACTGTGTTCCAGTCAGGCAGGTGATAAATGAATTTAGCTTTTTCACGCTTTAAAAATGTTATAAACGCTTACCCGCGTCCGGCCCAATTACTCGGTCTGGTGGTAGTGCTTTATGGTCTGCGTCTGGTGGTTTTAGCGCCTTTTCCACGCTCGATTCGGACTACGCCACTGGTAGCGTATGGTTCGCTGGCGATAGTTTATTTATGCTTTATAATAGTGGTTGGGCTGGTGGCCCGGCGTGACCCGGCTTTTCGGTACAAAGTCGGCTTAGTCTGGGGTGGTGGTCGGCTGGCGGCTGGATTATCGCTGGGATTGGGGGCGCTGGCGACGGCGGTGGTGCTGTTTCAAGGCGGACGATCTCTGCTGCGGTTGCCGGGGAATGGCTGGGAAATCTGGGCAGTAGCGTTAATCGGGGCAGTCGTAGTTGTGCCGTTGGTAGAAGAATTTATTTTTCGGGGCTTGCTGCTGGCCTATTTGCTGGATTGGTTGCCGCGCCGTTTGCCCAATTTGCGCTGGCCTATCGAGCGGGTAGCGCTGGGGCTATCGGCGCTGGCCTTTAGCCTGGCTCATCTGGGAGCGAGTGTACTGTTTTTGCTGGCATTATTTATTGGTGGGCTGCTTTACGGCTGGGTGCGGCTGCGAAGCGGTTCGCTCTGCCCTTCTATCGCCGGACACGCTACCTGGAACGGTATAATAATGCTCGGTCAATTGCTCAACTAATTGGCTTAAATTTTAATCTTAATAGGAAGGCTTTATCCAAAATTATGACACCAATAACCAATGACCAACTCATAGAAAAAGCAACCTTGGTAGTAAATGCCAGACATACCAAAGATGTTTCAATGGGTACGGTAGGTTGTGCTTTAGTAACTTCTGAGGGCAATCTATTTTTGGGAGTCTGTATTGATGCGGGTTCTAGCATGGGGTTTTGTGCTGAACATAATGCAATTGGTTCAATGGTAACGACAGGCGAATACAAAATTGAAAAAATTGTAGCAGTTTGGAAAGATGCCCAGGAGAATATTTATGTTATTCCGCCTTGCGGCAGATGCCGGGAGTTTATGCGCCAAACGAATCCCGAAAATTTAGAAGCAGAGGTGATTCTGGATAGGGATAAAACCGTTAAATTAAAAGAATTGCTGCCTTATTATGATTGGTGGCAAAAAATAAGTTGAAGGAGAAGAAAAAGATGAAATACGAACTGGTGACACTTGAGTACGAGGGCGATTTTGCCACGATTACGATGAATTGCCCGGCGCGGCGCAACGCTCTTTCGATTAAGCATATGCAGGAATTGACGGCGGCGTTTGTCGAGGCGGGCGAAAGCGAGGCGCTGGGCGTTACTCTGGCGGCTAACGGCCCGGTTTTCTGCTCCGGCCACGATTTCGCCGATATAATCGGGCGTGATTTGGTTGGCATACGCAAAATGCTGAAAATCTGCACTACCATGATGGACACGATACAGGCGATTCCGCAGCCAGTGCTGGCGCGGGTACACGCTTTAACTATGGCGGCGGGTTGCCAGCTAATTGCTACCTGCGATTTAGCGGTGGTTTCGGAAAACTCGTCTTTTGCCACGCCGGGCGGCAAGGGCGGCTGGTTCTGCACTACCCCGATGGTGGCGGTCAGTCGCAATATTGGTCGCAAACGTGCTATGGAAATGCTTCTCACGGGCGACCCGATAGATGCCCGTACCGCGCTGGACTGGGGACTGGTCAACCGGGTTGTACCCGCCGACCAACTGGTCGAAGAAGCCAACAAATTACTGACCGCCGCTACTCGTGGAAGTGCCGTCGCCAAAGGTTTTGGCAAACAGGCTTACTATGCCCAGATTGACCTCGACCAGCCCAAAGCCTACGCCTACGCAATGGAAGTTATGGCGGCTACTTCCCAGCTACCCGATGCTAAAGAAAATTTCGCCGCCTTCCTGGAAAAGCGCAAGCCCCGTTTCAACCAGAAAGGCTAAAGCAAAAAAGTTAAAGTTCGAGAAATAAAAAGCCGCTTCGACTTGTCAGGTCGAAGCGGCTTTTTATTTCTCGAATTATTAATAATGGGGTAATTTCAACACGCGCTCGGCCACGATGTTGTGCTGGACTTCGCTGGTTCCGGCGGCGATGGTTGCGCCCCGCGCCCCCATAAAAGAGTGCTGCCAGCGCCCTTCGTCGGGGGCGTTAGCGGAGTCTACGTTGAGGCCGGAGTAGGCTCCTTGCATCTCCATTGCCAGTTCCGCGATGCGGTGGCCCATTTCGCTCCATTGCAGCTTGAGCAACGAACCTTCCGGGCCGGGAATCTGGCCTTTGGTCAGCCCGGCGTTCTGCCGCAAGGTATTGAGCTTGAACAGCTTGACATCGGTATAGGCTTTGGCAAGCCGTCCCCGGAAAAGCGGGTTCTTGCTGGCGGGCTGTCCGTCGTATTCGAGCTTGTTCGCCAGTTCGAATAGCGCCTTCAACTGCATTTCGTAGCTGACGATTACGTTGAAGGAGTAGGTGGCACGCTCGTGCATCAAAGTGGTAATCGCGCCCATCCAGCCTTTGTTCATCTCGCCAACCAGATTGGTGACAGGCACTTTGACGTTCTCGAAGAACATTTCGGAGAATTCGCCGTCGCCAGTCATCTGTACCAATGGTCGGGTGGTTACGCCAGGCGATTTCATATCTACAATGATATAGCTGATGGCTTTGTGATTGGGGGCGTTGAAATCGGTGCGTACCAGTAACAGACAGAAATCCGAGCAGAAGCCGTAAGTCGTCCAGACTTTCTGACCGTTGATGATAAAGTTACCATCTTCGATTACGCCGCGCGTCTGGAGGGCCGCTACGTCCGAGCCAGCGTTTGGTTCACTAAAGCCCTGGCACCAGATTTCTTCACCACTGAGCAATTTAGCGACGTAGCGCTCTTTTTGTTCGGGTGTACCAATCGAGAGGATGGTCGGGCCAATCATACCGAGGCCAATGCTGTTAGCCACCGGCGGTGCGCCAACGCGGGCCATTTCTTCGTTATAAATAATCGCTTGCGAGATAGGCGCGCCGCGTCCACCATATTCTTTGGGCCAGCTAATCCCCATTAACCCGGCCTCGAACAGCTTTTTCTGCCAGCCGCGCCGAATGGCAAAGCGTTCGTCAAAGCTCATGCCGCGTTTTTCGCGATACTCGGCGGTCAGGTTTTGGGCCAGCCAATCGCGCAACTCGTCCCGAAATGCCTCATCGCTGGTAGTAAGTTCTTCTGATACTAATGACATGCCCTTACAACCTCCTCGTTGCTAATAATTGCTTTTTACATTTATTTACAAATTTCAAAGCTTCAAATTTTGATTTTAGATTTGTTAATTGCTCCGCTATCTTACCTCAGAATTTACCACTCTGCAACCAACCCGCTTTTTGATTTTTCTTTAGGTTTTGAAAATTTTCGGCGAAAATTTTCAAAACCTAAAAACCTATTCCCTGTAGGGGTTTGAAGGGGCAAACCCTGCGCCTGAAAGTTGAGGCGAGGGGACTTGAACAGGCATGTACAATAGAAGCAACTACTTTAGAGGCAACTACTTTGCAGTCAGATATAAGAGGAAGGGAGAGGTAAGTTTGAGCGCACAGAGAGACCAGATAGTTCAGGGGAACGAAGCGACCCGGCCCATTGTGCGGCTTTGCCTGGTTGGTTTTGGCAATGTTGCTCGTGCGCTGGTGCGTTTGCTGGAACAAAAAGGGCCGGAATTGCCCTTCGATTGGCGTATTACTGGAATTGTTACCAGACGCGGACGGTTGGAACGAATCGAAGGCTTAACCCAGGCCGAACTAGAGGCCGGGCCATCGAACGCGCCGCAAAGTGAAGCCGATATTTTGGAATTTGTAGCGCGTTGTCCGGCGGATGTCGTCATCGAAATTACCACACTCAGCCCACAGACCGGGCAACCCGCCGCCGACCATATTCGAGCCGCTTTGCAGGCTGGTCGCCACGTGATTACCGCTAACAAAGGGCCAGTGGCGCACACTTCGCTCTACCGCGAATTGTGCGAACTGGCAAAGCAGCAACAGCGCTACTTTCTGTTCGAGGGCGCGGTGATGGATGGCACGCCAGTTTTTAATCTGGTTGAACGGACTTTGCCTTACAGCCGGATTAGCGGTTTTCGGGGTATTCTCAACGGCACAACTAATTTTATACTGGGAAAGATGAGCGAAGGGCGCTCGTTTGCGTCGGCTTTGGTGGAAGCGCGAGAGATGGGAATCGCCGAGGCCGACCCTTCCCACGATTTATTGGGCTGGGATGGTGCGGCTAAAGTGGCGGCACTGGCAAATGTTTTGTTGGATGCGGCTATGACTCCCCTGACGGTTGCGCGTGAGGTTCCACCGATTGAGGAACTACCGATGCGGGTAGCTCAGGCGCAACAGAACGGGCGAGTACTCAAGCAAATTGCCGAAGCGAATTTGACCAGCAATGGCGTGGTAGGTCGGGTGGCGCTAGTCGAGTTTGAGCCGGACGATTTTCTGGCTCATTCTTTCGGTAGTGGCGGCGCGCTAACGCTTTTTACCGACACAATGGGCCGTATTTCAATTGTCCAACACGACGGACAAACTGCCCAAACCGCTTTTGCTTTACTTGCCGACCTCTGCGCGATTATGCTGCACCCGTAATATTTTAGCCCACCAATACTTTTTTCGGCTCAACCGGAGAAGGCATTTGACCAAATTGGGCCGGGTAGCGCCACGACAATGTACCGAAAAGTTTGTCCCAGATGAGGGTATAGAAGCCAAAATTCGACCCGGCCTCCTGGTGGTGCTGGGCGTGGAAAGTGCTGGTAGAAAGATACTTTATAACCGGGATTTTCACCCAGCTTTGTGGGAACGGCTCGACCCCTAGATGCCCAATCAAGCCAAACACCACGTTCAGGGCGAGATAAACGCTGATACCGAGCCAGGAAGCTTGATAGACGCACAGCACCACCAGCCAGAGCAAACCAAAGCTGAGGGTTTCGAGTGGGTTCAGGGCAAACAGGGTAAGTGGTCGGACTTCTTCAAAGCGGTGGTGAGTCTGGTGCAGTAGCCTGTAAAATAGCCGAAGATGCGCCACTCGGTGTAGTACGTACATGAAGAAGTCCATCACAAAAAACAGCACCGCTATATCGAGCCAATCGCGCAGCCCGGTAGAGGTTCGTAGCACAATAATATTTTGTTGCCACAGCACAAAGCCCATCACCGTGACCAGCGAATTTAATATTACGCTGCTAATCGCCAAGCCGATTTCTAAATCACCAGGCACGGGCGGCAGCGATACCGGGCGGGCCTTGAACCAGCCGACCAGCCCTTTCCCAATCAGTAACGCCAGCCCAAATATCAGCCAATTCTCCAATAACAACCACCCCAAAGCCTCCCACACGGACAATCGCCGTAACGCTTCTACAACTGTATCTAATCCTGGCATGTTTATCCTTTAAAGCCAACACCGTTCAAATCAGCCGCTGTGGGAGCGAGCTTCCGCTCGCGATTTCTAGCAATGGTAAAGGTCAAATCGCGAGCAGAAGCTCGCTCCCACAGCAAGGTTGGCCTTATTTGAGTGGTATTGCTTCTAAAACTGAAACTGACGACTGAAAACTGATAACTTTTCCCTCCAAAACTGAAAACTGACAACTTTTCAAAAACTACGTCGTCGGTAGCCCGAAGTATAGGCTAGAGGCGGAATTTCGCGCTGTAGCGCTGTAGGCATTTCCACATTGAGGGAATAGACTCCGCCCGTTTTCTGCACGGTCTTCACGCCGGGATTATACAGTTTCATCAGCGAAGTTTGGGTGCGTTCCCCGGCCCGGTGCAACACTACTTCGAGCAGGTCAGAAATGACCCGTTGCGGCTGAATCGGATAATCGTTTTCGGGCGGCATCCCCAAATCTACCTGGGCAATAGACATCAGCCCGGCCCGCGAAAGGGTATCAATTAGCAGGCCCGGCGTAAAGGCCGTGCCTGTAAAAAATGATAAATGTTCCAGGTGGTCGCGCCGGGCCGCCCCAAACAACAATAACGGGTCAATTACCCCGGCTAACGGCGGAAATAGCCCACCCAATAACGGGCGCACACTTAATTCAACCAAATCATTGCGAATTGGGTGGCTGTTAGCGGTATCTTCGGTAGCCGAGTCGGAATAAAAACCCAGCGCTAGTTGAAAGTCGGGATAAATCAAAAGTGGCCCGGCTACGCCATAAAAAAGGCGGGCCTCGAAGCCAGTAATATGCGGGTCGGCCCAGATAATAATATCGCCGCGTGCCGCCTGAAGCGCCTGCCATAATGCCTCACCCGGCCCACTGCCGGGCCGATTGTTCTCAAAACCTTCTGAACCGAGATAGACTACTTCGTTGTCGTCATAACCGTCCAACCCGGCTTTGTCTTTGAACATTTCTATCTCTTCAGCATCCAGCTTTACTCCCGGCGCGCTCACAATAATTTCATCCAGCAAAGCACAATCGCGCATGAGGGCAAAGCGGGCGCGTCGCACTGCCTCCGCCAGGGCTAGTGGCTGGGTTGGGCCATATACCGGGAAAATCAGACTGATGCTCAAATCGTTGCGCTCCTTGTGCAGCGTCAGGCTGCTGAGTGAGCGAAATTCGCGGTAGTGAAAAGTGTTCTGGGCAAACCAGCGGTCTACCGTTTCGGTTAGTTCACTTTCGCCATTAGTGGCAGGCCGGATGGGGGCAAGGCGCAAGGGCTTGCGGGTTTTTACTACCAGTAGTGGGCGTTTGTTATCGTGAAGTACCCGCTCGGCTACTTTGGGGGCAGCATTTCCATCATTATTATCGCCCACAATACCGTCGCTACGTCCACTTGCCCCCAGCACCAACAAATCATGGTAGCCTGCTTCTTTGCTGATACTGCGTTCCAGATTGCCCTGGGTAGTTAATAAGCGCGCTCCACTCGGCAATTCCGCCAGAATATTCTGAAGCGCGTTCAAATCGTCGTCGCTCAAGGCGTTGGGTTGCACCGGGCCGGGGTAAAAAGCCGGGTAATCATCCAGCGCGGACGGAACAACGCCTCCTACTGGGCTGAGGTTGTGCATCACGGTTACGTTGGCGTTCCAGTGTTCCGCCATATTGGAAACCAGCCGCATTGCCAGATTGCTGTAACTGCCACCCCGCACCGGCAGCAAAATACTCTTTATTTCCGGCAACGAGGCATTAAAGCGCGCTAACACAATATCGCAAGGTGGGTCTTGCATTAGTGCATCTATGGTCGTGCCGTAGATTTTGCCCTCGGTCTGGGTCGCGCCTTTCCAGTGCAGCAGCAACAAATCGGCTTCTTCCTCGCGCACCTGATCGGCAATCCCCTGCCAGACCTCGCGGGCCACCCGCACTTCGGTACGCACTTCGACCCGGTCAAACATCTTGGCGCTTTCGGGCGGAATATAGCGCAACAGCGTGCGGTAGGCTTTAACCAGGCTGGCTCCCTGACTGAGCGGCGTTTCTTCGGGGACTGTCACGATGCCCAGCACCACTATCCGCGCCTGACGCTTTTCTTCCTGCCCGCTTGGAGTATGAATTCCGGCCAATGCTACCGCCAGATGTACCAGGCTCTCTGCCATATTCGGATTTAGAATCGGCACCACCACGCAATATTCGCGTCCGATAGGCCCACCCCAGCCTCGCGATTGTTCAGAATTACCACTTTGCCGTGTAATTGGGTTCAGTTTGCTACCTCGCTTTTCTCCTGCTACGTCATCTCAAACCACTTTGTTTGAGTCATTGCTTCTACCTCAAGCCAGAACCGCTCTCCTCAGAATCATAAATCAGCTAAGGGTGCTTGTCAATGGCTGGCAATTTGCACTTGGGCTGATGTATAATGAGCAAAAGATTTGAAGATTCAAGCAGGATTGACAAGGGGTGCTTTTGGCGGCTAATATCCCTCCTGCTGGGGATAATAATTAAAATATTAAAATTATTATGAGACGAGAGGACATTGAATTAATGCTAACTTACGAGCGGCGGCAACAACTTCTTGAGTCAATAAGTGATGCTTACAAACTTCTTTTGGAATTGGAGAAAGAATACATTGTTACCGTTGATATCGTTGAGCGACATAGCTTAGATAATAAATTGAAGAAGCTCAAGAATGATATTCATGTCTTGGAGCAACAATTCGCTGAAGTTCAAGCACAGCCTGAAAATGCCCCTACTGAGCAACCTGCCCGCCAACTGCAAATTTTCCTATCTTGTGCGTCGGTAGACATTCCAAAAGTACGTCAATTATATCAGCGTTTGCAAAAAGAAGGTTTTAATCTTTGGCTTGACAAAGAGGACCTATTTCCCGGTCAGGATTGGCGGCGAGAGGTTGACAAAGCTATCAACCGAAGTGATATTGCTTTATTTTGCTTCTCACCTACCTCTGCCAGACCTGGTAGCGTTATCCAGAGAGAAGTACGATATGCTCTTGATTTGGCAGATGAACAAGCAGAGGGTGCAATTTTCATCATTCCAATAATGTTAGAAGAATGTGACTTGCCTGGGCGATTACAAAATGTACAGTCAATCAGTCTTTCTAGGGAAAATGGTTATGAACGGCTGTTAAAGGCTTTGCGACTACGGGCTTCACAATTAAATATAGACATAGTGAGTGCTAGAGAGAGGAATCTTTGATAAATGGCCGGGAAATTAGCTGCTTCGCTAAATGTTGGTCTACTCTATTTACCCGACGATAAAACTAAAGTCAGTGAATTGGAAAAGCGCTTAAGAGCCGAGGATTTCATTCAACTTTGGACACAGGAAGATTTTTTGCCGGGTCGAGATAAAAGTATAGTATTTGCCGAAGCGCTGGCAGACAGTCATTTAATCCTGGTTTGCTTTAGTGAGGCTTATCATAAGCAAGAGAATCAACAGAATGAAGAGAGCAAAGATTTTCATAAACTTTATAACCAAATTCCTAATAAAATGCAAGAATTAGGTGAAGGTAGAGAATTTGTTATACCTGTCCGATTAGAGAAATGCGATTTACCGTTTAGCGTGGCTAGTAAGGTAATAGTAAATTATTACCAAAACCAGGCACAAAATTATGAGCGACTAAGAAAGGCTTTAAAGTACAAAGCTGATGAACTTGGAATAATAAGTCTCACTGTTTCACCATTTCAAACACTCTCTAACTTATCAAACCGATTATTTCAGGCAGAGAGAGAACAGAGTCAAGATGATATTATCTTGATAAACGAAGCCATTGTTACTACTGCTGAAAATATTTTAAAACAGCAAATAGGTGAATTAGCTTTAGTCTATTCCAAGCGTGGTCGAGATTATTATCAAAAACTTTTTTATGAAGAAGCTATTGCCGATTTTACCCGTGCTATTGAGCTTAATCCCAGTAATGCCGAATACCACCGATGGCGTGGTCAATGTTACTATGAAGCAGCAATTGCTAATCATTTTTCAGGAAGTTATAACTTTGCTGCTAGAGATTTTACTAACGCGATTGAACTCACCTCTGAAAATTACCAATATTATTACTTACGTGGTCTGAATTACTATCGCAGAGGCGATTATGAACAAGCTCTGGCTGATTTTATTCAGGCCGTAAATAATGATAAAAATAATTCTGAATATCATTTTTCATGTGGGGAATGTCGTTATACAATAGCCCGACGGGAACATCCTTTTGGAGATTACAAAGCAGCGGTTGAAGACATCACTTTGGCGATTCAACACGACAAGGAAAAACAACCTCTTTATTATTACACTCGTGGCATGGCCTATAAATTTATGAAGGACTTCGACAGCGCCAGTAAAGATTTTCAAATTGCTGCCGAAAGGGGTTTTGAAATTGCTAATGTGGAATTGTCGAACCTGCTAAAATAGGCCGCTTTATTTATCAGGTTCAGCTTGGAGGATGGGAAAATATGACGACTGAATTAAACGGCTGGGACACCAGCCAGCTACGCAGCCAGAAATTGCGCCTGATTAATCGGCAGGGCGATAGTTTGCGGATGGGAACGGGTTGGAGCGAACGTGATTTATCCAAGCCGCAAATTATGATTGAAAGTGTCTATGGGGATTCGCATCCCGGTTCGAGCCATCTGAACGCGCTGGTTGAAGAGGTGCGGTTGGGCGTGTACGAATCGGGCGGGCGACCAGGACGGCATTATGCCACCGATGTTTGCGACGGCATTGCCCAGGTACACGACGGCATGAA
>JBBQXW010000088.1:0-23620 GCA_038209275.1 Chloroflexia bacterium | reverse complement strand
AGCTTTGCTCTTGCTCCAGCCAGATTTTAGTGGGCGTATTGATAATTGCCTGGAACGGCAACAGATTTGCCAGTGCTGCCACCCAATCGGGCATGTAAGCGATGGGAATGATAAAGCCGGAGAAAAACATCTGCACCGTCGCGGCGAGGGTCAAAACCCCGGTGGCACTAATTGTCCAGAAAGCGGTCAGATTGACCATGTAGCCGATTAAAAAGCTGATGGCGATAGAAGGTATCAGGCTTGCCAGGAAAAGCGCCAGCACCGCCGGGTTATGAGGTAATTGCGCCCCGAAAAGCAGCACGCCGATGGCATAAGTAGGAATACTGCGAAATATCAGCGAAAAAAAGCTATTACCCACAAACCGACTCAACCAAAAAGTTTGGTAATCGAACGGTTTGGAGAAATCGCTCACCACGTCGCCAGTAGCGATAGTTTTGGATATTTCTTTATCAAGCCAGATTTGCATCGGCGTAATCAGCGCCTGGGTCAGCCAGGTGTAACTAACGGCGTTCAGCACGCTAAAGCCCGCCACTTTATCAGCCAGCACGGTAGTGTAGGCCGCCAAAAAAATGTAGGTGTGAATGTAGCCAAAGAAACTGTTGACGATAATGCCGCTCAGGGTTGCCAGACGATAGGTGCTGCTGCGCTGAAAGGTTTTGCGGGCAATTTCGTAGTACAGGCGCATTAGTTCACCCCTTCCTCGTAAATCCGGCGAATGATGCCCTCGATTTCCGGCTCTTCAATGCTCAAATCTTGCAAGGGGTAGCGCTCGACCACCCGACTGATTAGCTCCGCCGCGCTCACCTCGTCCCGGTTAAAGCTCAACCAGCGCCGCAGACCTTCCGCTTTTAGCTCGGTTGAGTCTGGCACTTGCAGTGGGCCGTTGGTAGCGAAGCCTTCTTCAAGGTCAACTACCAGTGTACGTTGTTTGCCGAAACGTTGCCGAATTTCGTCCAGCCCGCCATCGTAAATGAGGCTGCCTTTGTCTATAATCAGCAGGCGGTGGCAAAGCTGCTCGATGTCGCTCATATCGTGGGTGGTCAACAGCACCGTTACACCGCGCTCCTGGTTTATCGCCCGGATAAAAGTCCGCAGACGCTCTTTAGCTACTACATCCAGCCCGATAGTCGGCTCGTCCAGGTACAAAATTGCGGGTTCGTGCAGCAGCGCCGCTGCAATATCGCCGCGCATTCGCTGGCCCAGCGATAACTGGCGCACAGGGGTATTGATAAAATTATCAAGGTCTAAAAGCTCACGAAAGATTTTGAGATTGCGCTCGTACTGTGTGGCCGAAATTCGGTAGACGTAGCGCAGCAAATCGAACGACTCGATTAGTGGCAAATCCCACCAGAGTTGGGTGCGTTGCCCGAAGACTACCCCGATTTGGCGGGCGTTCTCGCGCCGCTTCTCGTGAGGGTTCACGCCGTTCACCAGCACTTCGCCCTGGCTGGGTGTGAGAATACCCGTCAGCATTTTGATAGTGGTAGATTTACCCGCCCCGTTTGGCCCAACATAACCCAGAATTTCGCCACGCTCGATTTTGAACGAAATATCTTTAACCGCGTCCACCACCTTAAAATCGTTTGAAACCAGATTTCGTAGCGCCCCCAATAAACCGCGCCGTCCTTTGTAAACCTTGAAACTTTTGTTTAGGTGGTTTACCTGAATGACTGGCGCAGTCGTACTTGGAGCGGCAGAAGCCGTCGGGCTAGTGTCAATTTGCATCACCCTTTTCTCCTTATTGATTTTTCCCGCAATAAACGCGCTGCCAAAGCAACATATTATATCATATAACTAGCTAAATAAGCAATACCTATATCTTTTAGCTTTGGAAATTTTTTGCAAAAAATTTCCAAAGCTAAAAGATATAGGTATTGACAAGGATTGGATATTTGGATACAATATCCAATATGGAAATAAGTGATTTAGTAACGGCGGAAATAAAGCAGTACAAAACTGCGCCAACCCTGATAGCTGAGGCGTTGAGAAAGGGCATTTTGCGCGGGGTAATCAAGGCCGGGCAAACCTTGCGTCAGGAAGAACTGGCGACGACTTTTGGGGTGAGCCGGATTCCTATTCGGGAGGCGTTTCGCCAACTTGAAGCCGAGGGGCTTATCACGCTCTACCCGCACCGGGGCGCGGTTGTCACCGAGCTTTCGGTGCTGGAAGCGCAGGAGCTTTACGAAATTCGATTGGCGCTGGAAACCACTATCTTAAAAAAAGCCATTCCCAAGCTCAAAGCGGTGGATTTACAAAAAGCCCAGGCGATTCTGGTGGCAACCGATAACGAGACCGACATAGCGCGTTGGGGCGAACTAAACTGGGAATTTCATTCGGCTCTGTATATTCCGGCGGGTCGTCCGCGTTTGCTGGGAATGTTGAATAATGTGCATCTGAGCGTAGACCGCTATATGCGGCTGGAAATGACGGCATTGGATTATTTGCCGCGTTCGCAACAGGAACACCACGAATTACTGGAAGCCTGCCGCCGTCACGAAACCGAGCAAGCCGTGCGCCTGTTAGAACAGCACATCGAAGCCGCCGGAAAATTGCTGGTGAACTACCTTCAGGCTGAACAGGAAGCCAGGCTCAGTTAAACCGCTCTATTAACATCAAGCTTAGCTGTTATAACTCAAAATTCAAAACTCAAAACTCAAAATTAATTGAAGGGAGGCAGGCCGATGAGCGTGCAGCGTTTAGCCAACATACTGGGTTTTTCGATTGACCGGGTGGCGGCGGCAGCCGGAAATGACCCGGAAGTTTTGCGAATGGAAAATCTGGATACCGATTTGTTGCCGCCTGCGATTGCGGTTGGCTTGACTCGTGAGGCAACCGGGTTGGATGATGCCAACAGCTATTTGCCCTTTACTGGCACGCTGGAATTGCGGCAAGCGGTGGCCGAGCATCTTCAGCGCCAAACCAACCAGCTTTATCAGCCGGAAGGCGAAGTGGTTATCACCTGCGGCGGTACAGAAGGCATGTTTGACGCGCTGCTTGCCACCACCGACCCCGGTGATGAGGTAATTTTGACCGACCCGACCTACGCCGGAATGACTAACCGAGTGCGCCTGACCGGGGCAATTCCAAAGCTCGTGCCATTTGTACTCGATGGCGGCGAATGGCGACTAGACCTGGATGCTTTACGGGCGGCGGTTAGCCCAAAGACAAAGGTGCTGTTTATCATGAATCCTTCGATGCCTTCAGGAGCGGTTTTGAATATGGCAGAGTGGGAAGTTATCGCCTCGATTTGCCGGGAACGCCAAATCTGGCTGCTTTACAACGCCGCGATGGAGCGGATTCTCTACGACAATCGGCCCTTTATTCATCCCGCCAGCCTGCCGGGTATGCGCGATTTTACGATTACGGTTGGTTCGGTCTCCAAAGAGTATCGCATGATTGGCTGGCGGATTGGCTGGGTGGTTGCGCCAGCCTCGATTTTGGGCGATATTGCCCGCGCCCATATTTACAACGTTGTGACACCCACCGGGCTTACTCAGACGGCGGCACGAGCCGCGCTTCAATCGCCCGTCGAAGAATTGCACGCCTGTGTCGCCGAGTGGGAGCAGCGCCGCAATGCGATAGTGGAACAGTTAGGCGGACTGCCGCTTATTCCGGCGGCGGGTGGTTGGTCAATGTTGCTCGATAGCGGCGCGCTGGGCCACGATTCGTTTACGGCTTCGCGCTTGCTTTTGGAAAAAGGAAAAGTCGCGGCAACTCCGATGCGCGATTGGGGCGAACGCAACAGCGACCAGTTTGTGCGTCTGGTCTTCAGCAACGAACCCTTAGCCCGGTTAAGCGATATGGGCGAACGAGTCAGGCGGGCGCTACTTTAATATGTTTTAAGCACAAATTTATATGTTTCTCCGTGCCTCTCCGTGCCTCCGTGGTGAATCTTTAATTTTTAGTGTTCTTGGTGTCTTCGTGCATAAAACATGCCTGTTGCGCTGCTCAAAGCGGTATTTATATAGCGGAAGAAAGAGAAGGGAAAACATGCTGACGGAACAAGAGACTTTTGAGGTACACGACCCGGCGATGCTGGGGCAGGCCCGTGCTTTGCTGGATGCCTGTGCCTCGCCAGAGCAGATGCAGGAAGCGGTGCTGGCGGCGGTGCGGCGCAACGAGGAATGGCGTGGACGCGAGTGTATTAACTTGCTTGCGCCGGAAGCGCCAACCAGCCCAACCGTGCGGGCCTTGCTATCATCGGAGGTGGGAACACGAGCGGCGGAAGGGCATATTGGTTCGGTCAATCGCTGGTTTGCCGGGACGAAATATATTGATGAAATCGAGGCGCTGTGCGTCGAGTTGCTCAAAAAGCTCTTTCGCGCCCGCTATGCCGACCATCGGCTATGCGCCAGCATGATAGGCAATCTGGCCGTTTATACCGCGCTGACCGAGCCGGGCGACGTAATTATGAGCCTGGCCCAACCCGTCGGCGGACATTCCAGCAACCGACCCGACGGGCCTGCCGGAGTGCGCGGCCTGAAAGTGGTGGACATCCCGGTTGACCCGAACGAGTTAGAAGTAGACCTTGACCTTTTCCGCAAAGTTGCACCATTGGTGCGCCCGAAAGTAGTGGCGCTGGGCGCTTCCATGACCCTGTTTCCGTTCCCGTTGCGGGAAATGAGCAAAATTATAGCAGAATGGGGCGGTAAACTTTTCTTCGATGGCGCGCACCAACTAGGTCTGGTAGCGGGCGGACAGTTCCAAGACCCCTTGCGCGAAGGCGCGGCGGTAATGACTGGCTCGGCGGGCAAGACTTTTAGCGGCTCACAAAGCGGCGTGATGATTTGGGACGACCCGCGCCTGACCCAATCTTTGACCAACGCGGTCTTCCCGGTATTGGCGGCAACGCATCAGGTCAACCGGGTGGCGGCACTGGCAGTGTCGGCGGCGGAACTACTCGAATTTGGTTCGGTTTATATGGCCCAAATCGTGGCGAACGCACGGGCGCTCGGCGCGGCCCTTGAACAGCGCGGCATCACGGTGCTGGCTTCGCACAAGGGCTACACTACTACTCATCAGGTAATCGCCAATGTGCGACAGTTTGGTGGCGGTCTGGAAGTGGCGCACCGTCTGGCAAGAGCCAATTTGATTACCAACAAAAACTTGATACCGGGAGACCGACCCGAAGATTGGGACAGGCCGGGCGGACTCAGGCTGGGTACAATCGAAATAACCCGCCTGGGCATGGGCGCATCCGAAATGTCCCAGATTGCCGATTTTATGGCGCGCGTGCTGGTAGAAGGCGAAGCGCCGGAACAAGTAGGCCGCGAAGTAGTTGAGTTCCGCCGGGCTTACCAGACCCTGTATTACTGCTTCGAGCAGGGTCTACCGCCAGCCTTAATGAGTATTGCAAAAACCGAAACAGCTGGAAACCAATTGGGCAGGATAGGTTAATGTAACCGCACCATTCAAATCAACCTATGTGGGAGGAAGCTTCCGTTCGCGATTTGGACAATGCCAGGGGAAAATCGCGAGCGGAAGCTTCCTCCCACAGACATTTTGCCCTTATTCAATGGTATTAGGGTAAGGTGAGAGCAATCTACTTAACTGGCTGGTCGTAGTCGTCGTACATCAGCTTCTGCTCGACCGTAGTTGAGGAAGTTAGTGTACCCGTGTTATCGTAGGATAGCTGGATAAGCCAACCATAGACATTATCGGGCCAACTCTGGGGCAAGGTATGCAAGGGCACTCCTAAACCTTTAGCAATCTTAAGCAATTTTTCGTGATGCCAGCAAATCAAAATATTAGCTTCGCTGAACCGGGAGTCAGTTTGAAGGTAAGTAACAAGGGCAGCAACATCCTGGTCGCTGTCTGTAAAATGGTTGTTGATGTTAAGATTAAGCTGGTGGGCGAGTGGTTCGATAGTGAGATAGGAGCGGTTGCTGTGGGCCGATTGAGCGGTAGCGAACAAGTGATGAAGTTTAATAGGCTGAGAATTAATCTGCAAATTCTGCAAATAGATAACGTAAGCCATCGCACGTTCCTGTCCAGCTATATTTAAGCCTATATCGGTAGGCTCGGTGGGCTTTTCGCCATGACGAATCAAAAAAATGTTGGTGTTTTTTAGCATTTAGGTTGGTCTCCTGCTGTTTTGTTTTGGGGTGTTAGCTTCATTTCACGGACGTAATCGTAGAAAACGGTAAACGAAGTTTAAGCTAAAAAGAGCGAGAAAGCAACCGAGCTATTGCCAGGGTGAGTGTCAGGTTTTTGCGCCAGTCAAGCCAGCCCGGACGTTCACGTTCGGTTTTTGCAAAAAATTGATGCGCATCCGCTGGCTGGCCCTTTTAATCCAAAAATAACGAGCTTGCTTGACGAAGTTTACAACGAGTTTTTATTGTCCTTACCTGTACTCATGTTCAGGTTATGATTAGCCGAATGCCGGATGTTTTTGTATGCTGGTTGCTTTACTCTAACAATACGGAACTAAAATTAAAACAAGTGACGAAATTCACCATAAAGGCACAGAAATAGCAATACTTTTTGGTGAAACAGCAAACAATAGCAAAGATAGGGAACTTTAAAGTGAGTAACGACCAACCGAAAGCGTTAAAACAGGAACACAAAAAAGAAAATCTGACGGGTAGCGGTTATATTACATTGCTGCGGACAAACCGAAATTACCGACACCTGTGGCTGGCCCAGGTGATTAGTTTATTGGGTGATTGGTTCAGTCTGGTGGCAGTAGTGGCAATTTTAACCCGCTATACCGGGTCGGCGGGGGCGCTGGCGGGGTTGTTTATTGTGCGACTGGGGCCGATGTTTCTGCTTGGCCCGTTTTCGGGGGTGCTGGCAGACCGCTTCAACCGCCGAAATTTAATGATTGTGGCAGATTTAAGCCGTGCAGTAACGGTGCTGGGTTTCTTGCTAATTCAGTCTGCTTCGGATGTCTGGCTGGTCTACGCTTTGACACTGCTGCAATTCTCGCTGGCGACGCTGTTTGAGCCAGCCCGCAGTGCTTTAATTCCGGCTGTTACCAGACCCGAAGAACGAGTCTCCGCTAACGCACTGGGCGCTTTAACCTGGTCGGTTTCGATTGCAGTAGGTTCGGCGTTGGGCGGACTGACAACCGGACTATGGGGAACCGAAACCGCTTTTGTGGTAGATGCGCTTTCGTTTGTCGGTTCGGCCCTGATGGTAGTGGGTATTCCGAGCGTGGCAGCGCAAGCCTGTGCGGGCAACTGTGGCAAAATTCAGCTAGGCATTGACCTCAAAGATGGCTTTGGCTACTTAAAACAGCGTCCGGCCATTTTCGCCTACACCTTAATCAAGCCGTTGGGGTCATTGAGTGATGGCGCGTTCTTCTCGATTATGGCGCTACAGGCCGCGCACGTCTATCCTTTAGGCCAGAATGGTTCGATTTCGCTAGGCTTGCTCAATCTGGCAATCGGAGTCGGTACGGGGGCTGGCCCCTGGTTGGGGTCGCGCTTACTAAGGCGACTGGGCGAAACCCGCCATAATCTACTGAAGTTGACCAGTTTTGGCTTTATCCTGACCGGGCTGGGTTACGCCTTTTTCTGCAATACCGCCTGGTTGCCCCTGGCAATTCTGGGCATTTTGGTCGGGGAACTGGGCGGAGGCAGCCGATGGGTTTTCAGCACCACGATTTTGCAGTTAAGCACCGAAGAAAGATTTCGAGGGCGGGTTTTTGCGGTAGAACTGGCCCTGTTCAATCTGGGCAACATGATTGGCGCGGTTGTTAGTGGGCTGATACTCGACCAACTAGGGCTTTCCGTACCAGTGGCCGGTTTCTTGCTCGGCGGAATGCAAATAGTTTTCGGGTTGGTCTGGCTGGCAATGTTCCGGCGATTAGCCCAGGGTGGAATGACAACTGAGCCGGAAATAGCGCAAGAGTTAAAAGCAGCCTAAAAATAGGAGCGATTTCAATCGCTTTGAGTTGAGCGCAAGGCCAAAGCGATTGAAATCGCTCCTACTTTTAGGCTGGCAAATTAAAATCCTGAAGAGCAGACCCGGTTACTTTATGACCGGGTTTATTTTAGTGCTAAGTGGTTGGACAAACCAGCGAATCGGTTTATAATTCTGACAGAGTAAATTAGTTATTGTTTGAAAGATTAAATTTAGTATGGAGTAGAAAAATGAGTGACCAGCACATTGATATAGATGGTAGCGTCGAGCCGAAATCATCCAGCGCCGGGACGGGGGCAAGCGCCGCCGATGAGATGGATTTCGAGGATTATGGGCCGAACCGGGCAACCATGTTTTCCGATATATTCCGGCGCTTTCGGGGGCGACCCGGCTTTGGATTGGGCGAAAATCCACTGGAGGAATTTCTTCCTGCTGAAGCACGGGAGCATTTTCGAACCTCGCAACGCGAATTTTTGTTAGGCTGGCGCAGCCTGATTGACCGCGCTCTGGAACGAATTGACCTGGACAACGAGCGACAAGGCCAGGTGCCGCCCGCCAGTGCTAACCCCAATCCCAACAAAATTATTGTCGAAGAAGTTGATTTCTAAATTCCTCTCTTCTTACCTTCTCATTATCTTCTCAGGGAATAAAAATTGCTACCTTTTTGTAAAGGGCTTCCGTTTTACATATAGACGGAAGCCTCAAGCTAACTACTTACTCCCGTCACGCCCCTTTACGGGGTGTGAGGTACGAAGCATCTGTGGTCGTTTCCATAGCAAGGTGCTTTGGGAAGAGCCGAGACCCTTCCTACATCAGGATGACAGTCGCGATGGACTGAGTAGTTACGCCTGAAGAATTGTTGTGTTTGATAAATAGGGAGCAAGATAGAATGTTAGAAGGAAATCAATCGCTGCCGGTTAAGATGCACGAAAAAGGTGGACTGTTAGTAGCAACTTTGCCGATGCCGGGCCTTGAGCCGCAGGATATTTCGGTTTCGATTGAAGCCAATAATACCCTGACGGTCAAGGGAGCGCAGCGTGATGTTAATCTAACCGAAAAAGCGGGTTGGATTCTTCAGGAATGGCAGATTGGCCCTTACGAACGGACGGTGGAACTGCCATTCCCGGTGGATGGCGCTGCTGCCAACCTGACTTACGGCAACGGTGTCCTGACCATAAGTATGCCGCAAAGTGAGACTATGCGCCCTGCCGAGCTTACATTGGAACGAATTAACTCGACCAGTGGTTCGCGGGTTGGGCATACCGCTTCGGGCAATGTAAGCGTCACTGAATAAGATTGGCTGGTAAATTTACAGGTTTTGGTTCATCATTCTGAGGTACAAAGCATCTGAGATTCTTCGTACCTCAGAATGATGAACCAAAACCTTGATTTAGAAGAATTAGAAAGAAGGAAACTTTTAGTGAAACGGTTTCGTGGTATTGGTGTGCTGGGCCTTAGCGCCCTGCTGATTGGTTTGTTTGGGATAGTGGCAGTCCAGGCGGCCCCTCCCGCTCCGGCTAACTTTACGGTTGCCGCCGGGCAGAGTGCTACCGTGCGGGTTAACGTCTTTTGCCTCGATTTTGGCAAAGATTTTCCAGCCGGGCAGAACATTGCGCCAGGTGCTGCCGCCGATGAAAAGCTGCGACAGGCGTTGGCCTACGCGGTAGACAAAGGCTACGACCAGAGCGCCCCCCGTCAGTTGCAATTGGCGCTGTGGTATTTGCGCGATAATACTTTCCACACCAACGCGGGTGAGAACAAAGACAAAGCGCAAGAAATTTTAGATAACGTTGCGAAGGCTCCAGCTATTCCGGCGGGTACTGGCACCGCCCTGGCAGATGCGGTGAAAAACGGGCAGGTGCAGGTCACGGCGACGGGCGTACAGCCGTTAGTAGCGGGTGAATATTACGGTACAGCGGTACTGGAAGTAAAAAACACCGGCACCACCAATCTGAACCTGACGCTTGCTCCCGGCACGACTTTTACTGCCAGTGGCACTAATTTCCAGACTTTGATTGCCTACCCGACTGGCGCACAGAGTAGCGGTGGTGCAGCTCAAGCAACCACGGCGGCGGCTACCACTACCGCAGCAGCTACTACGGCGGCGGCTACCACGGCGGCGGCTACTACCGCTCCGGTCACAACTACTGCTGTTGCGACCACGGCGGCGGCTACTACTGCTCCTGTCACAACAACAGCAGCGGCTACTACTGCTCCTGCTACAACTACTGCTGTCGCAACTACTGCCCCAGCTACCACAACGGTAGCAGCTACCACTGCTCCCGCTACCACAACAGTAGCAGCTACCACTGTGGCGGCGACTACCGCTCCCGCTACCACAGTTGCTTCTAATGCACAGGGCGGTGGAACTACTACCTTACCGGCATCGGGTAATGGCGGCGGTTCAGCTAACGGCGATGGCATCTTGCCGCTTTCGCTACTGATTCTGGCACTGGTAGCCATGCTTGCCACGACTGGTTTGCTGGCGCTCAAGCGTCGCCAAAGTTAAACTATTTAAGCAAGTTTAGCGAAGAAAAAGACTGCCCTTTGGAGGCAGTCTTTTTCTTCGCTAAACTTGCTTTGAAATTGGTAAAATCGGGCCTGAGTTTACATGCTTCGTAACTCAGCAAAACACGGTTGAGCGGTCAAAATTAAACTTTGGATTTTCTCCGTGTTTCTCCGCTGGGTCTGCAACTCTCCGTGGTGAATTCTCATCTTTCAAAAAATTACTTTGCCGCGATTACGACGTGATGGCGCACGCTTTTGGTCAGGCCGACCAGCGATAGAAATTCGTCGTGAATGGTCTGCACGGCGGCTTTTTCGTCGGCGGCAGCCACAATCAGGCTGATATTCAGTTCGCTTGACCCCTGGGCGATGGCAATAATATTGATTCCCTTGCGGCCCAACGTGCTGAAAAGCCGTCCGGCTACCCCCGGCGTACCGCGCATCCCTTCGCCCACCACCGCAATAATACTCACTTCGCTATCTGCCGAAATAGCCTCGATTTCTTTACGGGCCAGTTCCAGTTCAAATTCCTTTAGCAGAGCCTGCACCAGTGGCGGAGCAGCTTTTTTATCCACCACAAAGCAGAGGTCATGCCCACTGCTGGCGTGGCTAATCATGTAAACATTGACCTTTTGGTCGTTCACGCGGGCAAAAACGCGGGCGGCGATACCCGGCACTGCCAGCACGCTGCTACCTGCTACCGCTACCAGCGTCAAATCTTTGGTGCTGGCAACCGCCTTGACCAGACCGTTCGCCGATTGGTCTATACTGTCAATCCGCGTTCCCGGAAAATCGGAATTGAAGGTATTTTTTATGTAAATTGGAATTTCTTTCTCAACTGCTGGTAACACCGTCAGGGGATGAATTACTTTCGCCCCGAAATGGCTCAATTCGCCCGCCTCTTCGTAGCTGATACGCTTGAGCGAACGGGCCATTGGCACAAGGCGCGGGTCGGCGCTCATCACCCCGTTTACATCCGTCCAAATCCAGATTTCTTCGCTATCCAGGGCCGCGCCAATAATGCTGGCGCTGTAATCGCTTCCGCCCCGGCCTAGCGTGGTCGTGATGCCGTCGGCGGTTGCGCCGATAAAGCCAGTAACAACCGGGATAACGCCCTTTTCCAAAAGTGGCAGCAACCGGGCCTGACATTTTTCGGTAGTCTGTTTCATTAGCGGCACCGCCTGGTTAAAAGCCGCGTCGGTGACAATCAGTTCTTCGGCGCTAATCGCTTCGGATTGGTAGCCCGCATCTTGCAAAGCGGCGGCGGCAAGTTTGCTGGATAATTTTTCGCCAAAAGCCGCTACCGCATCGAGCGAACGAGGGCTGAGTTCGCCCAGCATTTCAATTCCGGTCAAAAGGCGCAGCAAATGGTGCAATTGCGCCGCTACTAGCGAAAAGGTGCGGCTGCGAATTTCGGGCGAACTAATCGTCTCTTCAACTATTTTTTGATAGCGCGAATGAAACTCGCTCATCAATCGCTCGGCTGTTACTGGCTCACCCGAAACGCAACCACCTGCTGCCACCGAACGGGCGGTATTCAGCAACCAATCGGTTGTGCCAGACATCGCGCTGACCACTACTATTGGCTTTTTATCGGTATAGCTTCCTACCAGCTTTGCTACTTCTTTATAGCGTTCCGGGCTGCCAACCGAAGTTCCCCCAAATTTCATTACAATCATATACACGAAACCTTTAATTGTTATATTTGGGGGAAATTTTTTGCAAAAAATTTCCCCCAAATATAACGAAAAACCTTCCGAGTGGTAGCCAGGATATAAGCAAAATTCCATTTTCAGCTTTTGGCACTTGAAAATTTTTGCAAAAATTTTCAAGTGCCAAAAGTAAACTCTCCCAGACGGTAGGCCGGGATTAGTCGCTAAAGCGGTAGCGGATGAGCGCAAAAAGGGCTTCAAAAGCATCGCGCAAGCCAATTTTTTTGCCTTCGTGGTAATCGCGACCACTGTAATCTATTGGCACTTCATAAACTTTGTACTTTTTCTTGAGAACTTTGGCGGTTATCTCCGGCTCAAAGTCGAAGCGCCGCGCCCGAAGGGGCGTAGTCCGAATAATTTCGGAGCGAAAGGCTTTGTAGCAGGTCTCCATATCGGTCAGAATAGTATCGTAAAGGATATTGGTGAGCAGGGTCAGGCTTTTGTTGGCGAGGTAATGCCAGAACAGAAAAGCCCGGTGCGGCCCTAGAAAACGCGACCCAAACACCACGTCGGCCCGACCTTCCATAATAGGCTTGATAATGCCGCAATAATCCTGGGGATTGTATTCAAGGTCAGCATCCTGAATAATCACGATGCGCGATTCCGGCGAAATATGCTGGAAGCCAGTTTGTAGCGCCCCGCCTTTGCCTTTATTTACTGCGTGGTAGAGGATGCGGACGCTATTGGAGGGGTCGGGCGAAGTAGCAAATTCCTGCTCCATCTCCTTGAGAATCTCGCGAGAGCCATCCGAGGAGCAGTCGTCGGTAATAATAATCTCTTTACGAAGCGGTACAGCGCAGACCCGCTCGACAATTTCACGGACTGTAGCTTTTTCATTATAAACTGGAATTATGACCGAGAGTAATAACTCTTCGGCACTAATCGAGCTGGCGATGGTAGTTCCTCCTCATAAATTAATCTGATAGTCTTTTGATAAGGCTAAAATTCCGACCAAGTATTTAATTTGGGCTATTTTGCCATCCCAGGCAGAGCTTGTCAAGTTGAGGCTGAACCCGCTTCAAGTTTGCAGCCTTGAGCATTGCTGGCACACAGGTTGCACTTAAAGACACTACAAGGTAATGGACTTTGCTGTGGAATGTGAAAACTTGAGGAGTGTATAAAATGCAAGCTTATGAAGTTAGAAATGGAGCAGTAGCCGGATTAGTAGCAACCGCGCCTATGTCGGTAGCCATGAAGTTAATGAAGGAAGGGCTACCCTGGCAGCAGCGCTACCCTTTGCCGCCCAAACAGATTACTGAAAGATTATCCAAAAAAGGATTGGGCAAAGACCTGCCCGAACCCGTAAAAACCGGGGCAAGCATGTTATCGCACTTTGCCTACGGTACGGGCGCGGGTGCAGCGTATGCGGTAGTGGCGAGAAAAATCAAGGTTTCGCCTTTTATAAAAGGAACGTTTTTTGGCGTGGTGGTCTGGGCGGTTAGTTACCTGGGCTGGCTACCCGCGCTGGGCATTATGTCCCCCGCCACCAAACACCCGGCCCAACGCAACGCTTTGATGATAGCGGCCCATATCGTGTGGGGCGTGGTATTAGCACTCCTGGTAGATCGGCTCGACCAAACGGAACAACCAAGCAAATAAATCTGGCTTGAGATAATAACTTATTTTCTGAATCTTAAAACTCAGCCCGTAAAGTTGCCGTGTGGATCAACTTGAAACTTGAAACTTTGAACTATACAAGGAGCTAACGTGGACGTATTATTTAAAGTAGATTGGAAGCAGGCTTTCGTTCCGACTACTTCGCTGCTGGAAATTTTTATACGCGGTTCGCTAATGTATTTAGCGCTTTTCGCAATTCTGCGCATTGTGTTGCGGCGCGAAGCTGGAACAGTCGGGATTACCGATTTGCTGGTAATCGTACTGATTGCCGATGCCGCTCAAAATGGCATGGCAAGCGACTACAAATCTATCACTGAAGGCGTATTCCTGGTAGCAACTATCGTTTTTTGGAGCTACTTTCTGGATTGGTTAAGCTATCATTTTCCGAGCCTTCGGCGTTTTCTGCAACCACCGACACTGACCCTTATTAAGAAAGGTCAAATGCTTCGTCAGAACATGCGAAAAGAACTGATTACCGAAGAAGAGCTGATGGGCCATCTTCGCCAGCAGGGTATAGAAAAAGTCGAGGACGTGAAAAAGGCTTACATGGAAAGTGATGGTCGTATCAGCGTAATTTCCAACGACTCAGACACTAAAAACCAGGGTACACCAGAACGCCAGATCAGCTAGGATTTATAGTTATCAGTCGTCAGTTATCAGTCGTTAGTCAAGAAATTGATAATTGTAAGACATTTGCTTGCCAGCGTAAAAGTAGTAGCGTTTACCCAATCGCTACTACCAAAACCAAATTCCTGAACTGATAACTGATTTTGGTATGGGCATAGACAAACGAAACGTGCGCTTTGTCTTTCACTGTGACATAAGCGACTCGATAGATGCCTACTATCAGGAAATCGGGCGGGCCGGACGCGACGGCGAGGACGCTAAAGCCATTCTGTTTTACCGGCCCGAAGACCTGGGTATCCGGCGCTTTTTCGCCAGTGGCGGGCAGGTGGATGTTGACCAGGTAGAGCGGGTGGCGCGGTTAGTCGAGATGCACGACGGGCCAGTCGAGGTCGAAAAGCTGCGGGACGAGGCCAATCTTTCTCAATCGAGGCTAACCGCCGCGCTCAATCGGCTGGAAGAAGTTGGAGCAGTAGAACTTTTGCCGAGCGGCGAAGTAATCTCGAACGAACAGACGATTGACCTGCCCAAAGCGATTGAAGAAGCGGCCCGCGCTCAAGAAGATCATCAGCAATTCGACCACTCCCGTATCGAAATGATGCGGGGCTACGCCGAATTGCGCGATTGCCGCCGCGAATATTTGCTCAACTATTTTGGCGAAGAATGTTGCGAACCGTGCGGCTTTTGCGACAATTGCGAGGCTGGAATTATAGTAGAAGAGGATAGCGAAGAAAAGCAATTTCCAGTCAGTAGCCGGGTGGCCCACAAAAGCTGGGGTGAAGGTGTAGTAATGCGCTACGAAGGCGACAAAATTGTAGTGCTGTTCGACAAAATTGGCTACAAATCGCTGGCGCTGGGGCTTGTCACCGAAACGGGCTTGCTTCAAAAAGCCAGCTAATTCGCTCATCGAGAAAAAAAATGCAATCGAATGAACCAACTATTAAGGCCAGTAGCTTGCAGGCGTTGTTTGATGGCTGTGAATTAAGCACTAAACCAAAGATACTTTTAGCCTTACACCAGCTTTTTAACCTGGATTATAAAGCCTTGCCCGCTTATTATTCCTTTGAGCGCTACGTAAAAATGCTGGATTGGCTCAGGCGGGAGCTATACCCATCAGACGATGAAGCACTCGGCTATGAGAAACTGGGTCGTCACATTACACAGGGAGTTTTCCAGCGACCCGCCGGGCAGGTCTTAAAGATGACAGTCAGTATAATCGGTTCAAAGAGAGCTTTGCCTTATTTTTTCCGCAAGCTAGGCACGGCTCTCCCCTTTGCGAACCTTGAGATATTGGAAGAGCGCATAGGCTACGTGCGCTTTATTTTACACAACGTAATCGGCCCAGCCGATGTGACACGTGGCATGATGTTGGAAAGTATGAAGGTGACTAATGTCAGCGAAGGCAAAGTTACCTACCGTATGCTCAATGTGAAAGACACCGAGTTTGAGGCCAGTTGGCAGGATAACTAAATACTCTTTCAGGTTCAACGCTTCGACTGGTCTTTGGCAAAATCAAACCTCGTATATCTCAGGCGCGGCGAGGCAAGCGACGACGTTGCTTGCCCGCCATCGGGAGCAAGCCGCCCAGAACGAGCGCAAGCGCCGCTACGATGCCAAGCAGTAATCCGTAATCAAGGCTAACTTTCATGGGCGGGCTGATTTTAAGCTCATCCCGAACGACCTGATAGAAGGGGGAAGCAACCGTCGTTACCTCATTCAGTTTGGAGATAGTATCGTTGAGTAGATGCAGCATTAAGCCGACAGCGAACAGGCCAAACACGGTCAGGATAGCCGCCAGTTCGGTACGGTGAAAAAAGACCCCCGCCGTCGCCAGCCCCAACGCAATCAGACCAATTATTAACGGCCCAAAGCCGCCCCCGATTGTTGGCAGTTCGTTCAGTTTAGCTAAATTAGTGGAACTATCCACCGTACCCAGCCCGTTTATAGAAATTTGTTGCTTTATCGTTTCGTAGCGCACCGTCAGCCAGGGCAGAAAGCTGCACAATATCAGGCTCAATCCACTTACCACGCCAACCAGATAACGCAGATTAGGCTTTCGCCCGACTATATTAAATTGCTTCGGTGGCGCTTTTTCGGGTGCAACGGCTAATGTTTCGGTAGCAGACCCCGGTTTTTCCTCAAGAATATTGCTCACAACCCCACCTTTTCATTGACAAATTTAAAAATAGCTGCCAGACCAATGCCCGGCTATTTCATTATAGGCTTTGGTCTGGCAGTTTATCGTAGAATCTGGTTAAGTTGTGGTTAAGAAAGGTTAAGATAAGGGTTTGGCTACAGAATCTCGCCGTTATCGTGCTGCAACATTACTTTTCGCAACAAGGGAAGGGGCGGCGCACCGTAGGCCAGCACGCGGTCATGAAATTCTTTCAGGTTAAAGGCTGCACCCTGCTCTGCTTTATAATCTTCGCGCAACTTAAGCAAGAGTAATTTGCCCAGTGTGTAATTCAGATAGCCAGGGTCGAACGTGCCACGCCGGGCTTCGCTGGCGGCGGGCGTTTCTTCCATATAAGCGTTGTCCATAATAAAGCGGGTCGCCGCTTCCAGCGTCATGCCCTGGGTGTGCATCATTACGCTGGCAACATAGCGCGAATTGCGGAGCAGCGCCTCGGAAAGTTGGGCCAGTTTCAGGCGCGGGTCGTTAGCACCATAACCTTCTTCCAGCATTATGCCTGGGTTAAATTCTACCTCTCCTATCAAAGAGACACGAATCTCTTTGGCTTCCAACTCTGCTCGAATATTTTTCAGTTGCTCGGCGTGCTTTTGAGTAGGTAAGTTAATGCGTATAATTTCACAGCCCAGGTTTACTAATTCTATTATTTCAGCAACAGTAGCTTGCATATCCAAAACGTTAGAGGTAAGAATAGACTGCACATGGATGGGGTTGTCACTTCCTATGGCTACGTCACCCACCATTACAGTACGGGTCTTGCGTCTTACATAGCCATAAGGGTCGATGGTATAAGGTAATCTGTCAAAATCGGCAGCTGTTTCTTTTCCTTGAGAAGACATAAGAAAAACCTCACAATGTAAAATAGGTCTATGATTTGTAAACTCTCTCAAGAAGTATCTGCAAAATTGGGGATTTGAGCAAGTTAATTCTGCCCGAAAAGCTCACTAACCTTCATCCTAAAGCCAGGTATCACATCTTCACCATCAAGTTCGTCATTTAGGGTTAGTTCTTGTAGTGGCTGAGGCTGGCCTGAATGATAAACCTCTACCGTTTTTCGAGCTGGACTGATAGACCAGATAAGGCGCACGCCGACGGCTTGCCAATCGGCAATTTTTTTAGCAACCGCTTCGCGTTCTTTCTTGCTTCGCAAATCGGTGGGCGAATGAATTTCGACTACCAGATCGGGTACACCCTTGACGCTTTTTTCGCTTTCGGGTGGGACGCGGCTGGCTACCATAAAGCCTAAATCGGGGATGGGCATCCAGCCTGTGCCTACGTCAAAAGTGGTATCTCGCCACATCATGCCCAATTTTTCGTTCGGGTCAAGCGCCGCCTGCTTGCGGTCTATACGTTTGGCAATTCTGCCATGTGCATCATCAGGCATCGGTTTCTTTACCAGCTTTCCCTCAACCAGTTCATAAAGTTCGTCAAATTCTGGCAAAGCCTCAAATTCTTCAGGCGTGTAAGTTCGCTCTAAATCTGCTGTTCTTGCTCTTAACGCCATACTTTCCTGTTTCCTTACTTACTTCAAAAACTTCGGTGTTGGCTCATTGCATTCGTCCTTCGAGATAGTGCCAAGTCAAAAGGGCGAATGCAATGAGCCAATACCGAAATATAGTATCAAACTTTACATTCCTGGCGGACGCGGGCGAGATTCCAGATCAGGATGCGATTGTCGGTGGCGCTGATAAGGCGCTCGACATCGGGGGAGAAAACCAGCACCGTTTTACGCCCGGTCAGGCCCAAATCTACCAACGCCACCAGACGGGGCAGGCGACCAACGCTACCTTCCGGGGCAATATCCCACAGGCGCATATGTCCCGCTTCATCTACCGCCGCCAGCATCCGATTGTCGGGGCTGAAAGCAATTTCGCGCAAAGGACTATCTCCGGCCACCAAATCGTGATAATCGGCGGCGCGTAAATCCCACAGGCGCACCACCTGTGTCCAATTTTCGGGCGCTTCATTCTCGGAAGCGGAAGGCGGGGCTTCCAGGGTAGATTTATAGGCGTTGGGGTAATCGGTGGGCCGGACACCGTTCGGAGCATAGCCATTAATGCCAGGACTATTGCCATTGTTGCGGTTGCGACGCAACGGTTTGACCGCTTCGGGGCGCACGCTCAGACCAACCGCCATTTCAAACCCATTGTGGTTGAAGGCAAAAGTGGTCAACTTCTCGCGGGTCGGCTCGTTCTCGGCGAACCAGCGCCAGCCAGTGTAGACATTTTGCAGCAGCACGCCGCGCTGCCCGACCGTCGCTACCTTCGTACCATCGGGGCTAAACACCAGTCCCCATGCCCCTTGCTCCGTACCCGTAACCGCGTTAGAGCTGGTAGTAGGATAAACCCGCAGCGATTGCACCCGGTCATTTTCCAAATCCCAATAGCGCGTTTTACCGTTCAAATCGCACCAGGCCAGTTTCGTTCCATCCGGGTTAAAAGCCAGTGGCACGAAGCCGTTGTAGCCTTTGAGCAACAGCCCATCTTCTGGCTCAAGCTTTTGAAGTTGATCGTTGTTCCAATCGCCGACCTGAATCAATTTTGGGGTAATCCAGGCAAAGCGTCCGCCACCCGCCGGAACGATAAAGCGATAATTTTCTAAAGTAGCCGGGGCTTGATACTCCTGGGTCAGGAAAGTGCGTGGCGCACCCAGCGCGGCAGTCTGAACTCGCCCGTTTCGCCAATCCCAAAATTTTACTTCCGGCGGAAACATTGTACCTTTGCGCCCGCCCGCCTGATAATGAATCATACCGCCATCGCTACAGGCAAAAATCACCGAGCCATTGGCCGTAAAGCCCAGCGTAGTGACGTGGAAGCCGCCATGCCCGCTCATAGTGCGTTCCAGACCGGGCCTTCCGCCCGGTTTTTCTTCTACTACCGTCGTTTTGAGGTCGCTTTCGGTCAGGAGTGGGCCGTGCAATTCATCCAAATTCCATTTTGGGCCGAAGTTGGTAGCGTGCAGCGAACGCTGAAACGAATTGAACCAGAGCAAGAGGCGGAAAAACGGGCCGGGCTTGCGGCCTTCTTTTTCCTGCCAGACAATAAATGGCTCAAAAGCGTGTAGTGCCGCAAAAAACTGATAGATTGCCAGAAAAATAATACCTCCGGCGGCGGCAAACCCCCAGGCGAAAATCAGATTATCGGTTACATTCTGAAAGATATAGACTATTACTATAATTGCAGTGAAAAGGCTGAACAACATACCCAATAGTAAGCTAGTACCCAGCACTAGCGGCGCGCTATTATCCACCCAGACTGGTAATCTAGCCGGGACACGCAGGAAAACCCGCAAGGCATAATACAGCCCAAATACCGTCAGGCAAAGCAAGAAAAAAGAAAGCACAAAACCTGGCAACTTGAAATTTATTGGGTCGCCCAGATTACCCACGTAACCAACCAACCCAAAATAGAGCCAGATTAATGAACCAATTGTCCAGAGTATTGCTAGAAAAAACTCATCCAAACGAGGCCGCATCTGTTGTTTCATATTTATTACCCCAGGCTAGGAAGGAGAAGGAGAAGGAAAGAGGAAAAGGAGCGAGGAACGAAGAATTAGTTAATGATGTTTACTCAGTAACTTATCTTCCTCTTTCCTCTTTCCTCTTTCCTTCTCCTTCTCCTTTTCTATTTAATTGCTGCTTTGCTCTGCGCCATCAAGTGAGGGACTTCGCGCCGCACATCCATAACATCGCGGACAGCTTGAAGTTTGCCTAAAAGACGGCTTAATTGTTCCAGGCTGGTTACTTCAACCGTGAACAAAATAGTAATAATCCCGCGCTTACTGGTCGAAAGGGTGCGGAAATCGCCCATATTAACCTTTTCGTCCGCCACCAGAATTGAAATATCGCGCAGTAGGCCCACCCGGTCACCCGCTTCCATGCGGACTGGCACGCGATAATATTGTACCGTAGTATCGCCCCAGGAAACCCGAATCAAGCGGCCCTGGTCTTTCTCTGGTATGTTTATAATGTTGGGGCAATCGGCCCGATGAACCGAAATACCTTTGGTCTTGGTAACGTAGCCAATAATATCATCGCCCTGCATCGGGTGACAACAAATAGCCAGGCTGGTTAGCAAGCCACCTACCCCCGAAACGGTTACGCCGGAAGCGATAGTGGGCGATTTATCGGTTGCACTGGTCGTTACCGAACTTGGCTGCATAAACTCCGGCAGCGCATTAGTAGATTTGGTAGCATCCACCAGTCGCCCGGTAATCTGGGCAATGTTTATACCGCCGTAGCCCAGTGCCGCCAGAAAATCGTCCAGCTTATCGTATTTGGGGAAGTGAGCCGCCACCGAGTCGTAGCTGACATTGACCAGACCCAACCGCTTCAGTTCCTCGTCCAGCATCTCGCGCCCGTGGGCGATATTTTCGTCGCGCTCCTGCCGCCGGAACCACTGCCGCACTTTGTCCCGCGCCCCAGCAGTTTTAAGAAAGCCCAGGTTAGGGTTGAGCCAATCGCGGCTCGGCCCTTTGCGATTTTTGGCCTGAATAATTTTGACCACTTCACCGTTTTGAAGCTGGTAATTGAGTGAGACGAGCCGGTCATTGACGCGCGCCCCACCGCACATATGTCCAACGTCAGTATGGATGCGATAAGCGAAATCCAGCGGCGTAGCTCCTGACGGTAAGTCTATTATATCGCCTCTGGGCGTAAAAACATAGACCTGATCCTGAAAAACGTCTGATTTTAAGCTATCAACAAATTCCTGGGCATCGTGTTCGCCGCCATCTTCCTTCCAATCTATTAAACGGCGCAACCAGGCAATTTTAGCTTCAAATTCTACGTCACGTTTGCCGCCTTCTTTGTAGCGCCAGTGCGCCGCAATACCGTACTCGGCGACCTTGTGCATATCTTTCGTCCGAATCTGTACTTCGAGCGGGCGACCATCCAGCGAATAAACGGCAGTATGCAAAGATTGGTACATGCTCTCTTTGGGCGTAGCGATATAATCATCGAACTCGCCCGGTACAGGTCGCCACAAAGTATGAATCACGCCCAGCGTACCGTAGCAATCGCGCACATTATCCACAATAATCCGCACCGCCAGCACATCATAAATCTGGTCGAGCGGACGGTTCTTGCGCTTCATTTTTTTGTAAATGCTATAAACGTGCTTGGGCCGTCCGCTTACGTCGCTCACCTCAATTCCGGCCTCGTGCAGTGCTGTTTCGACTGTGTTCTCGACCCGCGCCAGAAAAGCATCGCGGCTCTCGCGCTTGTCATCCAGCAAACCGAGCAACTCTTTGTATTCTTCGGGATGGAGATACATAAAGCAGAGGTCTTCGAGTTGCCATTTGATGTTCCAGATACCGAGACGATTGGCGAGTGGGGCGAAAATTTCGAGGGTTTCGGTGGCGATTTTGATTTGCTTGGCCGGAGTTTTGAACTGAAGCGTCTGCATATTGTGTAATCGGTCAGCCAGTTTGATAAAAACTACTCGTACATCATCTACCATCGCCAGAAACATTTTGCGTAGATTTTCGGCCTGCTCTTGCTTCTCCTGAAGCGCTTTGGCGTTATGGTCCTGGCTTGGCTCCCATTTAATCTTACTTAACTTGGTTACGCCTTCGACCAGGTGGGCTACATTTTCGCCGAAAATTTTGTGAATTTCTTCTAGCGTGACCGAAGTATCTTCCGGCACATCGTGGAGTAGCGCCGCTACAATCGAGTCGCGGTCAAGCTGCATTTCGGCAATCGTGGTGGCGGCAGCAATCGGATGAATGACATACGGTTCGCCACTGGCGCGGTACTGCCCGGCATGGGCTTCTGCTGCAAAACCAACCGCTCGTTGTACCACCGGCCAATCGGCGGGCGGCAAATAACCCTTGAGCGTCTGCATAAGCTTACTGGAATCGGGATTTCGGGAGTCGGGTCGCTCCTCAAGCGGGGTCGCTTTATTTAATTCTTTCTGCTCTTTGGTAATTTCGATAGTCAAATTCTTACCTCCCCTGCACCTGTTACCTGAAGGTTTCTCTAGTCTCTTCAGGCCAGGCACGACCCCCTTGTCGGCCCCCAGAAGTTTTATGAATACATGTTTCCACCATTTTAGTTCAAGTAACCCGCCTAGTCAAACTTGATTGTATACAAGGGTGAGCGTCAATTTTTTGCACTATAGCAGGTTGCAGAAAGGTTGAGCCAGGACTTAACGTAGGGGCGAATCGCATACGCCCTTGAGCGCTGTGCCAGGTCAAAAAGGGCGTATGCGATTCGCCACTACCAACGGCTCAATTCCGATGCAGTTTGCTGTAGGTCAAACCAACCCGGACGTGAACTTCCGGGCTTTGCAAAAAACTGACGCTCACCCTGTATACAACTTATCTTGCCGCAATTATCTATTGACAAAGTGGTCAAAATACTTTATATTACTAAATAAGTGTAATTGCACTCAATTTTACAAAGGTTTCTATTACAGGCTAAATCTTACATGGAAGAAATAGACTTCAGCAGGCTTAAACGGTGTGCAGGGGCTAATATTCGGGGGACGGCCCGCAGCCTCAGCCAGTTCTATGACGAAATATTACAGCCGAGCGGCTTGCGCGGTACTCAATTTACTTTGCTGGTGACGATTGCCTGGGCTGGTTCTATTCCACTCAGTCAATTAGCCGAAAAACTGGTGATGGATCGCACCACCCTTACTCGCAACCTAAAGCCACTGGAAAAAGATGGGCTGGTGCAAAGTGTGGTCGGAGAAGACCAACGTACCCGGCTGGTCAGACTGACCGAAGCAGGTGAGGAAATACTACTAAAAGCTTTGCCGCTCTGGGAGCAGGCCCAATCTCAAATAGTTAATGGTCTGGGTCAGGAACGCTTTCAGTCCCTTCTAACCGAACTGGCGGCAGTCAGAAGTTTAGCAAAATAATTTTTGCAACAAGTTTATACAAATATCAATGATGCCTTTACCTTTGTTACAATTGGTATGATAATAATGCTGTTAGTCAGTCTGGCGCTACCCGGCAAAAAGAAAGCAACCGAAGCAGTGCCGATAGCCCGACCCGAAGTTAAAGTAGCAGTTAATGCTGAGTAAGTCATATCAGAAAGGAGAAGCACTGACTGATTTACTGAAAATAAATCAGTTGGCCCAAAAAGTTAAATGAGTCAAGA
>JBBQXW010000087.1:0-23787 GCA_038209275.1 Chloroflexia bacterium | reverse complement strand
GGGCGTAGGCGTGCGCGACCTGCACATAATTAATAATCCCGGTGTTCGGCGAATAAATCGCCTTAATTCCAGTGGCGTATGGTTCTAGCTCCTTCAAGCGTTCCGGCCCGATAATTTCCAGCCCTTCGACCCCGTTAATTGTGCCGCGCCGATAAAGCTCATCCAGCTTGGGCAACTCGCTTTCGTCCAGCGCCACAATTACCTTGCCGCACAAATCGAACTCAATGCCTTTCTCGCGACAAAATTCTAGCATCTCGCGGTGTCCAGCCACGCACGCCTTCGCCTTGAGTGACCCCGGCGCGTAATAAATCCCGGTATGAATCACACCGCTATTATGCCCCGACTGATGCCGCGCAATCTCTGGCTCTTTTTCCAAAACTACCAGCTTTAGTCCCGGCTGCCGTTTCAAAATTTCGCGTGCCGTCGCCAGCCCGACAATGCCGCCGCCCACTATCACCACATCATAGCTAACCCGCCCCGGCACAACCGCACCCTCGACTCTCTCATCGCTATTCATCTAACCAAATCCTCCAATTTAATTTTCACTATTTTCGCTTTCCCCCAGGCCATCTGGGAAATTTTAATTTTGGAAAATTTCTCGTGAGAAATTTTCCAAAATTAAGGAAAAGGAAAGGCCCATTATAAACAAGCTAAAAAAGTGTAGATTAGAATGTAAAATGGAAGGGGCAGACTTTGTTGGATTATTATTGACACGGAGAAAGCGAAAATCCTAACTCAAAATTCAAAATTCAAAATTCAAAACTACAACATAAGTCCGCCGCCGTTGAGCCAGATTGTTTGCCCGGTCAGGAAGCGACTGGCGGGGCTACACAAATATAGGACGGTGTCCGCTACGTCTTCCGGCTCGGCTACCCGACCTAGCGGCGTATTTTTGGCATAGTTTTCAATCTCCTGGCGCGAACGCTTGTCGGCAACCAAGCGGGTATCTACCATTCCCGGCGCAACGCAATTCACCAAAATATTGTGCGGCGCGAGTTCCAGCGCCAGCGCCTTGCTCATCGCGATTACTCCGGCTTTGCTGGCAGCATACGCCGCTACTTCTGCCGAAGGTCGGGTTGCCAGCCCACTTGCGAGATTTACAATCCGTCCACTCGCACCCCGCGCCACCATTGCCCGGCTTACCGCCCGGCACATCAAAAACGTACCACGCAAATTTATATCCAGCACCAAATCCCAATCGTCCTCGCTCATCTCGCGCAAAGGCGACCAGCGAATAACGCCCGCGCAATTTATTAGCAAATCCACCGCTCCCAGCGTCTGTTGCGCTCCATCCAGCGCCCGTTCCACCTCGTCGGATTTTCGTACATCCAGCGAGAAAAAAGCAGCCTGTCCACCCTGCCCTTGAATTTGGGCGCAAACTTCGACTGCCCGTCCTGCCTGTTCCGGCACATCGAGCAGCGCTACCGCCGCCCCTTCTTTCGCTAATTGTGCCGCTACCGCCCACCCAATATCACCCGCCCCGCCCGTTATCAGGGCTACTTTTCCCGCTAACACCTGAGTGTTTGCCATTTCTCTACTCGCTCCTCAATTAGATTTAGCCTACCTTTTACTCAGTAATCTCTCGTTTATCTACTATTGAGTAAATCACGTTAAAGTTGTGGCTGTACGGGCCGTTAGATGGCAATTCCTCAAGCTCATATCCTATCACTTCCATACCTGCTGTCCTCATACCTTCCACGGTTACTCCCATTGGCAGATAAGCTTTAATTTTGAAATTGCGGTAATGCGCTTTTATGGTGTTTGGAGCGATTTCTTCTACCGTAATTTTGCCTATCCCCGAATCTTGCCACATTCGTTGGCCCAGTTTGGTAATGCGCGTCCATTTCATTATTTTTATTGCTACTAACATAATGCCGCCCACCACTGTACCCTTATGAAAACCTTGAAATGCCTGGCGGCCTATCTCGAACAGAGCTTTTTCTTTGGGTAAATGAGGATAAAGCCGCTTGCATAATATCTCGGTCATTTGTTGAGCCTCTGCTATCGAATAAACTGGCAAAGGACTATGCGGGTCATAAAACGGCTTTATCTCTTCCATCAAGTCTGGTCGGCTCTCTAAATTCGTACCCTTGATGATGCACTCGAAGACTATTTTTTTGACCGTCAGGTCAGTGGTTGTCGCTGATTCTGCCATTAGCTAAGACCTTTCTATTAAACTCCACAGAATTTTCCCATCTCTATTAAACTTTATTATAACCCAGCCTACCTTACTTTTGAATTACGCTTTGGAAAAGAGGAAAAGATGAGGAGTTTGAAAAAGGGAAGTGTTGTCTGTGGTGGATAATAGCAAAAACAAACTGTTTATTTGAGTGAAAAAGCGTTTTTTCTCTGTTTCAACCATTCTTCCAGGTCGAAACCAGTGCTTGTTTTAATGTAGTCGTAGGAACTATTACCAGCTAATACTGTCTAGCCGCCTCTAGTGCAGGCTGTGATAGCGGCAGGTAAGTTGTCCGTCCGTAATATCAAGAGGATGGGATTGTAACCCAGGTCTTTCAACCTGATACCGTATTGCTTAAACTTTTTCAGTGTGCCTGAATCGCCTGAACCGATGCGATATTTTGTGTCAATTGCATCTTTTCCAATAATAAGATCGCAAAGCTCGTCTGCACCCTCCCGAATTGGCAACCTAAAATCGTCACGGCTTTGTTTACATAATGTGACTACTAAACGTTGCCAGCACATACCCAATTCTCTACCCCAATATTGTCTGTTTCCGATTTTAGCCAGTTGGGTTAAACCAAACACAAGCATTAGCTCATCTTCTTGCAAAGACTCTTCCGCAAACACCTTGTTGGTAAAAGATTGCTTGTACTGATTGAGTACTGCTTCCAATAATTCATCGGCTTCATTCTGGCTCATACAGGCTTCTCCAGCACGATTGTAGTATCGTGCTTGATAGTTCCAGCCCACTCTACGTTTCGAGGTATATTCAGCTTGCGGTTTTTTAACAATATATGAAAATGGAATTGCTCACAGAAACCTGCTTCGCACGCTAATTCACCCAGAATAGAAGCTACTGGAATATCAACCCCACAAATCTTACTGACATCGCCTATTGAGAAGCAATAATAGCCGCCTGGCCGTAAACGGGCGAAACTACTCAAGAAATGCTCTTTCATATCAAGGAAATATTTGTAGACCACTCGCGCCCTTAATACGTTCTGCCCTGAAGTGGCTTTGTATTTTCTACCCAGATAAATATCTTCGATTAATTGGTCTAAATGTTGGTTGCCCGTTCGTCCTAATTCTCGGTATTCGTCTTTTGGGATTCTTTCGGTGCCAATTTCCTTTGAATATAATTCTAATCTATCCTCATCATTCTGCACCAGACCTAGCCAATGCAGTTCAAATTTTGCAGCCCACACGTAATCTATTGCATTAATATAAGGAGGCGAAGTTATGATAGCATCGCACTGCCACTCGCCCGGCAAATTTCGGGCATCTTGTGAGGGCAATTCGGTAGCATTGGCTAGTGAACCATTTAAAGAACTCCAAAGTGACCCCTCAAATAGATAATTCCACTCAATCACCGCCTCTAGCGTTTTCTCGACGTAGTGCCGAAAATAATTGAAAACGTCTAAACGAGAGCGTTTTGGTATTTCCTGCACATTGGGACGACGCGCCGCCAGTATCATTCCGTCGTTCATATCCGAAGTTTTTCTAACCGTTGAGGCAAAAGCTAACCAGAATAAAGGCTGAATGGTGGGTTTTGATTTTAAAATATTTTCCCGCAGGATTTCTAAGCCTTCTTGAACTGGTTTTTGAAACCAAAAATCTTTATTGGCGAACATAATAGTTTCAGGAGCGGTTTGCTGGTTGATGGCGCTTCTCATTATTTTTGAAATCTCATCTGACACTTCATCGGGCGAGAAGCGCGAAGTTTTCACCTGACAAATCAAGCGGCTAAGAGGATGATAATCGAGCCAGTAGACCGCTGCACCGTACCTCAAGCTTTCTACTATAGTAGTACCCGACCCGGCAAACGGCTCTAATACCGTGAAAGGCAAGGGCGCGTACTTTTGCAAAAACCATTGGGCAATTTCAGGAATAGATTTAGCGGGCTGGAAGCCAAGCAGGTGAATTTTTAGCGGTGGTTTTCTCTTAATCGAAATAAACGCCCCGTTGTCTAAAGCTATTGGAATTTGTCCTTCTACCTGTAAATAGGGAGCTTGCTGCTGTTCGGCTATAACTGACACGGGGTTCTCCAACTTCAGTTGAAAATTCGGTGATTGCAAGATTAAGTTTGGTTTATTATAGCATGAATTTTCTTATTGCTATAAACAAAAACAGGTCTAACCAAATACGGTTAGACCTGCTTTTGTTGAGTTCACTAAAAACTAGGCGCTGGTGGCTCCCACCGGGCGATTATCTCCGGCGGCGTTGCGCGGAACGTGAGGGAGAGTGGTCTTGCTGACTTCACCCATACCGTCGCCACTTCGGTCTTTTGGCTCAGGCAATTTGGCTACGCCTTCGCCTTTTACAAAAGTAACTTCGTTCTTGTTGTCCGGGTTCACGTCCACTATCACTATATCGCCTTCACGGAAGCGACCATCCAGTAACATTCTGGAAAGCGAATTTTCCAGCTTGCGCTGAATGACCCTGCGCAACGGACGCGCTCCGTAAACTCTATCGTAACCCTCGCGGGCGAAGAAATCCTGGGCCGCTTCGCTAAGTTGCAATTCCATGCCCCGTGCCGCCATGCGACTAATTACATCTTTCATCATCAGCCGCACGATTTGCTTGATTTGCTCCTGCGTCAGGCTGCTAAAGACAATAATCTCGTCAATCCGGTTCAGGAACTCAGGCCGGAACTGTTCGCGCATTGCGTTCATTACCTGGTCGCGCATGGCCTGGTCTTTGCGCTTTTCCTCCGATTCCGGGTTGGTCGGGTTAAAGCCGAGCGCCCGTTGGCGGATGTGGTCTGTACCCACGTTCGAGGTCATGATAACCACCGTATTCTTGAAATCTACGGTGCGTCCATGCCCGTCGGTCAGGCGACCATCATCAAGCAATTGCAACAGCACATTAAAGACTTCAGGGTGAGCCTTCTCGATTTCGTCAAAGAGGACAATTTGATAAGGCCGACGGCGTACTGCTTCGGTCAACTGCCCGCCTTCGTCGTAACCGACGTAGCCAGGAGGCGACCCGATTAAACGGCTGACGGTGTGCTTTTCCATGTACTCGCTCATATCCACCCGCACCATCGCATCTTCGCTATCGAACAAGAACTCCGCCAGCGCCTTGACCAGTTCGGTTTTACCTACGCCAGTTGGCCCGGAGAAGATAAACGAACCAATCGGGCGATTCGGGTCGCGCAAACCACTGCGGGAACGCCGAATGGCATCCGACACCGCCGCAATTGCTTCTTCCTGCCCGATAACCCGGTCATGCAAGCGGTCTTCCATTTCGAGCAGCTTCTTCATTTCGCCTTCCAGCATCCGGCTGACCGGGATGCCGGTACTCTTGTTGATGATTTCGGCAATGTCTTCTTCATCTACCACATCATCAATCTGCTTGTCCTTCAGCCATGCCTCGCGCTCCTGGTCATAATTGCGCTTCAGGGTATCATGTTCGTATTTCAACCGCGCCGCCCGCTCGTAATCCTGCTTCTGGCCTGCCGCTTCCATCTCGATAGCCACTTCGCGCAACCGCGCTTCCATGTCTTTAATCTGCTTGGGCGCGCTGAACATATCAATTCGGACTTTAGATGAAGCTTCGTCTACCAAATCAATTGCCTTGTCGGGCAAGAAACGGTCAGTGATGTAACGTTCGCTCAGTTGGGCCGCCGCTACCAGCGCCGCATCGGTAATCTTCAACCCATGATGGGCTTCGTATTTGGGACGCAAACCGCGCAGCATGGTAATGGTATCTTCCACGCTTGGCTCGCCGACCAGCACGGGAGCAAAGCGCCGCTCTAGCGCCGCGTCCTTCTCGATGTGCTTGCGATACTCGTCCAGCGTGGTTGCACCAACTACCTGCATCTCGCCTCGCGACAGGGCCGGTTTGAGCATATTGCTGGCATCAATTGCGCCTTCCGCCCCGCCCGCCCCGACAACGGTGTGCAATTCGTCAATAAAAGTAATAATTTCGCCTTGCGCCCGCTTGATTTCGTCCATTACCGCTTTCAGGCGCTCTTCAAACTCACCTCGGAATTTAGAACCAGCCACCAGTCCGGCTAAATCCAGCGCCACTACCCGCTTGTCGCGCAAATTGTCCGGCACGTCACCGCTCATAATTTTCTGGGCCAGACCTTCGGCAATCGCGGTCTTGCCTACGCCCGGTTCGCCAATCAGCACTGGGTTGTTTTTGGTGCGGCGCGAAAGTACCTGCATCACCCGCCGGATTTCCTCGTCGCGCCCGATAACCGGGTCGAGTTTGCCTTCACGGGCGGCTTTGGTCAAATCTACGCTATATTTGGCTAATATTTGATATTTACTTTCGGCTTGTTGGTCGGTCACGCGCTGATTACCCCGTACATCCTGAAGCGCCTGATAAATGCGCTCCTTATCTACTCCAAAACGTCGCAGCAGCATCGCCGCCGGGTCGCTGCTGTCCGATACTATCGCCAGCAGCAAATGTTCGGTGCTAATAAATTCGTCCTGCAAACGCTGGCGCTCCTGGTCTGCCGCCTGAAATAAACGCTGCAACCGCGGCGTAATATACATGCTTACCTGAATACCCTGCATCCCGGTCAACGGGTTTTGCAATTTCGGCGTGATGTCCAGCTTGTCCTGTACCGCCCGTTTTACTAAATTAATATCTGCCGCCAGTCGCTCTAGCACCTGGGCGGTAACGCCGTCTTTTTGGGTCAACATCGCCATCAAAATATGTTCAACATCGAGCTGGCTGTGGCGCTGCTCCATTAATATCTGGTAGGAGTTGGTCAAAACTTCCTGAGCCTTCTCCGTAAATTTATCAAAAGGATTCATTGCCATTTTGGTTTGGGTCTCCTTATTTCCTCAAAAGCAACTTCTTTAATTCGTCTTTAATGCTCTGTTGCTGCGAGCTTATTACTTATTTTTTTATCTTTTACAAAAAATCTTAAATCGAAAAATATCTGTATTAATCCAAGTTTATCTCTGTTCCTGTCTTTTTGGCAAATTTGGTTTTCGCACTATCTAATCTACGTTACAATTCGTAACGAGTTTCATTTCTGGCCCTTTACAAACAGAGTTCTAACACTACTTCTAAATCAATAGGGCGGACTTCCCCAAGTCCACCCTATTGATTTAGATTTTTAGTTTTTGAATTTTTGTAAAAATTCAAAAACTAAAAATTATATTTTCCTGGCTACTGCGGCCTCAATTCGCGCAAATGCCTGAACAGGCGCTTTTCCTCGTCCGAAAGATTGTTTGGCAGCACAATTTCGACCTTTACGAACAAATTGCCGCGTACCCCTGGTTGGTTTAGTACTGGCATACCCTGTCCACTTAGCCGAAAGATTTTGCTGTTGGGCGTATCCGCCGGAATAGCCAGCCCCAGCTTATCGCCGCGCAACGAAGGTACAATTGCCTCACCACCTAAAAGAGCGGTATAAAGCGGAATGGGTACGTTAGTATGCAAATCCGCACCTTGTCGCTCGAAGACGGGATGCGGCAAAATATGTACTTTCAAAAATAAATCCCCGCGTGGCCCACCCGCCAATCCGCTCCCACCTTCTCCGGCAAACCGCACTCGGCTACCTTCTTCAACGCCCGCCGGAATACGTACTTCGAGCCGTTTCGAGCGTGGGACTACTCCCAAACCCATACAGGTTGAGCAGCGCTGCCCGCTTCGTAAACCTGTGCCGTTGCACGATTGGCAGACATCGCTCGATTGCACTTGCAACTGGCGGGTCGTGCCGTTAAAAACTTCTTCCAGCGAAAGTTCGATGGCCTGTTCGCGGTCATCGCCGCGTGTTGGTCGGGTGCTGGTGCTGCGACTAAAGCCGAACTCGCTGGCACTGGTACCCGCGCCGGGGGTGGTGCGGGTGCCGCCTTTAGTTTTGCTGCCGAAAATGGTATCGAAAATATCGCTAAACCCGGCATTATTCGCCCCTGCTTCGGTGCTGGTTCCGGCGTTTCTTTTATAATCAAAACCGTAGTCGCTACTGCGCCCGCCGTAGCTGCCGAGCTTGTCGTACTTTTCCCAATCTGCCCCAAACTGGTCGTATTTGCGCCGCTTGTCTACATCGCCCAACACTTCGTAAGCCTCGCCCAACTCTTTGAATCGTTCTTCCGCTTGCTTGTCGTTCGGGTTCATGTCGGGGTGGTATTTACGGGCCAAACGCCGATAAGCCGATTTTACATCTTTTTCGGTAGCGCTTCGTTCTATCTCTAGCGTCTTATAATAATCTTTAGCCATAATTAAAGCTCATCTCTACTTTATTGCTTCTACTATAAACGACCAGTCCCAGCCCAACCCGCAACCGGCAGCTAAAATAAATGTTACTAACTTACCAATTTTATCAATTCTACCAATCTACCTGATACTTGCCCCCATTTTACTACTTTGAGTCTAGCATTTTACGAGCCATTCTAGCAAGAATAATATGTTAGATTTCTGTTAGATTTCTAGTTGCCAATCTTGTACAATGCTTGCTATAATGCGCGGATAGAGTGTTTAGCAGATTGCAAAGCCAGTTATAACGGCTTTTCTATTATATAGCACCGAACAGAGAAGACAAATGGCAAAAATCACAATTTTACCTTCCGGCATCACCATAGAGGTGGAAGCTGGCACCACCTTGCTCAAGGCGGCCATCGAAAATGACCTTTGCTGGCCGCATACCTGCGGCGGCAAAGCACAATGCACTACCTGCGCCTATGTGCTGGTCAAGGGAGGCGAAAATGCCTCGCCCATGAGCCGCCTGGAACAGCACGCCCTGGTCACTCGCAAGGGCCGTCACGTCCTTAACCAAAAAATGCGTCTGGCCTGCCAGACCGTTATCAAGGACGATATGACGGTTCAGAAGAACCTTATGATACTTTAGGCTCAAACAGGGCGTAGCCAGACAAGTAATCTATTTCGGTCAGTTCGGTATCTGGTGTTTTCTGAGTTATCGCTTCCCGAATTGGCCCAACATTGGTAGGCACGGAAAAGCCCGGTAGCCAGTTGTCATGATGTCCCAGAATAACCCGCCGAGGTTTTAGCATTTCTACTTCGAGCGCCACAAATTCAGCCAGCGTCCCTTGAATCGGTTCGCCGTCAATGTTTCCTCGTCCTGCCGCTCCCAGAATGGCAACATCCGGGCGCAAGCCGGGCATAATCCCACTCCAATGTCCGCAGGTATCCTGGTACAATAGCGAACCTTCGGGAGTTTCAAACAAGTACAAAAAGCTGCCACCGTCGCCGCGCACCGCCTGGTCGCTCGCTTTTAGGTGGCTCAATGTTCCCGCATCCAAATTCATTAGCCCCTGCATCATTTGCTGCATCCGAGCTTGCCGTTCCTGATAGGTTACGCCCAAATCACCCAGGCATACTTCATTCGGCTGCAACATCCCGCCCTTGTCAGTCCAAACGCAGGAATGTAAACTGGGATAAACCGATACGGTGACATCGGCGGATAGCTGGACACGTTCGCCGCCTCCAACCGCCATAAGCTGCGAAAGCGGCACGCCTTCTTTTTCCATAATCCGTACCGTCTCGTGCGAACCGATGATGGTTGCCCCGGTACGTTTGGCAATCCGCTCTGCCCCCCACAAATGGTCGAAATGGGAATGTCCAATTACAATCCAATCGGCCCGCTCAATTTCTTCGGTTCGCACGCCTGGGCCAGCCGCCGATGGCACCCGGTCTATATAGGCATCCAGAAAAATAACCATCTCGCCGAGCGTGAGCCGAAAAGTGGCACAGCCATACCAATCCAGTTTCGCCGCCATAAAGCAAACCTCCTTTTTTATTGTGCCTTACTATTCGATGTTTAGATTTAGCCAAGCTTGCACTGTCAGGTACAATACCTAATTTGGCCTACTTTTACAACCTCTCAACGCTTTTCGACTAGATTTGACATGACAATAGAACAAATGTTTGCTACAGTATAATAAAACTTTGCCTTGAATTAAACCAAAAGTTAAGAATCTATAGCACTACAGCAAGTTACATCGAGGTTGAGCCGTTGGTAGGGGCGAATCGCATACGCCCTTGAAGACTGTGCACAGTCTTCAAGGGCGTATGCGATTCGCCCCTGCGCTAAACCCTGGCCCAATCTTTCTGCAACCTGCTATAAACACGCAATTGATTACACCCAGTTCAGGTTTTGCTTGCTTAAAAATTTCCGATTGAGCCGGGTTTTATGGTTTGTTGAGCCGAAAAATAGCTTTAGCGAAAGAGGTGACAACTATGTCAAGAGTAGTTCATTTTGAGATTCATGCCGAGGATTTAGCCAGGGCGCGCCCGTTTTATGAAACCGTTTTTGGCTGGCAATTTCAGCAGTGGGAAGGGCCAGCGGAATACTACCTGATTACCACCGGCCGGATAGTGAACCGGGCATCAATGGTGGGCTGGTAAAGCGGATGGGTAGTATTGATGGGGTGGCGGTGATTGCCTATGTCTGTACGATAGATGTTACCAATCTGGATGAGAGCGTGGCGGTGGCCCTTGCTAATGGCGGTCAGATGGCCCTCGAAAAAATGGGCGTGCCGGGCATGGGCTGGCTGGCCTATTGCAAAGATACCGAAGGCAATATTTTTGGCATGATGCAGAATGACCCGGAAGCACGCTAAGACCCTATCCCAAAAGATTAAACAAAGCAGCTACTTATTGCACAATAAGTAGCTCTTTTTATTTATCTTTCTGCTAATTGTTTTGATAGTAATTCCTCTGCTAAAAGTGTTGAGCTCTCTAGTCTGCTAAATTAAAGAAACTTACTAGTCCGATTTAGCTTTTCTGATAGGAAAAACCTAATGTTCTTTCTGGCACAAGGTTTGCTTATAGAGTTAAGTAATAAAAGCCTGCGCTGGTGGGGCAAGGGCATAATAAATACAAAGTAAATTAATAGTAGAGTGGCTTTTGGTAGCAAACTGAATAGCCGGGCCACCTTGACAGGTATCCGACATAAGGAAGAAGGAGAAAATATGACTGCTATACGCGATTGGGGTGAGGCTTTCCTGACCGCTATCAGCCAGGCTTTTAGCAAATTCTTTGGCTTTTTGCCCGATTTAATCGGGGCGCTGCTGATCTTATGTATTGGCTGGTTTATTGCTGGTTTCTTATCGAAACTGGTTGCCAACCTTTTACGCAAAGTTCGCTTTAACGAAGCCGCCGAAAAAGCCGGACTTTCCCGCTTCATCCAGACTGCCGGAGTGAAACAGGATGCCAGCGGACTCATGGGCGAAATTGTTAAGTGGTTCTTCCGAATAATTGCGCTGGTCGCCGCCTTCAGCGTGCTGCAACTGCCCGCGCTGACTGCTGCCCTAACCGGCATCTTGAATTTTATCCCGAACCTGTTTATCGCTCTGGTCATCATCCTGATTGGTGGCTTGCTGGCTAATTTTGTGGGCGATTTCGTCAAAGGCGCAGCTACTTCTGCCGGATTTGGCAATGCCAATATGGTTTCCAACATCGCCCGTTACGCCATTCTGTATGTTGCGGTTATCGCGGCTCTGGGCCAGATTGGAATTGCCGAGACGGTTATCAATACTATTTTTATCGGCACGGTGGCAGCTTTGGCGTTGGCACTTGGTCTTTCTTTTGGCCTGGGCGGACGCGATACCGCCAGCCGTATTTGGGATAGTGCCTACAGTTCGGCTCAGGAAAATCTACCTAAACTTGGTCAGGGGATGAAACAGCAGGCCCAGACGCAAAAGCAGCAGTTAAAACAAGGTTTGCAGCAAGCCAGCCAGAACAATCCGCGCCCGCGCCCCACGCCCGAATATAATCCTGGTTATGCGGCGGGCAGCCAGCAAAGCCAACCGAGTTCGGGTGGCTATTCCGCCCCGCCTCCGTCCAACCCTGGTATTTACAATAATCCTAACCCCCAGCCGGGCGGTTACTATGGTGATAGTGGTAGCAATCAACCCCAGTCGGGTGGCTACTATGGTGGTAGCAGTAATCAGCCCCAGCAGGGCAGCAGCAACTACTACGGCAACAGCCAGCCCCGCCCCGATTCTACTAATCGCCAGCCCTATCCTGACAACGGCGAATTGTACGACCCGGATAACACAAACTATCCGCGCAGCTAATTTCAAAGCATAAGCAAAAAAAGGAAACCAATCGAGTACGATTGGTTTCCTTTTTTTGTTTATTACCCCTAGTCATAGAGTCAACTTATCTTCCGTCCTCATTCCTTCTCTTTCTCCTCACTCCTCATCCCCGCCAGTCTTTGAGCGGCACGAATAGTGTTTGCCATGAGTGCCAGGGTAATAATGGGGGTAATTCCGTCCGGCCCGGTGCTGACGGCGCTGGCGACATGGCGCACGGTTTCCCAGTGAATGTCGCCGAGCAGTACACCGTCTTCGTAAGTCATGCCATAATCCAGCACGATTGCGCCCGGCTTTAGCATTGTGCCAGTAATTAAATTGGGCTGTCCGGCGCACGAAATGACCAGATCGGCTTCCTGAGTGTAGGCCGCTAATTCGCGAGTGGCGCTATGGCAAACCGAGACCGTTGCGTCGGCAATTACTAACAAACCCGCAAGCGGCGTACCAATCGTGCGCCCGCGCCCGACTACGACGGCCCGCATCCCCGCCGGATTAATATTGTAGCGTAGCAATAGTTCCATACCCGCCGCCGCCGGAGGTGGCACTATCGTATCCAGGTTAGAAAAAAGACGGCCTACGTTCAGGGGATGATAACCTTCTACATCTTTCATCGGGTCTATTACCGCGACCATATCTTCGTGGCTGATGTGCGGTGGCAAAGGTGGCTGAATCGCAATGCCATCAAAGGCTAGACGAGTATTCAAATCGCGAATCAAAAGCTGCAATTCCCGGTCGCCCGTTTCTTCGGGCCATAGATAGGCCATAAACTCCAGGCCCAAATTGCGGGCTTCCGCCGCCGCCTGGTCTGCCCGGTCAAAGGCCAAGCGGTCTCCGCCCAAAATGATCATCGCCAGACCGGGCGGCCTGCCGTATTGTTCGCTGAACTCGGCTACCTCATCGCGCAATTCAGCCCGCAATTCTTCTGCCAACGCCCTTCCATCCATTACCAGCGCTTCGTTATTGTCATTATCATTGTCGTTTTGTTCGGTCATAGCATCGAATCTCCTGGGCTTTGCTTTTCTATTGATGGCCGCTCTAATCTGCGTTATCTGTTAGTTTTAGATTTTTTTTGCAAAAAAAAATCTAAAACCAAGAATTAGAAAAATTATAACTCAGCCTATCAGATAAATCAAAATGAATCTCTTTCATCATCAAAACTTGACTACAAAACTATTGACACCGCAAAGATTATTTGATAAGCTCTGAAGGTAACTATCACCAAAACCCTTTGCAAGGGTTGATAGGCAGTTGGTTCTGTACTCAATAATACGTGAATGAGTCTCATTCACGATAAAAAACTTTCTTTATTAAAAAACGTGTGTGGTTAAAGACTTTGTTCGCCGTCGCACTGAGCTTTAATCAACCCTGGCAGCAGGTTTGACGGAGGATATTTTGAAAATTCCTTATAAGTATGCAGTTGCTTTGACAGCTGCACTTGGCCTCTTTATGGCCGTTTTAGATAACACTATAGTAAACGTAGCTCTTCCCCAGATGGTCACAGCCTTTCGGACCGACCTTAACGCAACCCAGTGGGTTATTACCGCCTACTTTCTGGCCCAGGCTGCCGTTATTCCGGCGGCGGGCTATCTGGCTACTCGCATTGGCATGAAGCAGGTTTTTATCGCCTGTTTGGGCCTTTTCACTATTGGCTCGCTCCTGTGCGGTTTGAGCGATTTGGTTCAAGATGCTAACGGCAACCCGAATATCGGTCTCCTGATTTTCTTCCGGGTAGTCCAGGGCATCGGCGGCGGCGCGCTCTTTCCCCTGGCAACCGCCGTGGCTTTTAGCGCTTTCCCGCCGGAAGAGCGGGCCGGTTCTTCCGCCATTATCGGCGTTCCTGTGCTGATGGCCCCCGCTTTTGGCCCGACTATCGGTGGCATTATCACCGATAACCTGGGCTGGCAATGGATTTTTTACATCAACCTCCCGGTTGGTATTCTGGCTATGTTCTTGATGTGGCGGATTTATCGCCCCGAAACCGCCGAAGGTCGCCCGCCCGCCAACGCTAAATTCGATACTATCGGTTTGGGCCTTTCGATGGCCGGGGTTATTGCAGTGGTCTACGGCTTTACCGTTGTCAGCCAGCGCAACCCTGATACCAAGACCGCGACCAATCCACAGGGCGATATTTACGGCTGGACTTCGCCTCTGGTTTTCTTGCTGGTTGGTATTGGCATAGCTTTACTGATTGCCTTCACCATCTACGAACTACGCGCAAAAGACCCGGTGATGGACTTGCGAATGTTCAAGCACCGCGATTTTGCCTCGGCCAGCTTTATGACCTGGATGCTACGGGCTTTTATCTTTGGCTCGTTCTTCCTGTTGCCCTTCTTCCTGGAAACTATCCGCAATCCGCGCCTGGGCGCGACTGATGCTGGTTTATCCACTATGCCAATGGGTCTGGCGGCAGCAGTAGCGGTCATTTTGGGCAGCCGCCTTTACAACAAAATTGGCCCACGCAACCTGATTATGATTGGCATGTTCTCCTTGATTGTTAGCAATTTCCTGTTGCAAAATATCACTAATGAGACCGATGTCTGGTCGCTGGTTCCAGCGATGATATTGCGTGGTTTTGGCTTTGGCTCAACTGGTTTCCCACTCCAAACTCTCGCTCTGGCTGCCATCACCGGGCGGGCTTTACCCAAAGCCAGCTCACTCTATAATGTCACCAGCCAGATTTTTAGCTCGATTGGTATTGCGGTACTCAGCACCCTTTTCGTGCAGCAAACCACCGTTCATTTGCCGCCACCAGCCCAGATTGAGCAAATCCGCACCTCGGTACAGCAGCAACTCATTCCGAATTTTCTAACGGCGCATCCCGGTCTGACCCAGGCTACCATTCAAAGTTCGCCCGACTTTGCCGCATTGCAGAAGCAAATCGGTGATGCTGTCAGCGCTCGTATTGTCTCAACGGCTGGGGTTCCCGCCCTTAACGATGTATTCTTCATCGTTACTATCGCGATGGTCGTCTTGTTCTTCCTTTCCTTCTTTGTTCTCCCGAACAAGATACCTCAGAAAGCCTCCGGCGACCCCGCCGAAAGCCAGAGTGAACACCGTCCGGCAGTGGCAGTCGAGTAACTTAACTTGAGCTATAAATAGTTGTAGGTGCAAGTGCCAAGCTAACACAAGTTTAGGCTTGGCACTTGTTTTTAAGAAACTGACATTATCAATCAAAAATAGACAATCCCGTAACTTTGTGCTATTCTACGAACAGAATTCAGCAATTTATATCAAACTGATAAGCTCAATGAAGACAAAGGCTGTAACCCAATGTCTGTGATAAATTCCCCTTTTCGGTATCCTGGCGGCAAGTTTTACGCTCGAAAATTGATTCTTGAGCATTTGGTAAAGCATAGCTATTACGCTGAACCTTTTGCGGGGGGTGGCTCTATTTTCTTTGCCAAGCCAAAGGTAGCTCACAATGTTCTCAATGATGTAGACCCCGAATTAATCAATTGCTACATTCATATCAGGGATAATGTAGAAAATCTGGTTCAACTCCTTGACGGCCTGCCAGCCAGCAAGGAATTACACACCTATTACAAAAATGAGTATAAACCAACTAACGACCTGGAACGGGCTTTTCGCTGGTATTATCTGAATCGAACCAGCTATTCCGGCATAATGAATTTGCAGAATTGCTATTGGGGCTATGGCGACAAGTACAGTATGCAGCCTAAAAATTGGCCCGCTCATTTGCGGCGCTGCTCTGCCAAACTACAGGGAGTTGAGTTAACCTGTGAGGATTTTGAGCGAACCGTCGAGCAAGCTCCTGATGGCGCTTTCCTGTTTGTAGACCCGCCTTATTTTAATGCCGACCAGGATAAATTTTACACCCATAGTTTCGATAAGCACAGCCATTACCGCCTCGCCAAGCTATTGCGCGAACAAAGCCCGCGCCTCAATTTCCTGATAACCTACGATAACAGTCCTCAAATCAGGTTGCTCTATAATTGGGCCACTCAAATGCTCGACAAAGAATGGAACTACACCATCAACCGTACCGACGACCAGACCAAAAAAACTACTGACAAGGGCAAGCGATATATGGGCAAAGAGGTGTTTATCCTCAACTACGACCAGAGCGTTTACGTGCAGTCTGTTCCCGCACAACTTCCTCTAACTTGCTTTGAAGTTGAAATCACCGCTAAATCTAAAAAATCCGTGTTCATCTGTGATTCTCTGTGTTCATCTGTGTTCCTGCCTGATTTAAGTACTTAAACCCTCAAACTAATTCTCTAATTCTCCCTTTACTTGACTCTGATAGCCCAAACAGGTATCATTTTGCGGGAAGCCAATCGAATATTTAGTTTGGCTTAGTTTTACTTCTAACGGTCTTTATCGGCAAGGAGCGCTTTAATGGCAGATTTTAAGAGTAATACTGGCAGCACAGGTGGTGCAGGTAATAGTAGCGATAAATATGGCAAACTGGCGGCTGGTATCGGGCTGGCAACTGCTGCCGCTTTTGGAGCGGCCTGGGCTAATTCGCGCACTCGCGCCGCCCAGCGTAACGGCCCGCCTACTCTGATAGATTGGCAGCGCGTTCGCGATATTGCCTTGCGCCTTAATCCGCAGGATGGCGCTACCGCCGAATGGCATCTGAAATGGAACGCTTATTATGGCGAACTGGTGGGTCGAGCCGTTCCGTTGATTGAGGATTATACCCATACCGCCTTCCCGCGCACCCTCAATACCGTGAACGCGGTTAGCCGGATTGAGTGGGTGGATGCCAATATCGTCTCTTTCCAGCAATTATTTGAGCCAATCGAAAAACTGAATCGCGATGCGGTGCAGAAGAGTAGCCCAGTCAGTCAGGCTATTTTCGGTAGCACCAATCAATTGCTCATTAGCGGCGAACTCGGCATTTTGCTGGGCTATCTGGCTCGTCGGGTGCTGGGTCAGTATGACCTTAGCTTGTTGGGCAAAGAAGTCGTCACTACCGGGCGGGTTTACTTTGTTGAGCCGAACATCAGCGCGGTTTGTCAGGCGCTAAATATTCAGGCCGATGAGTTCCGGCTCTGGATTGCCTTACACGAAACCACCCACGCTTTCGAGTTCGAGTCGCATCCCTGGGTACGCCAGCACTTCAACGGGATTTTGGAGCGCTATTTCTCCTACATCACCGAAGACCTTAGCAATATGCGTAACAATGGCGGCATGGGCGGCTTTGTCCAGCGCATCCGCAATAACGGCGCACAGGGTAGCCCCTGGCTCGAACGCATCATGACCCCCGAACAGCGCTTGCTTTTCCAGGAATTGCAAGCCCTGATGAGCATCGTCGAGGGCTATAGCAATCATATTATGAACGCTATCGGCTCGAAACTGATGCCCAGCTACGAGGAAATCAAGGGCCGGATTGAGCATCGCCAGAAGGAACGCAGCCTGGTTGACCGCATCTTTATGCGAATTACCGGCCTCGGTCTCAAGATGGAGCAGTATCGGCTGGGCGAAATTTTCGTGGATGCGGTAGTTGCCAGGAAGGGGATTGATTTCGCCAACCAAATGTGGGAGCGCCCCGAATATATTCCGACGCTCGACGAAGTTAAAAACCCCGATTTGTGGGTAACTCGACTAGAGCGCGTGCAGGGGATGAAAGCCGGATGAGTTATCGTCCCTCGTCGGGGGGCGGTTATAAGCCGCCTCCTGGCCCTAGCAATTACAACGTCTCTAACGTCCGCAGCCGCTCCAAAGGCCGGGGTGTTCCCTGGATGGCGGGTTGTGGCCTTTTGTTATTTGGAATTTTCCTGGGTGCTTTCGGACTTTTTGTGTTCGCGCTCTACTGGTTCGGCACGCCGCCCTCGAATCAACTCCTACCCCAGCGCGATTTTAACGGCGTTGCCGATGTAGGTGCAACCGTCAGCGAACCCTATCTAAATACCAGCGTCGCTAAATACCTGAAAGATAACCCGGTCAACCTGAATGGTATTGTCAGCGTTAAAGAAATCGTGCTGAAAATTTTGCCCAACCAGCAAGTTGATGCGTCTCTGCGAGTCGGCAACGGTTTTGTTGATTTTGATATTGGCGTAACTGAGGAAATCGGCCTTCGCAACGGCAAAATCGTTCTCAAGCCAGTTGGTCAGCCTAAAGTTGGCAAAGGCAATTTGCCAGTTGGTGCCGACAAAATTGTCGAACTCGCCAACGCCACTTTGCTCGAACCGCAACTCAATAAAAGCCTGACCGAAATTCAGGTGGACAACCGCAAGTTCCGTCTAGTAGATATTTCAACTCAATCCGGGCTGATTAGCGTTAAGTTTAACGCGATTTAAAATTTTTTGAACACAGATAAACACAGATATTTCTAAAAAAAATTTATCTGTGGTTCTCTGTGTTCATCTGTGTTTTGGTATTTATGCCTTTGACTCCTCCCTCTGAATCTGCTAAATTAAGCTTGTATAAAGCGTAACAAATTGCTCAACTAGATTCCGAACTTTCGCCTTTTCCTGGCTTTGAAGATTTTCGCCAAAAGTTTTCAAAGCCAGGAAACTCTTTCCTTTTAGCTTTGGAAATTTTCGCGAAAATTTCCAAAGCTAAAGAATCTCTTTTTTATAGTGTTTAATTTTTTCGCAGAAAAAATTAAACACTATAAATTCTCCCGGTTTTAATCGAGTATAAGCGAAAGTCCCAGGATTATAAAATAGAAAAAACTACAGGAGAAGCGAATGGCGAAAAGCAAAGTTTTTGCGACAGTCGAGGAAGCTGTTGCGGATGTGCCGGACAACGTTTCGATTTTGTTTGGGGGTTTTGGGCTGTGCGGCATCCCCGAAAATCTTATTCGGGCCTTGCAAGCCAAAGGCACAAAGGGTATTACCGCTATCAGCAATAATTGTGGCGTGGACGAATTTGGGCTGGGTATTTTGCTCAAGGAGCATCAAATTTCTAAAATGATTGCCAGCTATGTGGGCGAAAACAAAACTTTCGAGCGGCAGATGCTTTCCGGCGAACTTGAGGTTGAACTCAACCCCCAGGGGACGCTGGCGGAGCGGATTCGGGCTGGTGGCGCGGGTATTCAGGGTTTTTATACGCCTACTGGGGTTGGCACAGTTATCGCTGAGGGCAAGGAAACCCGCGAGATTAACGGGCGCATGTGCGTTTTGGAAATGCCCCTCACCGCCGATTATGCCTTTGTCAAAGCCTGGAAGGGCGACACTAGCGGCAATCTGGTATATCGCCTGACCGCCCGCAACTTTAACCCGATGATGGCGACTGCCGGAAAAATTACGATTGCCGAAGTCGAAGAACTGGTTGAACCGGGCGAACTCGACCCCGACGAAATCGTTACGCCCGGCCTGTTTGTCCAGCGCATCGTAAAAGGGCCGTCCTACGAAAAGCGCATCGAGCAGCGCACTGTCCGAAATCGCAGCGAGAACCAGGAACTCACCACAGAGGCACGGAGAAACACGGAGAAAAATTAAAATTTGGCTTAACTCTGTATTCATCTGTGGCTCTCTGTGTTCATCTGTGTTACCTGAATTTTAAGATTAAGGAGAAAAACAATGCCGTTATCGCGTGACCAGATTGCCCAGCGTGCCGCTCAGGAACTGGAAGATGGTTTTTACGTCAACCTCGGTATCGGGGTGCCGACGCTAGTGAGCAATTATATTCCCGAAGGAATGACCGTTTTCCTCCACTCCGAAAACGGCTTGCTTGGAATTGGCCCGTTCCCCTACGCAGGCGAAGAAGACCCCGATTTGGTTAATGCCGGGAAGCAGACCGTGACCATGATACCCGGCGCGTCCATTTTCAATAGCGCCGATTCTTTTGGCATGATTCGGGGCGGGCATATTGACGTAGCGATTTTGGGGGCGATGCAGGTTTCGGAAAAGGGTGATTTGGCGAACTGGACAATCCCCGGTCAGATGGTCAAAGGCATGGGCGGGGCGATGGATTTAGCGGTTGGCGCTAAAAAAGTGGTCGTTTGCATGGAGCATACCAGCAAGAAGGGCGACCCGAAAATTTTGCCCGAATGTAATTTGCCGCTTACGGGCAAGGCTGTAGTTAACAAAATTATCACCGACCTTGCCGTGCTGGAAGTAACCGCCGATGGGCTGGAATTAATCGAGGTTGCGCCCGGCGTTACCGCCGCGCAGGTGCAAGCGGCAACCGGGGCAAAATTGCGTATTTCACCCAATCTCAAAGAGGTTGAACTGAAAGCGCCCCAGGCTGCTAACGCTTAACCGGGCGCAGGGCGTGGGTAACAAAAACGAGTCGGTCAAACTCCGAAAGCAGGTACGGCAGCGCACCGAAGCTATTGTCGTGCCGCCCGTCCGCAAAGGGGCGCTGGAAGACCGCGACTGGCTCGAAAAACTCTATCTGCGCCTCATTCCTTTCGTCTACGATTACCCCAATCTATCCCTTGAAACTTTGCTCGAATACGCCGCGCCCCGCCCGACGCAGGCCGAAACCAGTTATTTGCTGGCCCGCCTTGCCAGAGTCCGCCGCCAGCGCGATGTTGCCGTCGTCAGTCGGGGCCAAGAAGATTTGCTGTTGCCTATCACACCCGGCTTCGACCCGCGCACCGTGCCGCTCGTCGCGTGCTGGTGCGATGGCGGCTTTTACACGCCCAAAGAACGCAAGCCCGGTCATCAAAATAACCATAAGCTGCGTGGTTTAGGATTGCCAGATGGTACAGCCGCTTACGCTTCTTTCCGCGCCTTGATTTTCTCGCCGCAAGTTGGGCATCCGGCCTGGAAAGAAGGCCCACTCGAAACTGGCGGCGTATCTTCCTCTTACGAAGCCGAAGTAAAAGCAGTTGAGGTCTCTCTTTCTGCCGTAATTGCCCGCCTCGAAAAAGAGCGCACCGCTCCACCCGTCGCCCAATTTCATTTCGTCCTGCACAGCGATTGCCAGAGCCTTATTTCGGCCCTTGCCGCGCCACCCCGTTCCAGCGAAAGCGCCAACCTGTCCAGTGTCCGCCGACTTGCCTCGCTCTTTGCCGCTCTGCATCCTATCTGGCAACCACGTCGTCTCATAAAGCAGCGCCTCGGTCACTAAATATGCAAAATTTTTATCATCTCTCCCCGTAGCGTCCAATCAGTCGCTTCTCAGCGTCTTTTTGTAGGACATTGCTCCGCCAATGGATTTTCGGCCTACCGCCCGACCTATTCGTCAGAGCAATGGCAAAATACCGAAAATTTAGGTCAGGGAAATCCATTGACGGAGCAATGTCCTACAAATTAGCGGTTTTGCCCCCGTGCGTTCTGTTCGGTAGTTAAAGCCAAAGCTTAACTGCGACGTGTTATAATTTATTTGGAAAAATCTAGAAATTAGAAATAGGCGAGGTAAAATTCTATGACAATTAAATTAGAAGAGGCTATTGCTTCGGTTGAGCTAGTTCAAGAAGAAAGAATAGAAAAAATGGCAAGTTTTCAGCATGGCGTTATCGCGGTACGTTTGGGCCGTTATTTAGATGCTTATGTTGATGAACACAACTTGGGCTACGTAGCCGATTCAAGTACCACTTTTCAGGTAGCGGGCAACCCGCCAAAGCGTGAACCTGATGTGGCTTTTGTATCGCTAGAACGGATGCCGAACATCATTGACGAAGAAGTACCTTTTGCCCCAGACCTGGCGGTTGAAGTTATTTCAGGTAGCGACGATTGGAAAGCAATTGTAGCTAAGGCCAACCAGTATTTACAGGCTGGTACACGGTTGGTCTGGGTAGTTGACCCTTATACTAAAAGTGTCTTTGTTTTTCGCCCCGACAACCAAAATCTGCTCACTTTGAGTAGTGATGATGAACTGGACGGCCTCGATGTTGTGCCGGGCTTTAAATTAAAAATAGGTGTGTTGTTCAAGCAGCTCAATCCGAAGTAAAAGGAGTTTTATCATGCGGCAAGTAATTCTTTATCCAGGCGAAGATGGTTGGTGGATGGTTGAATGTCCCAGCTTGCCCGGCTGTGTTAGCCAGGGCGCGACTAAAGAAGAAGCTCTCGTTAATATTAAAGAAGCCATTAATGGGTATATTGCAGCACTAAAAGAAGACAAGTTGCCTGTTCCTGAAGAAAACTTTGATAGGATGCTAGTGGTTGTGTAAAGAGAGGTTTTATGAAACTGACTTATGACTCAAAGCTTAATGTAGCTTACATCTCTTTTAAAGAAAAGACAGTGCAAGTAAAGACTGTTCAAGTAAACGATGATTTGTTAGTAGACATTGCGCCTGATGGAACGGTTTACGGTATTGAGCTTCTTAATGAGAGTGAGCAATTAGGCGCTGACCATGAAGGAAAACTGATAGTAGTAAATGAAATTTTAGGAGAAACTGCCGAGGTCAAGTTAGCTCTCTAATTCATTGGTACTATATTGGCGGGCGCGTGCTTTTGCCAAACGCATCAAGTGTTCTAGCTGCATATAATGGTCTAGCTCGGTTTTTTCCCGGTAAAGCAGTTCTGCTACCCGCTTTTTGACGTTCTCGGAAGGCTGAAACGCTATGATACTATCGGGGCGTGTCCCCGCCGCCAGAAAATCAATTATTTCCTCATACGCCTTTGGTATCCTGATTGGTGCTGTCATAAACAATTCCCTCTCAAAAATTTAAGTAAAATTGTGTTATTTAACTCTCTAATTATACCATCCAAAAAAAGAAGAAGCGACTAAACAGGCGAAATAGTATTTGTCCTTATATTAGTGCCGCAAAACGGACTTGACAAAACAGCCTCAATATGTATATAATACAAACAAGTGAATAAGCTAACCAAAAGGCTACGATGGAAAGAGTAAACCGCTTGCCAGCGCCAGCAGCGAGTCCGAAACGGTGAGAGCGGACGCGATGGCCCGGTTGAAAATCGTTCCTGAGCCGCTCCCTGAAATCTTTTTAACACTAAAAAGAGAGTAAGCCGGGCCGGGTCGCGCCACCCGTTACCACTGGCGGAGATGTGAACACGCATCTCACTGAGAGAAAGTTTGTGGCAACTTGCCGCTAACTTTAAGCAGGGTGGTAACGCGGGATTTTATCGGTCTCGTCCCTAGAACATGGGACGGGATTTTTTGGTTTATATTGCACTTTTCCGGGGCAATAATCATTTTGCCCGAACAATAAAGAGCTACTCAGCGCGAGAGAAAATTCACCACGGAGGCACGGAGAAACACGGAATTAAATTCAATTTAAAATTCTTCTCTGCGTCCTCTGTGTCCTCTGTGGTGAAAAAACTAAATTAAAGGAAAGAGCCATGACTAAATTTAATGAAGTTGATACCAGAGTCAGTTTTCCGAAATTAGAGGAAGAAGTACTCGATTTCTGGCGAAGCGAAAAAGTATTTCAAAAAAGCCTGACCCAGCGCGAAGGGCAACAGCGCTACGTATTTTATGAAGGGCCACCTACCGCCAACGGACGGCCCGGTATCCATCACGTGCTGGCCCGTGTCTTCAAAGACCTCTTTCCGCGCTACAAAACCATGAAAGGTTACTACGTGCCGCGCAAAGCGGGTTGGGATACGCACGGCCTGCCCGTTGAGGTAGAGGTCGAGAAGAAGCTCGGCTTTAGTGGCAAACAGGACATCGAAAATTACGGCATCGCGGCCTTTAATAAGCTGTGCAAAGAATCGGTTTGGGAATACGTCAAAGAATGGGAGAAGCTGACCGAGCGCATCGC
>JBBQXW010000086.1:0-23867 GCA_038209275.1 Chloroflexia bacterium | reverse complement strand
GTTAGTTTGAGTTCTTTTAGACAATTTTTTGCAAAAAATTGTCTAAAAGAACTCAAACTAACCAGATTAGACCTACTTTTAGTTTTGGAAAATTTTTTGCAAAAAATTTTCCAAAACTAAAAGTACTACATGAAAATCCGTTAATCTGCTTGACATAACCTGACTGGAATGTTAGAATCTTTATTATGGAATTATTGAATAGAATACGTCGGTTATGATAGAATGTCGGTGCTTGACGATAGGAGTAAAATAGAACTCAAAGCACTAACATAAGCTAAATTCGTGGGTAGCACAAAAAGAGCCGCGCCGAGCGGGTCAGAGGAGAAGTGGGGCGAACCGGGTATTTAGCGGTTGCGCTTTTTGGCATTGCTCAGACCAAATTAGGGTTTGATTAATCAAACTGAAATATGTTTAACCCGGTGGCCTTAAAAGGGGCTTTGCTAGATATTAGCATGGGGCTTTGCTACACCAGAATTTAGTTTGAAATTTGCGGAAGAGGGATAGTTTGTACACTTCAACAAAATTACGAGGTCAGGCCAGCCATGAATAGACAACAGCCTAATGTTATTTCATATGTACCCCAGCCGGACGAAGAGCGTCCCGCCAGCGACATGGGTACAATTCGGCGTGGCCTATGGATGTATACTCATAAACTTGGCCTGAACTTTAGCCTGGTGCTATTTTTGGCGCTGGCTTATCAGGCGTTTGTGGCGGTTTTTATCGCCCTGCGTGGCGTGCGCGCCCTGCCGATGTTCGCCAAGTTGTCGCCCGAACCGTTGCCACAAGCACTCGGTACGATTGGAGCGATTATCGTTGGCTTTATCATCCAGGGATTAATTATTGCAGAAATGGCCCAGGTTGTCTGGCTGCGCCACCCTGACCGCCTCAAAGTTCGGCTTATGAGCGGTTCTATATGGTGGTGGATTATGCTGGTCGCCTTAATCGTGACGATTGGCATAGATTTCTTCTTGCTTTTTATGAGCGTGACGGGTGCGAATAATCTTGGCGATGCTATGAAGACCACCTTTAGCGAAGACCAACTTATTATCGCCACTACCGTCCTGCTGGCAATTCTCAATTTGCTGACCCTGTTGCGTTGCGCCTCGGTAATGCGTACCAGCACCAGCGAGGAAATTCGCCAGGAAGTCGAAGAACGCCTCAAGGCGATTGCCGAAGAGATTTTGATTGATGCCGGAGATAGCGCCCGCGCCAAAGCCGCCCAGGTCTGGAAAAAGCTTTCGGTCAACCCGCAACGCTTTGTCCCGATTCACGATTCGGTCTTGAACCTGATTTCTACTCAGCATCCCGAACTCGTGCCGCCGCAACTGGGTGGCGATGCCTGGGCTTACGACTTTAGCGGCAACACTTTTGCCGCCCTGCCGCCTGATTTGCATCAGGCACTTTTGCAGAGCCGCCACCGCACTGCCCTCAAAAATAACGGCGGCAAACACTCTAAAGGCCATCAGTATATGGACGAAGACCAGGCCCATCTGTGGAAATTGCCCCCGGCAGACCTCGCCGAAGTAATCAACTATAATATGGAAACCTACGGCAAGCCGCGCTTTGTGGATATTACCGAGCCGGAAACGCCCCGGTTTATGACCCGCCCGGTTGAATTTTCGTCGCTGTACGCCCAGCCGCAACCGACTACTCCTTCTAACCCGATAGTGGCAGCACCTCCTACGCTCAATTCGCTACCACAGCCGCAGACCCAGCCTATTACTATTACGCCGATGCAACTTCCTGCTGGCTCTTCCAATTCCAACGATGTTGCCCAGTTCGTCAGTGGCCTGACTCCCCGCGAACGCGCCCTTTTCGGAGCATACCTGACCAACACGGTCTTCCCGCACGTTCATGGCTCGTCCTTCCCGCAACTAGCCGACCTGAGTATCTGGGAAGCCTTCGACGATGTTGAGTTGCAGTGGTACTACCGCTACTGGAAAAAGCACACCAACCAGCAAGCGAAGTATTAAAATAGTGATGAGTGATGAGTAATGAGTGATGAGTATAATCTGATACTCATCACTCATTACTCATTACTCATCACTCAAAACTTATGAAAAATGAGTACGAAAAGACACTCCGAATATTAGAGGAGCTTGAGGCCGATGAGATGAAGCACGGCCTCTTTTCGTGCTTTGGCTTGTTGCCTTCTGGCGAAGTGGTTTATTTTGACGAGGTCGGTACGCCCTGGCGGGTGTTTGTGCGCGGTATGGCGCTGGTGCGGGGGCGCGTGCTGGATTTGCCGAACCAGCCCGTCCAGGTTATCAGTACCACCGAAGCCTTCAAGCAAGTGGCGCAACGCGAACAGCAAGCTTTTGTACGGCAGCAAGCGGTACAACGTACTAACCAGGTGCGCTGGCAAAAGAGCAAACGCCGCCGTTCCTTGCGCTGGCTGGGGGCGGCTGGCCTGATAATTCTGACCGCCACGGTAACATTGATGATAGTGCAGCCGGGCGGAGTTGACCAGAATTTGCGACAAGCCGAGCAACGCCTCAAAAGCTTTTACGCCGAGCGCGGTATTTCGATTAATGGCTACCGCGATGTGATGGTGGTCAATCCGGGCGGCTATAATCCGCTTGGCCCGGTCTCGATTTCGCGTAGCACTTTCAAGCAATTTTTACAGGAACTGAAAAGTCCGGCCCTTACCGAAGCCGATGCAATGTATCAGGTTTGCGTGGATGAGGGCTGCGACCCGGCGCTGGCACTGGCCTTTTTCGAGCATGAGTCAACTGGCGGCAATAACGGAGTGGCGGCGCTGACCAAATCTATTGGCAATATTCGCTGTACCACTGGCTATGCCTGTTATACCACCGAGGGCAATGGCTCTTTCCGTAAGTATGAGACCTGGACAGAGGGCTTGCGCGATTGGGCGCGCTTGCTTAAAATGTACAAAGACGATTGGAAGCGCGTCACCCTCGAAGATATTATTCCCAAATATGCGCCGCAATCCGACCACAACAACGAAGCGGCTTATATTAGCGGGGTCAAGAAGACAGTGGACAATTTACGCCAGCGCGAAGTAATTATCTCGTCGGCTTCGACTAAACCGTCGGTTGGCGATATTCCAGTTGGAAACCCGGTCTGGGAGGCCGATTGGGTAATTACCCAGGGTTACAGCGCCAAGCATCCCGAAATTGATATAGCCCGTCCCCTGGCAGTAGCCGAAGGGACAAATATTCATACTACCCTCAATGGCATCGTTACGGTGGTGCGTAACGACCCGCTCTTTGGCAATCGCGTCTTTGTAGTTGGCCCTGATTTCAGCACTCACTACAATCACCTGACCGATAATGTTCCCGTTACTACCGGGCAGGTAGTCAAGCGGGGTGATATAATTGGTTACATGGGAAATACCGGCAAGAGTACCGGCCCGCATCTCGATTATGAGATTTTTCAGGGAGACCGTCGCCTCAACCCGATGGATTGGGTTTTGCGTCAATAATTTTGTGGGACAAATTGGTTTTGGTTAAGGGAATAAAAGGATGAGTCACAACGACACGTCCGAACAACTAAACGGCAGTTGGGCGGCAGCTTCAAGCCCGGTTAGTAAGTTAGCCCAGGCCACGATAGAACTGACTATTCCAGCCAGTTATAGCTGGCTGCCCTTGCTTGGTGCAGTCGCTCGTGAATTTTGCGCGACTTTGCCGAACCTGCTGCAAGAAGAAATGCAGTCCAGAAGAGGCAGAGTTGCCGCCGCTTCGAGTGGTCGGCGCTTTGGCACGGGTACGTTGCAATTGCCCAATTCCGGCGCGACCATTATCGCCAGCTACAGTCATTTTGTCTATAGCGTCGAGCTGATTTTGCAGGAAATTGCTACTAACATCATCCGGCATGGCTATGGTGGCGAAAACCCGGCAGTATCGGTGCATTTGTTGATGTCGGTCAAAGAACTCGAATCGGGGCGCTTCGCCTTGCTCCTTGAAATAACCGATACTGGCCCGGCTTTCGACCTGACCAGCAAGCCAGTACCAATGCCCAATCCACTTGAACCACGCGAGTCTGGTTATGGCCTTTACTTGATTGACCGATTGGCTGACAAATTGGAATATTCGCGCTATAATGATAAAAATCACTTAACAGTGGTGAAATACTTGTAATTATTTTTGTCGAACCATTTTGCCAACTCCTTAAAACCTGTTTTAAACCAGGTAGGGGCTTGAAGGGTCAAGCCCGATTGGGTTCGATAAATCGAACCCCTACCGAATTATGAAACAGCTTCTTGAAAAAGGGGTAAAGCGGAAGATTAACGGGACTCACAAGGGCTTCTTGACATGATTAAAATCGAACAGCGTGAAATAATTATTCGCATCAGCGCCATACACCTTTCCGGCAGACTCGATGCCCAGGCGGGGCCAACCCTCAAAGAAATGTGGCAACATTATGGTGAACAGGGCATTAACACTGTCTTGCTCGATTTGACCGATGTTGAGTTTATTGACAGCATTGGTATTTCGGCGCTGGTTTCTGGTCTCAAGCAGATGCGGGCCAGAGGTGGCGACCTGAAGCTAATTGGCCTTCAACCTTCGGCCCGCGCCATCTTTGAACTAATGATGCTCGACCAGGTTTTTGAAATTTACGAAACCGAAGAAGCCGCTCTCAAAGGTTTTTAAGTGAATGCGAATAGCCTTACTCAGCCGGGCGACTTATCCCTATCATCCCTTTGGTGGGATGGAGCAGGCGGTATACGGTACGGCCTGTGGGTTGGCTGAATTGGGCCATAGTGTTGAACTTTACACTGCCGAGCCTTTGCCCGGTTGGGAAGAAAGGGCAAAGGGGGCAGGTGATTGGCCTCCGCCTTTTCAGACTCATTTTTTGCCTTATCGTCTATTCCCGTTAGGTCGGCGCAATTCTATTCCTGATAGGCTGGCAAATTATCCGCTTTTCGCGTTGCGGCTTGGTCAGGTGCTTGCCCGCGCCAATCCTAAGCCCGATATAATTTACTGCCAGGGCTTGAGCGGCTTTGGCTACGCCTTGCGCCTCGTCGGAAAACCCGGTGCAGCACCGCTCGTTCTCAATCCGCAGGGCATGGAAGAACTAAAGGTGCGGGAATGGGCCAAGCGTGCCGCTTACGCTCCCTTCAATCAATTGCTGCGCTTTACCGCCCGCCGCGCTGCCGCCGTAATCGCTACCGATACCCCACAAATCGCCGAAGTTCAAAAACTGCTGGGCGTAGCTGCCAAACGAGTTGCTTTAGTCCCGAACGCGGTAGACCTTGCCCGGCTCGACCAACTCTCGGCCCAGGCAAACCCTAACCAAATTCTCCAGCGTTACAAAATCGGCTCGGCTTTTCTCATCGTCAGTGTGGGCCGCCTTGAGGTAAACAAAGGGCTGAATATTGCTCTTAACGCCCTTGCCCAGGCCGCTTTACCGCAGAAATGGCGCTGGATAATCGTTGGTGAAGGGTCACAACGGGCCAGCCTGGAACGTCAGGCCACACAGCTTAATTTGCTCGATAGCCACGTCAGCTTTGCCGGAAGTTTGCCCGACCACGATTTGCACGCGCTTTATGAAGCCGCCGACCTCTTTCTGCATCCCACCCTTTACGAAGGCAGTTCCCTTGTCACCCTCGAAGCGATGGCTCATCGCCTGCCCATCGTTGCCAGCGCTGCCGGTGGTTTGCCCGATAAAATTATCGCCAGTGGCCCCTACGCTAATGGTCGGCTCGTTCCGCCGGGCGATGCCGCCGCCCTCGCCCGCGCAATCAGCGAAATTGCCGCCGTCACCCCGACCCAAAGAGCGGAACTTGGTGCTGCCAGCCGCGCCAGAGTCGAGCAGGACTACACCTGGCCTCAAGTGGCCCGCCGTCTCAGCGCCTTGTTTGAGCAACTTTCCAACCTTGCCTGACCTTCTTTGATTTTCTGTGTCCTCTGTATCCTCTGTGGTGAAAACTATTCTATTCTAAAATCTGGACGATGCAATCATTTTCGACCTGATAAAGCAATGGGGCAATCAGGATTTTGGGATAGAGAGGTTTCAGGCGGGCGACCTCACTCAGCACAAAAGAAACCGATTCACCAATCTCGTAGGCCGAGGCGTATTTCTCAAACTGGCGACTGGCCTCTGCCTCACTAGATCCGGCGCGTGCAGTCAGGCCCGCTATAAAAGCTTCGCGCTTTTTGGTTACCTGGCTCATGCCGCAATCGGTGTGAGCGAACAGGGCAATCGTGGCTACTCCGCCAACCGCAATGGCGTAGGAGATAGCAAATTCGTGACCAATTACATTTCCCCCGGCAGTACGAATCATGTAGGCAAATTCGTTAGGAACTCTAAAATCTTCCCGGTGATCCATGCAGGTGCCAATCAGCATATGGGCCTTGATGGTGGTTGGCGGCAATGGTTCGCCTAAATTATGGTAGCGTAAAAGAGCCTCAATCGGAGTAGTGCGGTATTGTGGCAAAATAGCTTCGGCGCTTTCCACTGGAATAAGGGTAGCCATTTAATTTTGCTCCTGTTTTTGTTTTTATTTTAACCTAATCAAAAAGCGTAACTGCTTATTTAACGCAATTACGCTCTTTCCAAGTATAACACTTATTTTTTAGTGTGCTACCAATACAAATTAACCAATCTTGAAACTTTGTACAATTTGGTTAAAAGTATCAGCATCGGCGAAACCCGCGATAATAAAACCTTGATTGCCTTTTGTTACAAAAATGCTCTTGTAAATCAGGTTTTCTTCACGTTGGGCCAGCGCTTCGGCGGTTTGTACTTCAATCATCAGCGCATCCTGTCCGGCTACCGTCATATTGACCAGCTTGCCATCCACCACGCTTTTGCTGCGAGTAGCCAGAAATTCTACTGCGCTCATCGGCTCTTCAAATTCGTAGCTTACAATATCGAGCTTGCTAAAATTATTAGCGCCAGTAGCGGTAGGAGTACGGCTCATTCCTTTGATGCTGTAACGCCCGCCCGCTTGCTCTGCCGGAGCAATACTCGATGCCAGGGTAGTGACGCTGCTGCCCGAAACTGGCGCGACTATTTTCCAGTTAGCCGGATAGCTAATCGAATAGCCCGAATTGCTATCGCGATAAGTGCTAAAACTGCTATTTCCAGCGCTTACTTCCGCCGAACTCGGTAGCAAGCGGGGTAAAGCCAGGACGGCAAAAGCTACTCCGGCAGTAGCCACCAGTAAAAAAGTAATGCCGGAAATATTTGTGTTGCGGGTTCGAGTTTTGTGTGCCAGCATAATAGGACTCCCCTCACCTTTGAGTTAAAGTCGGTGTGAGTACCGACTAAGTATGGGATAAACCCTCGTTCCGCCGCCGCCTGTTTATTTAGCAGTTAAATAGTGCTAATATTCCTTGAAACGCGCCTAATTTGCTTGATTAAAAGGATAGTCTGCCAAGACCGATAAACAGTACAAAGTACATATAGTAGTTTACGCGAAAAAGTGCCAACTGGATATGATATATGTCACAAAGTTCTGAAAGACCTTACCGCTCGTCACATCCGTAGTCTATTAACACTTCTACATAGCATATAACGTACCATAGCGCAAAAAAGTTGTGGTAGCAATACCCACAACTCTAAATTAGTACCATGAGCCTAGATAGTATAGGACTAAAGAACTACTTGGGCATAAAAACGGGGTAAACGTAGGAGCGGAATAAATAATCACTATATCCAGCTTTCCTGAAGCCAGCTATAGTAGATTGGGTAGCAGTATTAGTTAAATAATATACAAACGAGCGGGCCAGCGAAGCATCATGGTCTTTTATCCGAATTACATTAGGAATTGATACTTCGTAGCCAAGAAAAAAAGCTACTTCTCCCTGTAAGATTATTTTAAGTTTACTTTGTGAACTATTATTCAAGAATAAATAGCGCGGCACAACCGTATAAGCATTTTGAGCTTCCGCTTCACGCAACACATCGCTGGCATCGCCCGGAATTACCCGAAAGCCGCTTCCCCGGTCACTTTCGGCTTCACGTCCGATTTGTCGCCAGATTAAGTTTTGTTGTTCGCGCAAACCCGGTGCGTTTCCGGCTACCAGAAAAGGAGTATTGTTAAGAGCAATCCACTTAAAAGCCCGCCCCGCGTCGAGTGGTCGCACCGACCCGACCCCGGCCCGGTCATCTGCCGGGCCAACCAGCACCAAATCACTCCAAAAAACCAGCTTGCGCTCGGTCAAAATATTATCGAAAGAGGGGGTGGCAGTTGGGATAGCTACAGGCGTAGGCGCAGCCAACGGGTCTTTAAAGTATTCGGGGCGGAAGGGCCAGATATAGGGCGGCGCTCCCGCCAGCTTGAACAAATCTGGTTTGGTGTTGTATTCGACCAGCAGCGCGTCTACTCCGCCATCTTCACCATAGCGCAACGCCTGTTCGTAGCTGACTGGCAAGCGCTTGATTCGCAGGTTATTGGCTCGCTCGAAGGGCGGTAGAATTACATCCAGCAACCCACTGCTTTCTAAATCGGGCGTGGTTGCCAGAGCCAGCCAGCGCGGTTCCTCGGCTTTTTTGCTGAGTGAACAGCCTGCCAGCAACGTGCTTAACAGTAACACCACCAGCAAGCCACTTAAAATTCGCCCGCCCTTGTGAATACTTCCGGCCTGCATCAGCTTCGCACTCCGTCACGGCTAACCCCGACTTTGTGCGGAGAATGGGTTATATGCTCCGGCGTACCAGCCCAGATTGACTCGAACAGCAAGCGCATAGCCTGGGCAAAATCGGGGTGTTCAATCCGCAAGCTGGTAAGGCTCTGCTGCCCGGTAATCGGGTCGCGCAAGGCGCAAATCGCCGCCCGGTCATCTGCCACAATCAATTTCATGGGTAGTTGCTGGCTGATTTTGACCTGTGCGCCAGCTCTGGTCAGGGTCTCAATCCGTTCTGGCAGACCGCGCACGTTTTGTTCAAAGATGCAGCGTACCTGTACCCCGCGCTGGGCCGCTTCGATTTCGTGCGTACCAAGCGTGCGCGGGTCTTGAGCGTAAGGCTCTTTCTCGAAGACTAGAATAGTTTGTTTGGCTGAAATCAGTAAATCGTTGGCGATTTGAGTAATTCGGCTGCGCTCGGTCAATACATCTATATAGCGTAGCGCCCCGGTCTCGCCCTGTCCCGCTTCGTGCAAAGGCAGTAGTCGGTTGACCAGTTCGGAGACGGCTTCTCGTTCTTTGTGAAAGCGCTGGGCCTGTTCGTGTTCCTTGCGCTTTTGCAGATTGGGCAGCGCCTCGCCCGGCGGCACGGCACTATACTGGGCCACACTTCCCGGTATAGCGTGGCAAAAGCCCATACTGAGCAAATTGTTCAAGGCTTCATACACTTTGGGGCGCGGCACTTTGGCGACTTGAGCAATCTCGGCGGCTTTGAAAAGCGGACGGCCCAGCATGGCAAAATAAATTTTGGCTTCGTTGCCGGTCAGCCCGATTTGCTCTAGCTCTTTAATTAACGCTTCTTCTGAAATGTTGCTCAGTTCCTCTCTCCAGGTGAGTTTCTATGTTTATAGTCAAGCCAACCCGGACATTATAAACTTTGACCAAATAAACCGGGTATAGGGGTAGGGGCGAATCGCATACGCCCGATATTAAGGAAATACGCCCGGAATTCGGCCCGTAGGGTTGCCCTGTGGGTATTCCAGGGCGGGCTTTCATCGCGTACCATCTTCAAGCTTAAATCCTTAGCTGATGCGTATGGGGCGAATCGCATACGCCCTTGAACACTGTGCTGGGTCTAAAGGGCGTATGCGATTCGCCCCTACGAAAACCATTGCCCATACACGGATCAAAAAGTTAAAGTTCATTATGTCCGGGTTTTGCAAAAATTTGACGCGCACCCTCTGTGGTGAAAATTATATCGGCGGGTCGTCATCCTCATTGGCCTGAGCCTGGCTGAAGCGTTCGGCTTTGAGGGCGGCTTCGCGTTGTTCCTGGGCGCGGCGCTGTCCCGGTGTCAGTTCCAGCGGCATACTGGCGGCGGCAGTGAGCGAAGTTGGGTTGCCCAAATCTTCCTCGGCAATTAGTACTGTCAGGGATTGACCGCCGCCCCGCCCAATCACTCCGGCCTGTTCCAGTTCCTTGATTAAGTTTGCCGCCCGATTATAGCCTACCCGCAACCGTCGCTGCAACATGGAGACAGAGGCGGTACGGGTTTCCCGTACCAGTTCCAGGGCCGCTTCAAAAAGCTCGTCTGCGCCATCACCGTCTTTACTACGTTCAGCTTCAATGTCGCGCAATTCTTGCGGCCACAGTTCAGTCTGGGTAAAATTATCCTTGCCTTTGGTGAAGAAATCGTTCTGACCACGCCAAAACGCTACCAGTGCGTCAATTTCTTCATCGCTGACGTAAGTTCCCTGGATACGCGAGGGCTTGGCGGCATCGCTGGGTAAATAGAGCATATCGCCCCGGCCCAACAGTTTTTCCGCGCCAACCGTATCAAGAATAACCCGGCTGTCAATCTGGCTGGTTACAGCAAAGGTAATACGGCTGGGGAAGTTGGCTTTGATAAGCCCGGTAACAACATCCACCGACGGGCGCTGGGTTGCCAGAATCAAATGGATGCCGACGGCGCGGGCTTTTTGGGCCAGACGACAAATTGAGCTTTCGGCTTCTTCCGGCGCGACCATCATTAAATCGGCTAACTCATCAATAATTATGACCAGATAAGGCAATTTCTCCCAATCGTTGCCGACCCCGGCGACTTTGTTGTAGCTATCCAGGTTGCGATGGCCTGTCACCGAAAGATGTTTGTAGCGGCGCTCCATTTCGCGGGTAGCCCACTTTAAAACGCTCATGACGGTTGGGGTGCGATCATTATTGGAGCGACGGCGCTCTTCTTCGGGGTCGGCCTCGATTTGAGTGACCACCGGGAAGCGCAAATGCGGGATGCCATTATAGGTGCTGAGTTCGACCATTTTGGGGTCAATCATAATAAACTGCAACTGGTCGGGGCGATAGTGGAAAATGAAGCTGGCGACAATCGTGTTGATACAGACGCTCTTGCCAGAGCCGGTACTACCAGCAATTAAAAGGTGGGGCATTTTCGCCAAATCCGGCACAATAGATTGTCCGGCGACGTTTTTGCCCAGCGCAATTTTGAGCTTGCCCTGTTTGTGCAAAAATTCGTCACTCTCCATTAGTTCGCGCAAGCCGACGGTTTCGACTTTGGCATTAGGTACTTCCACACCGACGCGGGATTGTCCCGGCACAGGCGCTTCAATTCGGATGGTTGGGGCCGCCAGCGCCAGCGCCAAATCGTTTTGCAACGCTACAATCCGGGCTACCTTCACGCCCACATCCGGCTCAAGCGCAAACTGGGTTACAGTCGGGCCGGTATTGACCTCGCGCACAAAAGCACTTACCCCGAAATTCGCCAGTGTTCCTTCGATTAGTTTAGCCTTTTTGAGTAATTCACCCTGGTTGATTTCTACATCTTTAAACGAAGCCAGAATATTCATTTCCGGCAGCAGCCATTCTTTGTGAGGCAGCGTCGCCGATTGTACTGGCTCCTGGTCGCGCTTCCAGTTTTGTTGTAACGGGCGCTGCGGCAGATTCAAGACCGGGTCGGGCGGCACGTTTGCTCTAGTCGGAATGTTCAGGGTCGGGACGGCGGACGCAGTTGAGGCAGGTGGCAAGGCATTTTTAGGCGCATTACCCAGTAATAATTCATCCAGCAACTCATCATCGTTCAGGTCACTAGATTTCAGGGCGGCAGTAGGCCGGACTTTCGGCGCATAGCCATTCAGCCGATAATCTTCTTCCGGGTCGAAATCGTCAAATTCGTCCGCTTCTGCCATAGCCGCAGGCTGTTCGCCGCGTATAATACGGTATTCGTTTTGCAGTCGCCGGGCTAAATCGCGCAACGAAATATTAAAGGCGATAATGCCGCCGACCACGAAAAGCGCCACCAGCAAAATAAAAGTGCCGAACGGTGTAATCGTACCCGATAGAAAAGCCGTCAGATAATAGGCCACGTAGCCGCCACCCTCGCCCCGCTCCGCCATTTGTTTGGGATTGGCGGCGAAAAGATGTACCAGACACACAAAAGCCAGAATCATAAAGATACCAGCAGTGATTTTGGTCTGGTTAAAACGTTCCTGGTTGGTCAGTCCTTCCCAGAAGTGGGTCAGGCCCAGAATAAACATTAGTACAGGGATAAGAAAAGCGCCAATACCAAAGATGCGTTTGATAAACATTCCGACCTGCGATACAACGCCATCGGTTGCCAGCAAGCCAAAGAAGAAAATCAGCGCGGCCACTATCAGCAAAATACCGTAGATTTCCTGGCGTGCGCCGGGATTGAGTTCGGGCATTTTGTCGCTATCGTGAAAACCGCCTTGCGATTTTCGACCTGTTGAATTCGCCGGAGGCATAGTATTGCGCCCGCCGCGCCTAGTAGCCGGGTCGGACGTATCATTTGGCACTGATGATTTGGGGCTGCGGCTGGTTTTGCTATTATTGCCGTTGCCGTTGCGGGTTGCATTGTTTTTCGGCGGCGGGACGGTCAGTTTTTCCGCCGGGCCGTTGCGGGTTGCCGCTAATTTGTGCCGCTTGCCGTTGATAATCGGGATTTTGTTGGTTGGTTCAAGCGCACCAATATTTATGACCGGCTCGGACGGCGCTTTGGTGCGCGGTTTGGCGGTCTTGCTGGCAATTGATTTGGTTTCTGGCGGTAGTCCGCTATCTTTTTCTTTAGGCATTGTCCCACCACCTGCTGATAGAACCTAATTCGGTAGGGGCGAAATTTATTGCGCCCAATGGGGTTTGATGAATCAAACCCCTACCTGAAATAAAAAGTAAACTGCTTTAAAAGCACAAAAATAGCGCCAGTTCGCGTACTGGACATAATCATGGTAGCACTTAAGTTCGTTTGCGTCAAGCGTTGACTTTTTAAGGGGGTTGAAGGATAATTCAGGCTAATCTGATAATAAATTTATTCTGTCCCTGGGCCAGGTATCTAACGAACGGAAATAAAAGAGGACATAGTGAAGTGGCAAAAGAAACAATAGTCGTAGTTGATGATGAAGCACCTGCACGGACGGCAGTAGCTCGAATTTTGATGGCAAGTGGTTACGATGTCCATGCTTTGCCGGGTGGTCAGGAAGCAATTGATTTTGCTATGTCGAAGCCTTTTGATGTGCTGCTTACCGATTTCAGAATGCCGGGCGGCCTGGATGGTTTGACGACGGTACGGGCAGTCCGCCGTATCAATCCGCAGGTCGTGGCGATTATAATGACGGGCAACAATTCGATTGACCTGGCAATTCAATCGCTGAACCTGGGCGTACACGGTTTTGTGGTCAAGCCCTTCACCAGTTACGAACTGCTGACTACTATCGAGCGCACGATTGAACGGCAGCAGTTAATCAGCGAAAACATCAAAATGAAAGCACTGGTGGATGTTTTTGAAACCACCAAGAAGTTGATTACTGCCGATAACGACCCGGCTCATTTGCCACATCTGGCCTCGGAACTGGCCCTGCTCCAGACCGATTCGCATGAGGCTCTGGTATTGCTCAATGAAACAAATATCTCTACCGGCCTGATTCATCTGGAAGTAGCGGCGGGCGTGACGCGAGATAGTAACGGGGGCGAGGTGTTGATGGTTGCGCCAGAGCATTACGATGGCACTATCAAAATGGACAAGGCCCGGTTACTTTCCCTGGCGACCCGCGCTTTGGACGAAAGCCTCAGTTTGCTTTTGATAGATGATGATGAAATCGCCCTGGATAGTAGCCGGATGGTGCCAAACCAGCAGCGCAGTTGCATGGTATTAGTGCCAATGCTGGCGCAAGGGCGCAAGGTTGGGGTGCTGTGTATTGCCCGCTATGATACGGAGCAAACTTTTAGTGAGGTAGACTTGCGGACGGTAGCGATTTTGGGCGGGCAGGCTGCCGTAGCAATTGATAATTCGCGGCTCTATAGCCGGGTAGCCCGTATCGAAGCCCTCCGCGAAGCTGACCGATTGCGTAGCGAGTTTGTCTCCACGGTTTCGCACGAATTGCGTACGCCCCTTACCTCAATTAAAGGGTACGCCACTACTTTATTGCGCTTCGATGTCCACTGGAACGAGCAGGTCGGGCGCGATTATCTCTCGATTATCAGCGAGGAATGTGATAAGCTGATGCAGTTGATTGATAATATTTTAGAAGTTTCCAAAATCGAGGCCGGAGCGCTGCGTATTTTCCCTGAGCCAGTGCAGATTAATGAGGTGGCAATGCGCTCCGTCACCGAAGCGCGCCGTCGCAACCCAGATGCTCAAATTAGCCTGGTTTGCCCGCCGCCCGAAACGCTGCCTTTTGTGCGCGCCGACCCGCAGCGCATTATTCAGGTACTACGCAATTTGCTGGATAATGCTATGAAGTATTCGCCGGAAGCTCCACGTATTGAAGTGCAGGTGAGCGAACCCTATATGGAAGAACCATCCGATAATCCTGAAAATAAAGGCGCGGGTGACGAGAGTGCGGTAGCACCGCGTCAGGTAGTTAAATTATCAGTCAAAGACCACGGCATCGGTTTAAAACCTGACGACCAGGGCCGTATTTTTGAGCGTTTCTTCCGGGTGGATACCGGGTCGGCCCGGCGTAGCGAAGGCACGGGTTTGGGTCTGGCTATTTGCAACGGTATTATTGAAGCGCACAAAGGCCAAATTTGGGCCGAAAGTCCCGGTTTGGGTAAAGGGACTACTTTCTATTTTACCTTGCCAGTCGCGGAAGGTTCATCAGGAATCGATTTGGACTGATTTCATAGTGTGGTTTGTGGTTTAATTTTGGTGTTTTAGCTTTAATTTCTAGGTTTGGGAGAGCTGTGATGACCAATAAAGAGAAAACCGTTCTGGTCGTGGATGACCAACCGAGTCTGGTTCGGTTGGTGCGTGATAACCTTGAAACGTTGCAGTTTCGGGTAATCTCGGCCTCAGAAGGTACTCGCACGATTGATTTGATTGAGAATGAAAAGCCTGATCTGGTCATTCTCGATATTATGTTACCCGGTATGGACGGTTACGAAGTTTGCCGCCGCATCCGCGAATTTTCAACTGTGCCGATTATTATGTTGACGGCCCGCAATGACCGGGCCGATTTGTTGCAGGGCTTTGAGGCTGGCGCAGACGATTATGTGACCAAGCCGTTCAGTGCCGATGAGTTATTGGCACGAGTCAAAGCAGTGTTACGCCGGAGCGAGTACCAGGAAGTCAACAAATATTCGCCGACATTCAGCTGTGGCGATATTACAATTGATTTCGTGCGCCACGAGGTAACGAAAGCCGGGGCAGTCAAAAACCTGACACCCACCGAGTACCGCTTGCTTTATTATCTTGCGACCAATGCTGGACGGGTAATGCTGCACAGCGACTTGCTCTCGAAGGTCTGGGGGCCGGAGTACGCTGGCGCAACCGACTATCTGCGGGTGTATGTCCGACACTTGCGTACTCATCTGGAATCCAAAGATAGCGAACCAGTCTACATTCTAACCGTCCCCGGCGTGGGCTACGTCCTCAAATGCCCACAAGGTCAGGGCCAGATTACCGGGCAATTGCCGGAAGAATAGTAATGAGTAATGAGTAATGAGTTTTGAGGATTCAAAACTCATCACTCATTACTCTCATCACTCATTACTCTCATCACTCATTACTTTTATTGCTTGCGCCCCTGGGCCGAATCAGAATCTACTCCGGCGGAATTGGTGCGCTGCACGCCCACGCCAGTATCAGTGGCTACGCCGGGATTGGAAGACTCGCCTGTTATGGGAGCTGACCTCAAGCCACCCGAATTGTTAGCATCATTAGCGCTAGAGCCACCCCCGCCGACCTGAGTAGTAAGCATAGAGGGGACTTTTGGGCCTCGGCCCACCAATTTTGCCTTTGGCGTCAATAGTTCGCTTACATATGGATGTGCGCCCAGGTGCGGGGCATCGGCGTGATGCAGAATATAGCCCAGGTCTAAATCCTCGTCGTGGACACCGGGGGTTGGTTTTCTGGGTTTTGGCTCTTCCATTTCTTCTTCCTCCTTAAAAGTAAAAATATTGATTTTAAGCTCAATACCGTTCAAATAACTTCTGTAGGAGGGCGCTGTGCGCTCGATTTGCGGGTAGCGTCAGGTCAAAAATCGAGGGCGCAGCCCCCTCCTACAGAAGTTATTTGAACGGTATTGATGTTAAGCTTCCTCTAACTCTTGGCTCAATAATTCGCGACGATACATGTTGGCGTAAAGGCCGTTTTGGGCCAGCAAAGAGCGATGGTCGCCGCGTTCGATAATTTGACCGTCGTCAAGAACAATAATCTGGTCGGCCTCTTTGACAGTGGAAATGCGCTGTGAAATAATCAGGCTGGTGCGTCCGGCTAGAACCCGCCGCAACCCGCTCAAAATCTCGGATTGGGTTTGAGTATCAATGCTCGATAATGCGTCATCGAGAATCAGCACTGCCGGGTCGCGCACGACGGCGCGGGCGATAGCAGTACGCTGTTTCTGTCCGCCCGAAAGCGTTACGCCGCGTTCGCCAATCATCGCGCTCAGGCCGCCCGGTATTTGGGCTAAATCTTTGGAAAGCCGGGCCGTTTCTGCCGCCGCCTCGACTTGCTCGATGGTATGCTGCTCTATCCCAAAAGCAATGTTTTCGACCAGGGGCAGCGAAAAGAGAAAAGTATCTTGCGGGACGTACCCAAGCTGGCGGCGCAAGTCGTCCAGCACCAGTTCGCGCGTATCCACTCCATCCAGCCGAATATGGCCTTCCTGCGGGTCGTACACCCGCGCCAGCAGCGTTACCAGACTGGTTTTGCCCGCGCCAGTCGGCCCGACGATAGCGCAGCTAGTTCCGGCGGGTACGCGGAAACTGATGTGGCGTAGCACCCAGCTTTTGCCGTATTTCAGGCCCACGTTATCAAATTCGAGTTCGCCCTGCACCTCGGTTAGTTTGCGCGGTTGGGCCGCGTCTTTGATGTCGGGCGTAGTTTTTAGCACTTCCTGAATACGCTTGGTGGAGGCCATGCCCTGTTGGAACAGATTGACCACCCAGCCCAGTGCAATCATGGGCCAGTTTAATAGCGCCAGATAACCCGTAAACTGAACCAGTTGGCCCAGCGTCAGCTTGCCTTCAATTACCTGCATCCCGCCGACCCAGACCACCAGCGCCGTCGCCAACCCCTGAATCAAAAACATCAAAGGCCACAGAATACCGCTCAACTGCACGTAAGCCAGATTATCTTTGATGTAAGCCTGGTTTTGCCTGGAAAATTTCTGGATTTCTAAATCTTCCTGAACATACGCCTTAACTACTCGAATGCCCGAAAAATTTTCCTGCGCCTGGGTCGAGAGGTCGCCATATTTAGCCTGGACTTTTTCGTAGCGTGAGCGCATTTTCTGCCCGGTGACAAAAAAAGCGATGCTAACACAAGGCAAAACTACCAGCACAATCAGGGCCAGCGTGGTATTGAGGTTGAACATCAAAAACAGGGCTAACCCAAAAAGATAGATGGTCTGAAAGAAATTGCCGATACCCATTCCGATAAAGTTGCGGACGGCGTTCAGGTCATTGGTCGCCCGGCTCATCAAATCGCCGGTATGGATGGTTTGGTAGTAAGCCGCATCCATCTGTTGCATATGGCGGAACAAATCGGCCCGCATATTCTGCTCGATTTTGCGCGAGACCTGCATATAGGTAAAGCGCGAGCCAAAGCGAAAAATGCCTTCCAATAGCGCCACGCCGATTACTGCTAAGGCAATCGGCAAAAGCGCTCCTACCTCAGTGTTAGGGCGGGCCAACAAATCAATCGTTGCGCCAATAAGCGAGGGAGTTACCAGGGCAAAACTCCCGCCAATGATGGTAAGCACGATACCCAGCGCCCACCCCCACTTGTAGCTAATAATATATTTCCACAGAAAACCCATTTTACTTTTCCTATAGCTTAGAGAAAATTTTTACAAAAATTTTCTCTAAGCTAATAATTTCTGATAGCCTCAAAACAAATCGAACTATATTATAGCACCCTTTTTAAGGTTGAAGCGTTATAATGGAGAGTCTATTGCGAAACGTCCTGGTTTCATCTGGGCTTAGTTTTTGGAAAATTTTAGCTAAAATTTTCCAAAAACTAAGCGAGAATTGGCAGTAGAGACGGAGAAAAGAAAAAGCCCTGGGCTTCTTGATTAGGCAAGCGCAAGCGTGTATAATTGATAAAGAAGTTGAGGGAAAAGCGGTCAATTAGTTTGACTCATAATTATTAGGTAAAGGGGGCTATATGCAGCTCGTTGTTCAATCCGGGGCTGAACCGGGCCGAACTTACGACCTGGATGCCGGTAATAAGCTTTCGGTTGGTCGGCAGTCCAGCAATCAAATCGTGGTTAGCGACGAGCAGGTATCGCGCCGACATGCTGAAATCCAGTTAGAGCCGGACGGGGTTGTTGTTACTGACCTGAATAGTTCCAATGGCACTTTTGTCAATGGTACACGCATCAGTTCGGTAATTATTCTTAAGCCGGGCGATACCTTGCAGGTTGGAACCACCGTCTTGAAATTAGTGGATAATGCGGCTGCGACCCGTACCTGGTCTAGTGACTATGAGCCAAACGATGCCACCTTACAGGCAAAGGATTTTGGGGCTGCCGCTTATTCTGCTGGAAATGGCAGCGTTCCGCCGCCACCTCCCGCCTCTTCGCCGTCCCCTTATGCCAGCAATAACGGGCCTAAGAGTGGCGGCTATGATGCTGTCCCTTCCCAGGAGAGTCCCTATAGCAGCCAACCGTCTCCTTCGGCCTCCTCTACCTATGACGCGTCGTCCGCTTATGGACAGCCCGAACAGGCTGCCCCTGCTTATGGACAACCAGCTTATAGCCAGCCAGAACAAGCCCAACCCTCGCCTTATGCTCCGCCCCAGGCTCAATCGCAATCGCAGTCCAATCCTTACGCTCAACCTAACTCTGGGCAATCCGAACCGCCTTCACCCTATAGCAACCAACCCAGTTACGGACAGGGCCAAGCGGAACAGGCTTACAATGGTGGGAATCAGCCAAATTATGGACAGCCCGGACAAGCTCCTGCATACGGGCAACCGAGCTATGGGCCGCAAAATCAGGCCGGGTCGCAATTTCAACCCGCCTATGGACAGCAGCCCGGTCAGGCAAATGCGCCTTATATGTCGCCCAGCTATGGCGGTCAGCCTGGACAACCGGGTGCTTACCCCCAGCAACCAGCCTACGCCCAGCCGAAGCCAGCAACCGCCAAGAAAAAAGGCAACAATCTACTTATTATTGGGCTGGTAGCCGGGTTAGCGGCGCTACTGGTGATTGTGCTACTGGTAGTATTCTTGGGCAATAGCGGCGGCGATTTACCTGCCCCGGCTAATTCTGCCAAAATTGATTTGACCAGTGCCGAGCAGAACGATGTTGCCAAAAGCTTTAAAAATACTCGCTACACTTACTATACTTCTAAAGATGACCTGACTAGCATCGAAAATTACTACAAAGACAAGATGAAGGCTAAAGGCTATACACTGGATAATCGCTCGTCGCCCGGTTTGCTGCTTTTTATCAACGGCAATAAAGCGGCTCTGGTCTATTTCGCCAAGCTGGACAAAACCAGCATCACTCAGCTTGAAGGTCTGGCGGCTACCTTCAAGGGCAAGCTCACTGAGGGCGATTCGCTGGTTGGTCTGGCGGAAGGCAAAACTTCCGACATTACTACGTCTTAGCTTGTAAGAGAATTTTGTGGCGGCTTCTATGTGGAATGGAAGCCGCCATTTTTTATTTAATACTGGGCTAATTATTAAGAAAGGGTGCTGTGAAAGACCGTAGCTGGTTTGGCTGGATAAAGCAAAGTCTGGGTGTGGCGCTATTAGCTTGTGCTGCCCTGCTTTTCTTGAGCCAGATTTTTTTTCCAGCTCTGCAAAGACAAACGCACGGTTTTGCGGCCTATTACACCGGGGCATGGCTGCTGCATCACGAACGAGCGACTAGCCTGTACGACCCGGTGGCGTTTAACGCGGCAATGCAGGAGAGCGGCATCAGTGGCATCTACGATATTTACGATGCTAACGCGCCCTTGCTGGCGGCGCTGACCTATCCGCTTGGCTTCTGGAAACCGATGACGGCGCGGGCTATCTGGCTCTGGCTCAACCTGGGACTACTGGCGCTGGCTTTATTTCCGGCGACCCGTCTGACCGGGCGGCGCGGCCTTTTGCCCTTTTGCCTTGCCGGAACTTTTCTTTTGTTTTATGCCCCTTTACGTGAGGATTTTCGGCTGGGGCAGATGTACATGCCAGTGCTGACGGCGGCGTTTTTGGCCCTCACGCTAACTAACCCAATAGGCAAAGCGACTGCCCTGGCGCTACAACTAATGCTCAAATTTTACTACGGAGTATTCGGGCTGGCGGCTGGTTTATCAAACTTTAAAGCGGCGCTGCTGGGCGTAGCAATTACTGCACTGGCGGCTATAATACTATTGCCCTGGCTTGGCCCGGCCCTCTGGCTCGATTATGCCCGCCTTTCGACTGGCTTTGCCGGGAGACCCGAAACGGCAGTCACCGCTTACCAGACCTTCAACGGCTTTTTCTCCCATCTCTTTCGTTACGATGCCCAGTGGAATCCCCAACCAATCGCCAATCTGCCTGATTTAGCCCGCTTCCTGACTCTGGCAAGCTCCTTTATGCTAATCAGCATCAGTGTTTTCGTAATCTGGCGCGCCTTCCGCCGGGCCAAAACCAGTGCCACTTCCGAACTTGACATAACAAACTTAACTCAACTAAGTACCGCCCTTGCCTTCACCCTCGCCCCCCTGGTCGCCCCCGTCGCCGAAGAATACCACTACACTCTGCTGGCCTTGCCGATTTTAGTTTCAAGTTTCGGGTTTCGAGTTCCTAGTTCAGAGTTCCAAGTTCAGAGTTCCAAGTTCAGAGTTCCAAGTTCCAAGTTCCAAGTTCAAGAGCAAGTACAAGAAGCAGAAAATCGTGATTTACAACCAGAAACCAGAAACCAGAAACTCACCCCCAGGGCAACCCCACGGGCCGAAACTCAAAATTCAAAATTCAAAACTCAAAATTTCTTCCTCTGGCTTCTGGCGGTGGGACTGGTGGGGTGGCCCTGGGGGTACAAGGAGTGGGCCAGCGATGGTTGGCGGTCATTGGTCAGCTATCCGAGGTTGTACGGGGCGCTGGCGCTATGGGTATTGCTGGTGCGATTAATCGGCGTGGCGACTTTGCCGAAGAGTACGCTGACGCTCGGCCAGAATATCAATGACCGTTAAAAGTTGCGTCATATCGAACGGCTTCACAATCCAGCTTTCGACTGGCATTTCGGAATGGCTACGTAAGTTAGCGGCGGCGGAAATCGCTACCAGTGGCAGATGTCTGGTGTGTGGCGACCTCTTAAGTTCGTCCACCAGGGTAGCGCCGTCCATAAGCGGCATATTAATATCGAGCAAAATTACATCGGGCTGTTCAAGTTCGATTTTTTCTAATGCTTCAATACCATTAGCGGCGGTACTGACTTCATAGCCTTCATCCTCAAAGGTGTAAAGTACCAATTGGCGCATTTCGTAATCATCTTCGACTATAAGTAACCGCTTTGGGGATAGTACCATAACCATCGCATCCTCTTTTCTGTTAGTGACGCTGTCTAGTTCAACTCGCTTTATTATTGCTCTTGTGCAAGAATTATGCCACAACGATTTAACAGATGCCACAAATTCAGGACTCTGGTTGGCCCTCGTAAAAATTGGCGATTGCTCTTCTCTTCTGTTAAGATAGTCGTTATTACGTAACACAACTGCAAAAGCTTGAGGATAGGATAGCGCCAGAAAGGAATTTTGGAGAATGCAAAATAAACTTGAGTTTGTTTATGGGCCGGAAGTAGGCCGTACTACTTTTGAGCGGCTGCAAGCCGTGATGCACAAATATACCCACCTCAAAACTCAGCAACCCGTTTTGCCGCCCGAACAGCGCCTGACTGAACGCGATGTTATCCTGATTACCTACGGCGACCAGCTTCAGACTGAACATCAGCATCCCTTAAAAACTTTGCATCACTGGTTGCAAAAGCATCTCAAAGGCATTATCAATACGGTACATATTTTGCCATTTTATCCCTACACCTCCGATGATGGCTTTTCGGTGGTAGATTACCGTCAGGTTGACCCGGCGCTGGGCAATTGGGCCGATGTTCGCGCTCTTCACGCCGATTTTCGCCTGATGTTCGATGGCGTAATCAACCATATTTCCGCCAGCAGCGCTTGGTTTCAGGGTTTTTTGCGCGGCGAAGCGCCCTACCGCGACTATTTTATCGTCACCGACCCAACGCTCGATTTATCGCAGGTGACGCGCCCCCGCGCCCTGCCTTTATTGACGCGCTTCCAGACCAGCGAAGGCGAAAAATACCTGTGGACAACTTTTAGTACCGACCAGCTTGATTTGAATTTTCAAAATCCTGATGTTTTTCTCAATATTGCTGAATTGCTGCTTTTTTATGTTAGCCAGGGTGCAGATTTAATCCGGCTCGATGCGATTGGCTATCTCTGGAAAGAAATTGGCACTAGCTCTATTCATCTGCCGCAAACTCATGCGCTGGTTCAGGTGTTGCGCTCGGTTTTAGACGAGTGCGCTCCGAATGTGCTGCTTATTACCGAAACCAACGTGCCACACCGCGACAACATCAGCTATTTTGGCGACGGCTCGAACGAGGCCCAGATGGTTTACCAGTTTCCGCTCGTTCCGCTGGTGTTGAATGCGCTACATTCTGCCAACGCCCGCCATTTGATGCAGTGGGCGGCGGGCCTCGAAAAAATGTCTGATACCACCACTTTCTTTAACTTTCTGGCTTCGCATGATGGTATTGGGGTTGTTCCGGCCCGCAACCTCTTGCCTGAAGCTGCGATAAATGGGCTGGTCGAGCGCACTCTCGCTCACGGCGGGCAGGTTTCTTACAAGAGTAACCCGGATGGCACGCAAAGCCCCTATGAACTTAACATAACGTATTTTGATGCGCTCTCCAATCCAAATGATACCACCGAACCAGATGAAGTAAAAATCAATCGCTTTATGGTTTCGCAAGCTATTATGCTGGCGATGCAGGGCGTACCGGGGGTTTATTTTCATAGTCTGTTTGGTTCGCACAACTGGCTCGAAGGTTTGGCGCAGACCGGGCGCGCCCGCACTATCAACCGAGAGAAGCTAAATCTGGCTGACCTTGAAAAGCAACTCGCCGACGAAACCAGCCACACCGCCCGCGTCTTCGGGCGCTACACCGATTTGATTCGATTGCGTACTGCTCAACCCGCCTTCCATCCCAACGCAGTGCAGGGCGTGATTGACCTGCCCGACCACGCGGCGCTCTTTATGCTCCTTCGTATCGCTCCCGATAATACTCAGCAAATTCTGGCAATTCACAATGTCTCCGACCAATCTGACACTTTAAGTGTTCCGTTGGCCTCACTTGGTCTCCGTCGCCAGCCATCTTACTCCGACCTGCTCACCAACCAGTCTTATCAGCCGTCGGCTAACGGCAACCTGAGCCTGGAAATCGCGCCCTATCAGGTTATCTGGCTGCAATCCTCACTTTAACCCGAAATTTTGCTCATACTCAGACTACTCTTAGCTTTTGAAAATTTTTGCAAAAATTTTCAAAAGCTAAGAAAAAGTGATTTGACACATACTAATTTGTAACTTTGTAATGCTAACATGCGTTAGCCAGTATAGATTGTTTTGTTATCGGCGAATTGTAGTGGGAGTTCCAGTTGAAAATTTTCGATTTACCCAATCTTTTTAGCAGCGATTTGATTCATCAACTGAACTTCATCATCGAATTTATCTTAGTCAATAACCCCGCTCCTCGCGGGCGGGGCTTGTATCTGAACTCCACCGCAACTCAGCATACTTTTGCAAGCGTGCTGCTTTGGCTTCATTGTTCGACACATCAAGGGCAACTGACAACTGCCCGGTGTTTATCCAGTCTT
>JBBQXW010000085.1:0-24152 GCA_038209275.1 Chloroflexia bacterium | reverse complement strand
CAAAGAATTGGTATTGGGTCGTCAGCAAAATGGCAACGATGTGATTAATTATACCCAGGGTTTGCCCTCGGAAGTGCAAATTGCGGGCGACCCCAATACGGGCGGCAATAACGCGGTTGCGCCAACCTATCGCAGTTTCCGCAACGTCACTACCTTTAACAATGATAATCCGGCTGACCCCCGCATTGGTCAGCAAATTTTCCAGCGCATGGATCGAGCAGGCAATATTTCTAACGTCACTCCGCCCGACTCCAGTATTCGCATTTCCCGATTTGAGACTGCTACCCGCCATAATGTCGCTGATGTTTTCGTGAACTATGGTAATATCCAGGGGCAGGTCTGGAATGGTTCTGGCTATGTGAACGGGCCGCTTTTCTTCCCGAACGCCACCTATGTCTTTGGTCTGGCTATTACCGAACCGTATTGGGTGCGGGCAGTGGTTGCCAATACGGAAAAAGATGTGCTGGTGCAGCTTTTCGAGCGGCGCGTACTGACTTATACCCCTAGCAACGACATCAATAGTCGGGTTGAAATGGGTAACGTCGGCGCACACTATTATCGCTGGCGCTACCTGGAAAATTTGGGCTTCAACGGCCCAAATACCAACCCGAACCCGAACCCCACAGCTACCGCGCCGACACCTACCCCGGCTCCGCTTATTCCATCAAATGATTATAGCCAGTTCCGCGCCCCTTATTTAAGAAGTGGCCCGCCGCCGCAGGGCGAAACCGCCAGCAGCAGCAACGTCACCAATTACCCGACTGGTTCTAGCCTGAGTAATTCTTCTCCCGCTTACGACCCCGACCAAAAACTGGCGATTATCGGGACGCAGTTTAGTGGCGTGGTGGCGGTTAATGTCAACAATTTCAGTACACCGACCCAGCGCTGGCGCTTCCAGCCCAGCGGCAACCCCAAATTTAATGTGCCGCCGGTTCTTTTCAACGGTATCGTCTATGCCGGAGCCAGCGATGGTCGGATTTACGCCATCCGCGAGAGCGACGGCAGCCAGCTTTGGGCCAGCTCTATCGCCACCGACTCAAATGGCGGTATTTTCAGCTATGCCGCTCTTGATGCTGATTCGGTATATGTCACTGCCGGAGATGGCCGATTGTACGCCTTTAACTTGAGCAACGGTACACCGAAATGGCAGGTCAGTCTGGGAGGCGGCCTGGTTTTGTCGAGCGGCCCGGTTATTGGCCCGAACGGGTGGCTCTACGTGAACAGCAGCGATAACCGCATCTATGCCTTCAATCGCGATGGTACACGAGTTGACAGTAGTAGCTGGAATTTAAGCACCCTGGATGGTACGCTGCTGGCATCGCCTGCCTTTGGCAATGGTCGCCTTTATGTTGGGACGGGCAACGGCACGCTTTACGCCTTTAACAGCAACGGCACGATTCAGAGCTTCCGAAACTTCACCTCCGGCAAGGCGATTAATTCTACCCCGGCAGTGGTCAGTATCAACGGCGCGAACCGGGTTTACGTCAGTACCCGCGATGGCAAGGTTTATGGCGTGGATGCTAACAATGTGGCAACGGTAGTCTGGACTTTTGCTACCAGCACCCTGGCTGAGATAAATTCGAGCGTGGCGGTAGTAGATAATTTCGTCTACGTTGCCGCCGACGACAAAAAAGTCTACCGGGTCGAAGCCAACAATTCGTTCAATAGCCTGGTGCTAATCACCGCCGACGATATATTTGACACCAACTCACCCGTCGTCAATAGTGGCTTGGTCTTTATTGCCCCCCGCTCTAATGGCAAATTATTAATTGTTAAATAAAAAAGGCGGGGTTTTGAAAAATTTTGCCAAAATTTTTCAAAACCCCGCCTTTTTGTAAGGAGATGCAGTTTGGAGCATATAACTTACCGGGGCAAAATTGTCTATACAGGTGATGAAGTCGGGGAGCGCGGGCGCGAGTGGTTCACGGTCACGAAATATCCAAACGGCGACCGTACCATTCGCGCTATGTGCGAAATAGATGATACCGCCGTATTGCGCGATGTCACCTATAGCGTGAACGAGCGCTGGCAGCCACTCGATGCCTTTATACGCCTGACAGTGAAAGACAAATTTATGGGCAGTGGCTGGTTTCGCTTCACCGATAACGTGGCTGAATGCGAAACTTTTATGGCGGATGGTGGGCGCGTTTCGCAGAAAATTGAGGTGGCAAGCCGTCCGCCCTTCTTTGGGGTTCACCCGGTGGCGTGCGATTGCTGGTGTTTGGGCGGCTATGACCTTGCTAACCCCGAACGTATTCAGGCGTTGCCCGGTGGCATGATGAGTTCGCTGCTCTCGAATGGCGCTTCCGGGCCAATGCTTACCCGGTTAGATTTAACCGTCGAGTATCTGGGTACGGAAGAAATTACCGTTCCGGCTGGTACGTTTCAAACTAATCATTTTCGTTTCTTGCTGGAAGATATTCCAGCCGAAGATTTGTGGTGCTACGGCGACGATTTTCTCTTTGTCAAAATTCGCTGGAATCACCTCGCCACTACTTACGAACTGGTCGAACTGGAATAGTAGATGCTGAAATTCACCACGGAGGCACGGAGACACGGAGATTAGCTTAAGTTTTAGTTCGAAATGAACTAAAATTGATTTAATCTCCGTGCCTCCGTGGTGAATTTATTTGAAATCTGGAAAGGAAGTTAATTTACTCGTGACCCATTTATATTTAATTCGGCACGGACAGGCGGTGAGCAATGTCGAGCCGATTATTGGTGGAATGAAGGGCGATACCGGGTTGACGCAATTCGGTATACTTCAAGCTCAACGTCTGCGCGACCGATTGCTTGCTTCTGAGGAAATCAAGGCTGATGTATTCATCGCCAGCAACTTAGCCCGCGCCCGTCAGACCGCCGAAATTATTGCTCCGGCGTTTGGCTTGCCAATTATCTGGGATGAAGCAGTGCAGGAGCTTCAGATTGGCGAAGCTGATGGCATGTTGCAAGCCGAGGCCGAAGCTAAATTTGGCAAACCCGACCTCCGTAACGACCCTTTCCGCCCGGTATTTCCTGGCGGCGAAACCTGGGGACAATTTATGATGCGGGTCGGTGCGGCCCTTGACCGTATTACCCGCCAGTACCAGGGCAAAACCATCGTGGTTGTTTGTCATGGTGGCGTAATTGATGGCTCGTTTATTACTTTCTTCGGGATGAATTCGTTAATGCTACCCGATATAGAATTTCGCACCCGCAATACTTCAATTACCCATTGGGAGCGACACACCCGTCAGGATGGAAACCTGCACTGGCGATTGCATAAATACAATGACGCTATTCATTTGCGCGACCTTTCCGAAGAAGCGATTACCTGGGAAGAAGTCTCACCCCAGCCCGTCACGGGCCGCGACGAACCCGCCGTTCCACTGCCAACCGAAGATCAATAACCGTATTTTTTTTATCTGATTGTCAGGGCGGCTAACCAGCCAACCGCCACAAACAGGGTCGAAAAGGTGGTTAGCTGCCAGACCAAAGTTAAGCCGGGACGACCAGGACGCAGGCGCGGGGCAAAATAACTCGCGCCTACAGTCGCCAGTGCCAGTAGGCATAAAGGCCAGGCCAGCGCCCGATTGACCGTAATAAAAAAGCTTAAAATCAGGCAAAGCAAAGGCGCTGCCGTGAACAGCACCCAGATGGCTATCAAGGCGCGGCGCGTTCCCAGCAAATGCCCCAGCCCCTGCGAACCATGTTCGGCAAGGTCTTTGTCAATATCAGGCAAACTGTTGGCGAGGTTAATGCCAATCACCAGCAACAGCGCGGGCGGATAGAGCCACAGCAAATTGGCCTCGAAGCGTTCCAGCCCGGCCCAGACAAAAAGCGGAAAAGAGCTAAAACTCAGCAGATAGGGAACCCAGCTAAGATACGAATCTTTCAGAAAGAAATCGTACATCAGGCCCGACCCGGTGCAGACCAGCGCCAGCAGCGCCGCCGGAAGTGTCAGCGTCAGTGCCGTCAGCCCGCCTAGAATTAGCAGCCCGATTAGCAGCCCAAAAGCAAATTGTTCGCTGACCAGCCCACTTGGTATCGGTTTGTAGGGTTGGGCCAGTGCGTCGCGTTGGCGGTCAAGGTAATCGTTGGCAATTCCAATCGCACTATGTCCGCACAGCACCACCAGCCAGACCCGCCCAAAAAGTCCCCAATCCGTTACCGCGCCTTTGCTTGCCACAAAGCCCAGCACTGCCGTCGCTACCAACACCATTACAGTCGGGAACAAATGCGTCATTCGCAAAACGCCCAGCACCCGCCGGGCCAATCCAGGTCGGTTCATCGGCGTACCTGAAGGCTGCATTGCTTCCATTTTATTATAATCCTACTTAATTTACTTTACATAATAGCTAACAACTTGTGAATCAATTATAACATAGCCCCCAGGCTGACCTAAAATTACAACCTCTCCATCCAGGGCGGTTGCAAAGTCGGTTTTTCCCCAGTAGGAGGGGGCTGCGCCCTCGATTTTTGAAGCCAGGGCAAATCCATTGGCGGAGCAATGTCCTACAAATTAGCGACTTTGCCACCACCCTTTTTCCACCGGCCAAAATGAACTTTTCTACGAATTTTTGTTATATTATAATGAGATGAAACAATTTATGGTGAAGCAGGTTTGACATGAGAGATGAACTGAAAAAGCTTGAGGGGAAGAAGCTCAAATACCGGGCGACATTCAGCCGATTTGGAAAGAACGCGAATAATTCGGAAGAGCGAACCGTATTGTTGAAAGATGCTTATCGAGGTTCGACGCTGGTAGCCGAGCATATTTGGGCCGATTATGGCCCGGATTTTATGGTTTTGAATTACGCTTCCAAATTGAATGAAAGGACAGTCTTAGAGTTTATGGCGGTAGCCCGGCCTTATCGGAAAGATGCCAGATTCAGAGCAACTGGTTTAGACCATAACCCCGAAATTGACTCAAGCTTAACCGAAATTGAGAAAGTAAAAATTATAGAAGTGCTATAATTACTCAAGTGAAAGTGCTTTCTGAAAATATTTCACAGGAGAGTTAGAGTATGAGCTACACGACTATTTTAGAAGAAATTAAAACCCTCTCGATAGAAGAACGCCTGATTTTGCTGGAAACTGTTTCTCGGATGGTTCGAGAAGATTTAGCTAAACCCATCGCTTCTCAATTAGAATTAAATGCCAGCGAGATTCGACGCTTACCAATAGAAGAACGCAACCGAATTCTAGCTGCGTCTGCTCAGTTAGCTATAGCCGATTACCAGCCGGGTAGTGAATTAGTTGAGTTTACAGAAACCCTCTCCATTTCCTAATGATTAAATTTCGATATAGATTTTGTGAAGGAACAGACTTGTGCTTTTCGCCAAAAGCGGTATAATAAGGCCACTTTAGTCAAGCATTATCAATCAGGGGACTCCCCGCGAAGCGGGTTGCCCACCTCACTTTTTCTGGGCCGCCGGTCAGTTTTGTATATCAGGTTTCTGTTTTCTTTCTGTGTTCAGGAATAGGGCTACTAATAACTGACCTTTGTTGGTAGGCTTATTGTCTTTTATTTCGGGCATTGCAGCAAGCCATAACTGAGGGTGTTAGGAAGTTTAACAATCGAATAGTGAATAGCAACCAAATAACTATCTCATTCCGGTACTAAGATGTGCCGGGGAGGAGGTTAATATGAAAAGCTACCGAACGGAACAAATACGTAACGTGGGCCTATTTTCGCACGGTGAAGCGGGCAAAACCTCTCTGGCAGAGGCGATGCTGTTCAACGCAAAGGCGATTAATCGCCTGGGTCGGGTGGACGATGGTACGACGACTTCCGACTTTGACCTGGATGAGGTCAAGCGGCAGGATAGCGTCAACACCTCCGTTTTGCCGTGCGAGTGGAAAGAGTGCAAGCTTAATTTGCTCGATGCGCCTGGTAAGGCCGACTTTATCGGCGAAACTCTCTCGGCGATGCGAGTAGCAGATAGCGCCCTGATACTGATTGATGCCACTGGCGGCGTTGAAGTTGGGACTGACATTGTCTGGAATCAGGCCGCCGAACGTGGTATTCCCCGATTTATCTTCATCAACAAACTTGACCGTGAAAACGCCAATTTTTATAATGCGCTCGAAGCGGCTCAGGCCAGTTTTGGCAGCAATGTACTGCCCTTGCAATTGCCCATCGGAAAAGAAAGCGGCTTTCAGGGGGTGGTTGACCTGATTACCCAGAAAGCTTACAACTACGGCAAAAACCGCGATGGCAAATCCGAAGAAGCTCCTATTCCCGCCGACCTTCAGGCCGATGCCACCACCGCCCGCGAGAAACTGGTCGAACGGATTGTGGAAGCCGACGACGATTTGATGATGCGCTATCTCGATGGCGATACTATCACTACCGAAGAATTGTGCGCCACCTTGAATCAGGCCGTCGTAAATGGCTCAATCTTCCCAGTTTTGTGCGGCAGCGCTACCCTGAATATTGGGGTCGTACAGCTTATGGATATTGTGGCTCTGGCTGCCCCGAACCCGCTTCAGGCGCACCCCGAAGAAAGCGTCAAATGCGACCCTGCCGCCCCGCTTGCCGCCCTGGTCTTCAAGACTACGGTTGACCCCTACGGCAAACTGACCTATTTCAAGGTTTATAGCGGCACTATCAAAAGCGACACTTCGGTTTTCAACGCCACCAAAGGCAAACCCGAACGCATCGGTCAGCTTTTTCATATTCGAGGCAAAGAGCAACTGCCCACGCAGCAAGTTGAAGTCGGCGATATTGGCGCAGTGGTTAAATTGCAGGATACCGCGACTGGTGATACGCTGGCTGCCCCGGATGCCACCCAACAACTCAAGGCTACCAGTTTCCCCGCCCCGCTTTATCGCGCTTCAATCAAGCCGAAAACTAAAGCCGACCTCGATAAGATGGGCGTGGCGCTCAATCGCCTGATTGATGAAGACCCAACTATTCATGTTGCCCGTGACCTCTACACTGGCGAAACTATTGTTAGCGGCATGGGCGAGAGTCACGTACACGTTGCCGCCGAAAAACTGCATCGCAAATTTGGGGTAGATGTGACTACCGAATTGCCCAAAGTTCCATATCGCGAAACCATTATGGGGTCGAGCAAAGCCGAATACAAGCACAAGAAGCAAACTGGCGGTCACGGACAGTACGGTCACGTCTTCCTGGAAGTTTCGCATACTGAATCGGGCGATTTTGAGTTCACCGAAACCGTCGTGGGTGGTTCAGTGCCGCGTAACTACATTCCGGCGGTGGAAAAAGGCGTGCGCGAGGCGCTGGGCGAAGGTTTGCTGGCAGGCTTCCCGGTTATCAATATCAAGGTCAATTTATACGATGGCAGCTACCATCCGGTAGATAGCTCGGAAATGGCCTTCAAAATGGCCGCTTCGCAGGCTTTCAAGAAAGGCGCGCTGGCTGCCAAGCCCGTGCTGCTCGAACCTATTTACACCCTCAAAGTTACTGTTCCTGATGGCTTTATGGGCGACGTGATGGGCGACCTCAACAGCGCCCGACGTGGTCGGGTTCTCGGCATGGATCAGCTCGGCAACGGCTTTACGGTAGTTGAGGCCCAAGCCCCGCTATCGGAAGTCCAGCGTTATGCTACCGACCTCCGCAGCCTTACCCAGGGTCGCGGCATCTTCACAATGGAAATGTCCCACTACGAACCCGTTCCCGCCAACGTAGTTGACCAGGTCATTGCCAATGCCCGAAAAGAAGAACTCGCTGTCCACTAACCCTCTTTCAGATTTCAATATAAACTAACCAGAGGCGGTGCAACGTTGCACCACCTCTGGTTAATCATGATTTCTATTCGCTTGCTTATGGTAACTACTCAGCTCGGTGGGACTGTCACCCTGACGCAGGAAGGGTCTCTGACTACCTGAAGCACTTTCTTTCGGCAACTAGAGATTCTTCGTACCTCACACCCCATAAAGGGGCGTGACCATTACCTCAATTATTAGGCTGGCTCTTATTTTGGTGGCGGAGGGCGATTGCCCGGTGGCGGACTACCCGGCGGTGGATTTCCATTACCGGGAGGTGGGCCACCCTGCGGCGGTTGATTCCCCGGTGGTGGGCTGCCAGGCGGCGGCGAATTGCCGGGCGGGGGTGGTTGGCCCTGGTTTCCGTTTCCACCCTAGCCTGTTTTCAGGGGAGTGCCTTTAAAGCAGCCCAGCGTATAGGGATATTCGCGGGTGGCATAATAATGATACAGTGTCACCTTCTTGCCATCCCAATCTATTTCGCTGGTGCGCCCGTGACATTCGTCCAGGTCGGCGTTAGTAATTTCTTTGCCGTTTTCGATATTGCTAAAAATGCCAAAACCATCCAGGGCATAGCCAATCAATTGCGCCCCGCTTGAGCCAGTTTGCGGCTTGATACAATTACTGAGGCTGTGATAATGATACGCCCCGGTCATTTCGGGATGACCCTGGCATTTATCCTGAATTTCGTGCGCGACTGCATCGCGTCCACCCGCATCCAGCCCATTAAAGATTGCTACCCCGGAAAGAGCGAAGCCAATTGGCCCGCCGTTCAGACAGCTTGGAGTAGTATTTTCGGTAGGATTAGCCGGGAGTATATAAAACACGGTCTGGCTTTTAATACTATTTGGGTTGCGGTCATACTGGTACGCCGGGTCGCTTGGGGCTATTGGGAAAGTCCCGGTATTATGCGAAGGCAATCCGTTGCCAGTAACAATGCTGAAAGTGGTTGGAGTGGAACTAACTTCCATCGGTCATTTTGAGCCGACTTTACCCCAAGACCAGGTAATAGTGTTTAAAGCGGAAGCAGAACATCGCTACCGCAAGCTGGTAATTTCAAACGGTAAAATTGTAGGGGCTATTCTTTTGGGTTATCCCCAGTATGCGCCACTTGTGATTGCTGCCGTTAAAAAAGAAACCGATGTTACTCCCTTCCTCCAAGACCTTCGTTGTGGCAACTGGCAACTCGTTAGCAGTAAATAACCGGGGTAAACTTAGAGTAACAATGTGGTTACTCTATTCTTTTTTCGAGTTCATTCGTTTAAGGTTTGCTCGATTAGCATAGTGATGAAGGGTTAGCCAGAAAATAAGAAACCTCTCATGGTTCTTTCACGACCTTCTTAACAAAGTATTATAGACTAAGTATGTAAGGATAAGGAGCTGGCAAGCTCCGAAGCTCCGAACTGAACGATAACACACCAGCATAAAGTTACAAACTTACTTCGTCGTTAGAAAATTATACATCACTAATATTTATTAATGAAACCAACTCCACCTGTTGGCAGGCGGACTTACATAAAAGGGGGAATTGAAAATGTCTGAAGAACACATTATTCATCCGACTCAACCTGACCCTGAAGGAGATGAAATCGGAGTTGAAACGGGGAACACTGAAAGCTTGAGGCCTGGCTTTAACACCAATACCGTTCAAATAAGGGCAAAATCGGTGTAGGAGGGGGCTGCGCCCTCGATTTTTTGAGCGGTGATAAGGGTAAAATCGAGGGCGCAGCCCCCTCCTACAGACGTTAGGCTTTATGGGGCAATTTTAATTTTGTGACAAGTGCTGAAAACGAGGAAGTCAGTTTAATCCCGCGTGCCATCCTTGATAGGCTGGTTTATGCCGCTTGTTACTGACTTCTAAGGCTTCTTTTTGTACAAAGTCGAGCTAAGGGGGTTTTTGTTCGATTCTGTTTTATTACCAAATTTCTCCAGGGCCAATTCTCAAACTTGGCTTTTAATGTTCAAAAGGGTAGCCGAATCTCGATCCAAAAAAATGCGGGTGGCTGGATGCTCTCGCAAAATAGAAGCCGGACAAAGCGGCGTAAGAGGCCCATTCAGGCTGTCAAAGACCGCTTGAGCCTTGGTAGGGCCAGGCACGACGCAGATAATCCTCTTGGCGGCCATTATAGACGGAATAGTTACAGTCAACGCCTGGCGGGGAACCATTTCCAGCTCAGGGAAGCACCCATCATGAACCTGTTGACGGCGGGAGGTCTCATCGAGATCAACAATCCGAACCTTTTGAGGGTCATTGAAATTTGCCAGGGGCGGATCATTAAAAGCAATATGCCCATTTTCACCAATTCCAATACAAGCCAAATCTAAAGCCGAATTTTCCAGTAAGCGGCTATAGCGTTGAGCTTCACTTAGAGGGTCGGTCGTGACACCCTGCAAGTAATTCACCTGACCCGCTTCAACCCGGTCAAAAAGATGCGCTCTGAGGTACGTTTGAAAAGACTGTGGAGAATCACTAACCAGGCCCAGGTATTCATCCAGGTGAAAAGCGATTACCTTTTTCCAGTCAATTGAATTATTCAGAACCAGATTAGCTAAAAGCTCATTTTGAGAAGGAGCAGCCGCAAAAATAGCCCTGGCGACTCCTTGCCATGAGACCGCCTGATTAAGGATAGATGCCGCGTGAGCAGCCGCCGCCCGACCAAGGGCGGCTCGATTAGCAAAGACTTCCACTTGCACTTTGCCGACCAAAAAGGTCTTTTCAGGTTGTAAAGTACCTTCTACGCTATTCTCAGACATATTTAGCCAGTTCCTCCTATGCAATTGTGAAATTTTCTACTTAAAGCAAAGGCTTGACAAATGCTCAAAAGATTATATACTAAGTTTAGCTTCTAAACAAACTTCTCGACTATCTAAGATTTTCTGTTCCACTAGCGCCTGGTTAAGCAAAGTTCTTGTTAGATAAAGTAATATTCAAAAAGAATCGTCCAGTGGGTTCATTTAACCCGATTTTGGTCTACTTTGATTAATTAGACCAGTAATAAAAATTCTCAGATTTGGTTAAAAGATTAAGGTGCCACCGGGTGGTTCTTTTAATATATCCAAAATTAAGTTTAATACTTAAACAAAGGTAAATTTGAGCTACGAGCAAGTTACCACTCAAAAAATAGCCAGTACCATTCAGCGGCAGGTTAACCGAGCTAAGATTTTGCGAACCCTGCGAATCCTGCAACCAGCCGCCAGAGTAGACCTGGCCCGTGAAACTGGCCTGAGCCGGGCGACTGTTTCCAGCATTGTTGATGAACTGGTCGTCGAGTCGATAGTAGAAGAAATTGGCGAAACCATTTCCAGGGGAGGCCGCCGCCCGATTCTACTGCAAGTTCGACCAGGGCGAGAAGGTCGTTTCGCTATTGGGTTTGAACTCTCTCGAAATAACCTTATCGGTATTGTGGTGGATTTACAAGGGGACATAGTCGCGACCCATCGCGAGTTGTTACCAGCGGGATATCTGGAACCTGCCGCGCTGGTAAACCTAATTTACAAACAGGTACAGCACCTGACCGACCCCCACAAACCGCTTAACCAGAGGCTAGTGGGGCTAGTGGGGATTGGTCTTGGAGTACCAGGGCTGGTAGACCCCAACACAGGCCGGGTGCAGGTGGCTGTTCAATTTGGCTGGCATGATACGCCACTCAAAGAAATGCTGGAAGAAAGCCTTCAAGTGCCGGTAAAGGTAATGAACAATGTTAAAGCGGCTGCACTAGGGGAAGTTATTTACAGCTACCCTTCGTCGGAGCCGTCGCCTAATCCCCGGCTCTACGTTTCTTTGGGCGAGGGCATCGGGTCAGCCCTGATTATCGAAGGCAAACTGCTCAGTGGAGTTTCCCATACTGCCGGAGAATTTGGTCATATCACCGTTAGCCCCGGTGGGCCACTGTGTAGCTGCGGCAATACCGGCTGCCTGGAAGCCGTGGCCGGATTACCGGCGCTGGTCAGCCGTTACCTGGAACTGGCCCGCCTGGAAGAACCGTCTCGCCTGACCGTGGCTGCCGGGGAATTTCCCTATCTAACTTCTGCCCGCTTTCTGGAAGCAGTTAGCGCCGGGGATAGCCTGGCTGGGCGCGTAGTAGCGGAAGCTGCCGAACAAATTTCTATTGCATTAGCTGGAGTTATCAACTTCACAAACCCGGAATTAATTATCCTGGGCGGCCCGCTGGGACAGGTGGGGGCCGCTTTGCTGAACCCGCTGACTCTGGCATTGCGCCGTCGTACCCTACCCCTGCCACTTAGCCAGGCCCGTCTGATTACCGCCTCGCTGGGCGCTAATGCGGCTGGACTTGGGCTGGGAGCAATGCTAATAAGCCAATTAAGTGAAGTGGTTCTGTCGAGATAGGGTTATTAAGCTGTCAACGCCTGAATAGTTGAGTTGCTTCTTTCAGGTTACTTCTTTCAACAATCAAGGAGGATAAGATGTCTAAAGAATTTAAAAAGAGACTGAGCCGCCGGAAGTTTGTCACCCTGACGGGCGGGGCGCTGGCGGCGGGTAGCCTTTTGGCGGCCTGTGGCGATAGTACGGCAACCACCCCGGCTGTGACTACCGCCGCGCCAGCAGCAACTACGGTGGCCGGGGCAGCGACTACTGCCGCCGGAGGAGGAACTGGCACTACGGCGGCTTTTAACTCAGGATTTAAAGTAACCAACGATGCTATTACCTTGTCCATCTGGGCCGATGATGCGGGGATGGCACCCTGGTATCAGAAGGTAACGGCGGCTTACACTCAATTGCATCCCAACGTCAAATTTGATGTGCAAGCTTTTGCCGTCCGCGATTTTGAGACCAAAATAGCCGCTGCTGTCCCCTCCGATACCGCCGCCGATATTTTGCAGGGTAGTGGCACCACCTTCCGAAAGTATATCGAACCGGGCCTGATAAACAAAAATCCAGATTCGGTCAGCAAGGTGGTATCCACTGGCAGCATCTTTCCGAAAGAACTGACCGATGGCCTGGTATTTAACAACAACTATTACGGTATGCCGTTTTACCAGGGCCGTCACGCCATTTATTATAACACCGACTATTTCACCGCAGCCGGTCTGACCACCCCTCCGGCCACTATGGACGACCTGACAACCTACGCCCAAAAACTGGTCAAGGTCGAGGGAGGCAATATGACGGTTAGCGGCCTCAGTTTACGTTTGACCGGGGCCGGTAGCGGTATTGCGGAAAAGTTTATGATGTATCTTTACCCAAACGGCGGCAACATTCTGGAAAAAACCGCCGATGGCAAATACCGCAACGGCTACAACAACGATGCCGGGTTAAAAACCCTCAAGATGTACATAGATATGCTCTACAAGTACAAGACTGACGACCCAAAGATCAAACACGACACGGACGCTTTCCAGACTGGCGCAACCGCGATGTATGCACGCGAGTCCAATGTGGTAGGTGATACTGTCAAAAAAGCGCCCAATCTGAAATATAACACGGCACCAATGCCTAAAGGAGTGCGCTGGGGCGATTTGTCCTCCCCGATTTGCCTTCTTACTACCCGCAGCACCAAAAATGCTGATACTGCCTGGGATTTTATTATGTTCTCTCAGCAAGAGCAGTATCTAAACCTCTTGCTATTGGATATTGGTTGGATTCCACAGCGTCAGGACTACCCCTACACCGATGCCTTGAAAGCGCGCCCACAGTTAGCCGCTTTCGTCTTTAAGAACCCTGAGTATAAGCTTTTCACCACTCCGGCGATTGCCTCTTTTGATGAGATTGAGACCAAGTTAGCCGAGAGGCTTTCCAAAGCCTTCCTCGACTCATCTCTACTGGATAACACAGCCGGGATGAAGAAAGTTTTGGAAGACGCTGCTAAAGAGACCGATGATATTCTCAAAAAGGCCAATCTTTACGGTTAAGAGCTTTTCCTTGTGCAATAGAAGGTCGTCCCATCTAGGGCAACCTTCTACAGCAACTTGCAAAGATATTGGCCTATCGGTAGGGGCGAATCGCATACGCCCCCTGAAGACAAAGCAATTGTTCAAGGGCGTATGCGATTCGCCCCTACGAAAAGACTTGGCTCAATTCCACTGCAATTTGCTATATTGCACAAGGCAATAAGTTTACCGTCATTTAGTTGAACCTGACCTATCGTTAAAGTAAGTGACGAAATTATAAAAAGGTAAATCTCGATGGCTAGAAGTTTTATCACTCGCAAAGGAAGACCTACCCGCCTGGGTAACTCCTCTCTTCAGCGCCAAAAGCTGCTATTTGTATTTATTGGGCTTGCCCCAATTTTACTCATTTATGGGATAACTCGAATCTGGCCGATTATTCGCACTTTTAGCCTCAGCCTGTTCGACTCGAATCTGGTTACACCCGAAGCTAAATTCGTGGGAGTTCAAAATTACGTTGATCTACTGGATGATGATTCGTTCAAAACTGCTTTTCTTAACACTACGCTCTTCGCGTTGGGTACTGTAATCGCAAGTATGATTATGGCATTGGCGCTGGCACTCACTTTAACCCAGTTCATCCGTCGTTCAGCACTTTACCAGTTAATTTACTTTTTGCCTTTTGTAATGCCTATTGTGCCAGTAGCGATTGTCTGGCGCTGGATTTATGACCCTACTTATGGGCTTTTGAACTATTTTCTATCCTGGTTCGGTATTCCCAAACAAGCCTTTTTGCTCTACCCGGAAACGGGGCTGTGGGCGATTGTAGGCATGAATGTGTGGAAAGTAGTCGGCTACAATATGGTTATTTTGATTGTGGGTATTCGTAACATTCCAATGTTGTACAGTGAAGCCGCCGCGATAGATGGGGCAGGCCGGTTTGGGGTCTTACGCTATATCACGCTTCCCTTGCTCAGGCCCGTCATTTTATTTGTGCTGGTCGTCACTACTATCGGGGCTTACAACGTCTTTACCTCGGTCTATGTAATGACCCAAAGTACAACTTCTTCCGGCAATGCTATCAAAATTCTGGTTGGTGAAATATATGACAATGGCTTTCGCTATTCCAAGATGGGTTACGCTTCCAGCCAGGCCGTGTTGCTTTTTGTAGTAGTTATGGCCCTGACTCTGATTCAGTTCCGCTTCGTGCGAAGCGACACCTAAGCTTGGGGCAGCAAACCAAAACCCGTTTTATCAGACTAAACCAGACCAGAATATGATGCGACAGGGCCAAAACTGACTATCATATAGATTTGTAGGAGTAAATCCTTGATGGAAACGATAGAAGAATTAAGCCAGGTTAAAGCTAAAAGTAATTTGAGCATTAGCCGAAATACCCGGTTCAAGCGCGAGTGGTGGTGGCGGCTTCCTTTGCATATTATCTTGATTATTGGCGCAGCCCTGATGCTGCTGCCGTTCGTCTGGATGTTTGCTACTTCCTTCAAGCCACCTACCGAAGTCATTGCCTGGCCTCCCACGTTCATACCAATACATCCGACGTTGGAAAATTACAGCAAAGTTTTTGAATTGATGCCTTTTGCCCGCTATTTCTTAAACAGTCTGGTGGTAACGCTGGTTTGCATGGTGACAATTTGCCTGACTTCTTCGCTGGCTGGTTATATTTTCGCCATTTTCAGGTTTCCTTTGCGTAATTTCTTGTTCATAATAATTCTGGCAACGGCTATCGTTCCGTTTGAGACCTATATGATTCCGTTGTATCTGCTTATGAAGGATTTAAAGGCGATTAATACCTATCAGGGTATTATGGCCCCTTACTTCATAATGAGTTTTGGTATTTTCTTTATGCGCCAGAACTATATCGCTTTTTTGCCGGAAGAGCTACTCGATGCCGCCCGGATTGATGGGGCAGGTGAATGGAAAATTTACTGGCGGGTTGTGCTACCGCTTTCTTCCTCGGCTCTAGCGGCCCTGGCAATTTATGCTTTCATTAACGTATGGGCCGCTTTTATCTGGCCGCTGCTGGTAGTCAACACTTCCGACCTGAAAACGATTGAACTAGCCCTGGCTGGTTTCCAGACTACCTATACAGTCGAATATGGCCCCTTGATGGCTGGTTCGGTCATAAGCCTGCTGCCTATTCTGGCAATTTTTATCCTGCTGCGCCGACAGATTATCGAAAGCGTAGCCATGACTGGTATGAAGTAGGAAATCTAGGAGGAACTTGTGGCCTTAAAATCTATTGGATGGTCTCGTGCTTTGGTGTTTGGGGCGCATCCCGATGATGAAATAATTGGTTGTGGTGGAACGCTGGCCCGCCTTGCGGCGGAAGGCACCCATACCGTAGTGGTAACATTTACCGATGGTGGTACCGGTTACAGTAAACTGGAAGAAGCTAACGCTATTGTGGCAATGCGCCGAGCCGAGGCGGAAGCTTCCGCCAAAATTTTAGGTATCAAGGAACTTATAAACCTGGAATTTCCGACCCAGGCTCTGACGAATGACCGGCAGACTTATCAGAAGGTAGTCCAGATTATTAGATCAGTCCAGCCAGAGGTTATTTTCTGCCATTTTGGTGAAGATAAACACCGCGACCACCAGACCGTAGCTGCCCTGGTAGATGAGGCGCGCTGGAAAGCAACCGAAAATGCCCAGCCCGATTTGGGCAAGCCCTGGTACACTCCCCAATTATTCTTTTATGAAATTCACGAACTGTTCACCCATCCATCAATTCTGGTAGATACAACCGATTTTTACGATAAGAAAATTGCTGCTTTGGAAACCCAGAAGAGTCAGCTTGAAGTGCTTCCGGGGGTAATTTCTTTCTGCCAGGGTCTAGGCCGAGCGCGGGGCTACCTGGCGGGAACCCAGTACGCCGAAGCTTTCCTGGCTTCCAATCTGCTGCCGCAGTTATTGTAAAAATAAAAGAATAATTCTAAGAATAAAAGTTTGAAAGAGTAACCAATGAGTGATTTAGCGATTAATGTTGGCTTTGGCGCGGTAGACCTGACCCCGCCGCCCGGCCTGGAAATGACCGGGTTTAGCGCCCGAACTGAACGGGCTATCGGCACTCACGATTCGCTTTTGGCTCGGATTTTTTATATGGAAGAAGCACAAGGGCTGGATTCTAGTTTGCTGTTGATAACCTTTGACCTTATCGGTCTTTCGCAGGCGCTGGTTGAACAAATAAAACAGGCGGTGCAAGAAAGGTTTCAAATTCCAGCCGAGCGCGTACTGCTGGCTTGTTCACATACTCACGGCGGGCCAGCTACCCTTGACCATGAATTTTTGGGCCGCCCCGATAAAGCTTACCTCGATTCTATTGTGGGCCGGGTAGCCGATGCTTGCACTCAGGCCGTCCGAGAAACGACTCCGGCTTACCTGCATCTGGCGGAGGCTCAGGCCGAGAGTGCCGGAAAAAATCGCAACGTGCCGGATGGCCCACTAGATGCTAGTGTAGGTGTCCTGGCGGCTACCGATCCGACCACCAGCGAATTGCTAGGAGTCGTGCTGAATTACACCTGTCATCCGACTGTGCTTGGCCCTAAAAATTTACTTTATACGGCGGATTACCCTTTTTATACTAACCAGCTAATTGCCCAGACCACCGGGCTATCTCCTGAACGGATTCTTTTTACTCAGGGCGCTTGTGGCAATATCAATGCCGGACACACCGCCAAAAGCAGCATGACAGCTACTGGTCTGAGCTTACGAACCTATGAGGAAGCCGAAAAGCTGGGCGGCAATGTTGGCAAAGCCGCTCTCCAAGCGCTGACCACTATTCAGGCTTCACCGGCGGAACACCGATTGGAGGTAGGGCCGGTTATCCCGGTGCTGAATGAAAAAGTGAATCTGGAATGGGACGCGGCGCTATGGGCTACTCCGGCTATGGTCGGTAGTTTCCAGGCCGAAAAAGAAGCAATTTTGGCGACTGGCGATACGAATAACCAGGCCGACGCTATGGTTTTATTGCGTTGGTGCGACGCAATGCTCCAGGAAAAGCTCGACCCGGTCTGGCCGCCTATCCAGGCTACTTTGAGCGCGACCCGGCTAGGTCGGCTTACCTGGTTAGCTGTACCGGGCGAACTGTACGTTGAATATGGGCTGGCCCTCAAAGCCAAAGCCAGCCAGCTTGGGCAAGAAGCCTGGGTGTTGGGCTACACCAATGGCGATTACGGTTATTACCCGACCCAGGATGCCTTTGACCGCAAGGATTATGAAGCGGCCACGGCCTATCGCTATTATGGCTATCCTGGCCCTTTCAACCGACAAGTAGGGGAGCAAATCGGAGCGACCGCCAGCGCCCTTTTGCAAGAAATTATAAAGAAATAGGAGAGGGAGAGGACAGATAAACCTATGCCAACTTCAAATACAAATACAAATACAAATAGAAGTATGACCGTCCGTTCAAGTGTAGCCGGGGGCGAACTAGCCTTATTTGGCGGCAAGACTGAGGCCCCGGCTTTTCCGGCCTGGCCTCAATCCGGCCCAGAAGAAGAAGCTGGGCTGCTGGAAGTTTTGCACAGCGGCGAATGGGGCGGTTACAATCCGCTCATACCAGCCTTTGAGGAAAAATTTGCCGCCCGGCACGGCACTCGGTATGGTATTGCGATGGTTAACGGCACAATTTCGCTGGTGGCGGCTTTGCAGGCGTGTGGTATCGGCGAAAACCCGGCGGACGAGGTTATTGTACCATCTTATACTTTTTTTGCCAGCGCGTCTTCGGTTTTGCTGGCGGGGGCTTCGTTGCGTTTCGCCGATATTGAGCCTACCAGCCTGACATTAGACCCGGCGGCGGTTGAAGCAGCCATTACAAGCCGGACACGGGCGGTTATGCCAGTCCATTTCGCCGGACACCCGGCTAACCTGGCTGGTCTGAAGGAAATCTGTCAGAAAAATAACCTGATTTTGCTGGAAGATGCGGCCCAGGCTCACGGGGCGGCTTTCCAGCAAAAGCCCGTTGGAAGTTGGGGTGATTTGGGTAGTTTTAGTTTTCAGGCATCCAAGAACATGACTGCCGGGGAAGGCGGCATAATTATCACCAGCAATGAAGATTTGGCTGACAAAGTCTGGGGTCTAACCAATCAGGGCCGTAAAAAGGGCGGGAAATGGTATGAGCATTACGTCCTCGGTGCTAACTACCGCATGACTGGTTTCCAGGGGGCTATTTTACTCGCCCAACTGGAACGGCTGACGACCCAGTTGGAATTGCGCCAGACCAACGCGGCCATTTTAGACCGCGAGTTGCGGGCTAATCCACAATTAGGACTGATACCGATTGGTCGAACGCCTGATGCTACCAGCCACGCCTACCATATTTATGTTACACGCTACAATCCTGAAGCGCTCGATGGTCTTGCCAGGGAACGCTTCGTGGAAGCTCTGGTGGCCGAGGGCGTACCTTGCAGTACTGGCTACCCAATGGTTCTGGACGACCAGCCGGTCTTCCACGGTGAACGAACCGCCGGGCGTGTTACAAGCGAAGAAGTGCCACATTCCCGCCGGGCGGTAGCCGAGGTAGTCTGGTTTATTCAGCGGGTCTTGCTGGGAACGGAGCAGGATACCTATCGTTTGCTGGAAGTTCTGGAAAAAGTCCGGCACAACCGGGAAAAGTTAAAGAGTGGAAAATAAATCTTGACCATTTTATTTTCACTAGAAGGTATGAACATGGCCGAAATCGGGTTTGGCATTATCGGCCTGGGTAATATTGCCCATAAGCACGCCCAGGCTATCCGGGCTACCCCTGGTGCAAAATTGGTAGCCGGGCTTGGCACCCATCCTGGTCGGGCGGTGGACTTTATGGCCCAGTATGGCGGCGGTCAGTCCTATACCGAGTTGGACGCTTTCCTGGCTCATCCGGGACTTTCAGTAGTCAATATTTGCACACCCAGTGGCGACCACGCCCGTTTTGGCATAGCGGCGGCTCAGGCCGGAAAGCATGTCATGGTCGAAAAGCCCCTGGAAGTAAATCTGGAAGCGGCTGACCGCCTGATCGAAGTTTGCCGCAAAGCCGGGGTAAAACTGGCGGTTATTTCGCAACGCCGCTTTGAACCGAACGTGCAACACCTGCGAAAAGCGATCCAGGCGGGTTACTTTGGAGAACTGCTTTCGGCGGACGTATTTATCAAGTGGTATCGGAGCCAGGAATATTACGATAGTGCGCCCTGGCGCGGGACTTATCGGCTGGATGGTGGCGGCGCTCTGATGAACCAGGGTATTCACTACGTGGATGTATTGCAGTGGTTGGTCGGCCCGGTAAAAAGCGTCCGGGCCATGACCCGAACTGCTGCCCATAATATCGAGGTAGAAGATTTAGTTCTCGCTATGCTAACTTTTGAAAACGGGGCGGTTGGACTGCTGGAAGCTTCAACTATGCACTTTCCCGGCCTGCCAGAACGGTTGGAAATTACTGGACGCAACGGTACGGCTGTTTTGGAAGCAGGCAAATTCAAAGTTTGGGAAGTTAAATCGCCACCAAAGGAAGCTCTCGCTCAGATTGACGATACGCCAGGCGAAACCGGGGCTAAAAGTCCTGGTGACATTACTTATCGGGGTCATGGCTACCAGATAGCCGATATGGTAATGGCCTTCCGGGAGCAGCGGAACCCAGCCATCACGGGCGAGGATGGTCGCAGACCACTGGAAATCATCCAAGCAGTTTACCAATCGGCCCGGGAAGGCCGGGAAGTATTTTTAGTAGATACACCTGCGAAGGAAGCTTTTACGTGACAAGTCAATCTAAAGTCAGGTTTGCCGTGATAGGTTTGAACCACGGCCACATTTATGACCAGGTGAAAATTTTGGTGGATGCAGGGGCCGAACTGGTCGCTTTTTATGCTTCGGAAGAAAATTTGGCACATGCTTTTGCTAGAGCCTATCCCCAGGCCGTTCAGACCAGTTCGGCCCAGCAAATTTTGGAAGACCCGACTATCCAGCTTGTCACCTCGGCAGCTATTCCAAATCAACGCGCTCCTTTAGGAGTGGAAGTCATGCGTCACGATAAAGACTTCTTATCTGACAAACCGGGCTTCACTACCCTGGAGCAACTGACTGAAGCCCAACGGGTACAGGCCGAAACCAACCAGATTTATTCGGTATTTTATGCCGAAAGGTTGGCTAACCCGGCCACTCTGCGAGCTGGGGAGTTGGTCAGAAACGGGGTTATCGGCGAAGTAGTCCAGACTATCGGACTCGGCCCGCACAAGATTAACCTGGCTAACCGACCAGATTGGTTCTTTGAGAGAGAAAAATATGGCGGCATCCTGACTGATATTGCTTCACACCAGATGGATCAGTTTTTATATTTTACGGGGGCGCAGTCGCCAGAAGTAGTTTTCTCGCAGGTAGCGAACTACCATCACCCAGAGTATCCTGAATTGGAAGATTTTGGGGATGTGGTTTTGCGTGGGGACAATTGTAGTGGTTACGTGCGGGTAGACTGGTTCACACCTGCCGGATTGCCGACCTTTGGCGATACCCGTTTGACCGTGATTGGCACTGAAGGCTATATTGAAGTGCGGAAGCAGCTCGACCTGGGCGGACGGCGCGGAGCGAATCATCTTTTACTGGTGGATAGCAAAGGAGTTCATTACGAGAATTGTGAAGGGATTGAAACGCCATTTGCCAACCAGTTACTCGATGATATTAGAAATCGAACCGAAACGGCTATGACTCAACAGCATTGCTTCCTGGCCTCAAAACTGGCTCTACAAGCTCAGGCTAGAGCAGTGTTGCTAAGACGAAATTAGTGGTTGCTATGTATAGAGGAGAGGCAAAAGCTTGTTTCGAGGTCTAATCTAGCGGATAGCAGTTACTGACAGGTGTTCTTCCAAAAAAATACGGAGAGCTAATGCCGCCGGAGTAAGCGCCCGGTCTTCCCGCGAGGCCAGTGCCATCGTCCGCCATAAGGATGGTTCTTGCAGCCGCAGGACGGCCAGCCGTTCTTTTCCCACTAACGCCGATTTAGGCATCACTGCTACCCCTAGCCCCGCCTCAGCCAACTTTAATAAGCCCCACCGTTTAGCACAATGCGTGGCTCAAAACCAGCCCCGCGGCAGGCGTTCAGGGTTGTTTCGCGCACCGAGCCAGGGACGAAGAGCCGCGCAACTTTTCCGAGGAAGAGGAAGAACTGCTCCGCTTTATAAATGCGGTGCTACTTACGGCTGCTCCGCTACCCAACCTGGAAGAGAGTCGCTATCGCTCGCGGATTTACCGGGGCAATGCCATTACGGTTTGAGAAAAGGATGGTTAAGCCTGGCTCGGTTTATTTGTTTTTCTTTGCGCTAATCAGAAAACTATATCGTGAGTTTACCAGCTTGGTGCGAATAGCTCTTTTCAAAATTGAGAATTGTGGTAGAATACGTAAAATTTAAGATAAACTGTTCTTTCCAGGCTTTCTCGACATATTTTGGTTTTTACAATCGGTTTAACACAATTTCAAAAAATATAAATCTGAAAAGCATAGAAGTTTCGTAGGATAACCACAGGAGGTTTTGCTCAATGAGGATAGCAATTTCTGGTAAAGGTGGCTCAGGGAAAACGACGCTGAGTGCAACACTCGCCCGGCTTTTTGCCCGGCGGGGTTTTTCGGTTCTTACCATAGATGGCGACCCTAATCCGAATTTAGGGATAGCTTTAGGAGTAAATCAAGCTAATCTGGCATCACTTCAGCCACTACCCCGCGATATTATTAAAGAACGCCCCGATGATGCAGGTAATAATCAGCCGTTTCTAACGGAACCAATTAATGATATTACCACTAAGTATGGAGTAGCTGCTCCTGACAATATTCGGTTGGTGCTAACCGGGCGAGTTGACCACGCCGGAAAAGGCTGACTCTGCGGCGCTCATGCTACCGTGCGTAACATGTTGAGCCAACTGATCGAAAACTCTAACCAACTTACAATTGTAGATATGGAAGCCTCAGTCGAACACATGAGCCGGGGTACTGTGCGCCACACTGACGTAATGCTGGTTGTCACCGAACCCTACTACCGCTCTCTCGAAACGGTCAACCGTACTGTCCCTCTGGCCCGTGACTTGGGCATCAAACAGGTTTATGTTGTAGCCAATAAAGTACGCACCGCCCGCGACGAAGAAGCAATCCGCCGCTATTGTGCCGAGCGAGATTTTGAGCTTATCAGTGCCTTCCATTTCGATAACGAAGTATTAGAAGCTGACCAAAGTGGCACGCCTATTTTGGATGCTGCACCGAACTCGGCTTATGTACATGAGGTCGAAGCCCTGATGAACAAGCTAATGGCTACTTCGTCACCGCAATTATCGGGTTCGCTAACTTAGTAGCCCACCACACCAAAGGAGTAAGCAAGATGTCAGTAAAAGCTCCTAGCCAAACGGCTGATACGCTAGTCGCCCCGGCAGGCCCGCAGACAGCCGAACCAAGCGGACTGGCTCCTCACAAAGAAGCGGAAAGCAACGTTCCCGAAACTCAGGCTGTTTTGCAGCAAGCACCTTTCAAAGGGCCGCTCGAAAAAGTCTATGCTTTCTGGCTGGCAGGAATGAGTTGTGACGGCTGCTCGGTGGCGGTTCTCGGTGCGACTGCCCCCAAAGTGGAAGATTTGCTCAATGGCACCATTCCCGGCTTGCCCAAACTTATCCTTTCTCACCCTGTATTATCGGTTGAGGCTGGCGAGAAATTTATTGAAATGTTTCACCGGGCCTGGGAAGGTAAGCTAGATGCGCCTTATGTGGTAATTGCAGAAGGCTCGATTGCGGACGAGAGTCTGGCTGCCGCTACCGGCGGCTACTGGTCGGCAATGGGTACGAGCGGTATTGGCGACTCCTACGAAGCAAAGCCGGTGCCGTCCGCCGAATGGATTAAACGTTTAGCGCCTGGCGCGGCAGCCTCGATTGCCATTGGCACTTGTGCTACCTGGGGCGGCATCCCGGCAGCAATGGGCAATGTCACTGGCTCGATGAGCCTGATGGATTACCTGGGCAAGGATTACCGCAGCGCTTTAGGTCTGCCAGTGATTAACATCCCCGGTTGCTCTCCAGTTGGCGATAATTTCACCGAGACGGTAGCTACGGTGCTGATGTTCTTGCAGGGAATGGGGCCTTTGCCGGAGTTTGATGAACTGGGCCGTCCGGCCTGGATGTTCAAAGAGACGGTGCATCGCCAGTGTGGTCGCGCCGGATATTACGAGGAAGGCACTTTCGCCCAGGAATATGGCGATAAAGAATGTCTGGTAGAAATCGGCTGCTGGGGGCCAGTAGTGCAGTGCAACATTACCTCGCGAGGCGCAATTAATCACGTCGGCGGCTGTATGAACACTGGCGGTATTTGCATTGGCTGTACTATGCCCGGCTTCCCGGATAAGTTCGCCCCTTTCTATAAGGCACCCCCTGGGTCACTCATTTCTAGTACGATCTCTCGCACGGCTGGCTCTTTTGTTCGCCCACTCCGCCGTTTGAGCCAGCGCGACCGCAATCGTGAAGCGCGTTGGGATAAGGCGGGCGAAGTACCCAGTGGCTGGGGTCATCCAGGTGAACCCAATGTTGGCGACAAAGTAACCCACTTTTTCTATGAGAAGCTTCAGTTCAGAGGTAGT
>JBBQXW010000084.1:0-24298 GCA_038209275.1 Chloroflexia bacterium | reverse complement strand
GAATGAACCAAAACTTTATTCGGCTTGACAATAACTCTATTATAGCGAAAAATCTTTAACTTTACTACTCAGCTTCGCCAACAACGAAATGCGGAGATTGCCAACGCCCTAGCTGAATACACTAAATTATAAAAAATCCTGTCCCCGTCTGTGTTAATTTGTGTTCATCTGTGGTTAAATCTTCGGATTTTTAAGCGCGCAACTTGTTCTCGACCCCTTTTAGTAATACCGCGTTGAGGGCTACCGTAATCGAACTCGCGCTCATTGCCAGTGCGCCGATTTCCGGCCTGAGCAAGATGCCTAGCGGGTACAGCACTCCGGCGGCGGTAGGACGGTGCGCTTGTTATCACCCGTCAACATTCCTACCTGAATACCCAATGCCTTTAACTCGCTAATCGCCTGGCGAGAACTGGGACGGAGGCGGTCAGCCACCGCAATCAGGCCCAGCGCTACCCCGTCTAATGCCACAACCGTTACGGTTTTGCCTTGAGTTTGCAAGCTGGATAGCTTTTCGTTAACGGCGGCGGTCAAGTTTAATTTGTTGTCCGCCAGCAATTTTGGCATGCCAATCAAATCAGCACCGTGCGACCTGCTACGATGGCTTGCACGCCACCACCCGCGATTGACTGGAATTGATTGTATTCCAACGAGGCTAACTTTCGAGTTTTGGCTTCCTCGACAATGGTTCGGGCCAACGGGTGTTCCGAGTCGGTTTCGGCGGCGGCAGCCAGTTGCAAAAGCTAATCGCCTACCTACACCTGCTCGACTGGCACAATTTTAATTTCGCCGTCCTGACCGATTACATTAGCCTGACTTGGAGCCAATCGCAAAAGCGCGTTGAGCGCATCCGACGAACCCCGACGGCTACGCATCTCCATCCAGTGACCGAACAAGACAAACGTAACCAGCATTGCCGCTGCGTCGTAACTGGTCTTCTACTTCCGGCGCAAACAACGTGGCAAACAGGCTAAATAAATAGGCCACCAGCACGCCCAAACTGACCAGCACATTCATATCGAGGGTACGATTACGCAACGCCTGATACGCCCCGGAGTGGAACATCCATGCAGCCACCCCACCAGACTACCGGGCTAGAGAGTACCAACAGCACCCAGTTCGGATTAATGCCAAAAGGAGTCGGCAAATGCAACCCAAATATATTTACGCCCAGCATCGAATAAAGAATTACCGGGATAGTTAATACAAATTACCTCGGCGTTCGATTTTTGGGCGAGGAAACCTCGCCCCTACATTTACGGCTTAATTTCTTAAAGACCATAATTGCGCCCCTATTGGGATAGGCTCTAAGTAGGGCCACTAGCAACAATGCAAGTTCCGAAAATGATAGCAAGGGGAATAAAAGGTAAGCCAACCGACAATATCATCCCGTAAAGTATCCCTCTTGAGATAAACTGGTCTTTTTTCCACATGAGAGCGGTAATTATTGCGCCTAGAATTAAGGCCGCGACTATCATGAAAAGCATGGGAGTGAGCGCACCACTGCCGTACATGTCTCCACCTCGGCGGCTGGCCTGATAAGCAAACGAAGTAAAAATGCCGATAATGAGGGGTATAATTATCACGAAGGTGAGAAGAGCAACCCAGTAACGCGGATTACTTCTCAAACGAGGGCGGGTAGTAAGACCCATTGTAGTGGCTTGCATCTGCCCCACCATTCGCCAGGCTTCTTCTACTTCGGCAGGATTGTAGCCAGTGTTAATAAGTTGCTCGGTAATGGCTTTGCGGGTGTAGACGCTACGGTACTGCAAAATATAATCGGTTATAGTTTGCTGATTCATTTTTCAACCTCAACTTTTAAGTCAAGCGTTCGAGACGCAGGCCAAAGAAAAGGGCAATTTCGCGAGTAGGGTAATAGGCGCTGTTGTAACCACAGAAGAAGAATTTGTTTTTTTGTAAAAACTGGATGCCAGGATAATTTTTGGTCTGGACTTCGGTCATGACGGAGCGCAGGCGGTTGCGGTCAGCCCAATGCAAGGCTTCGGTCAGCAGGGTGCGACCAACACCCTGCCGACGGTAATCAATTTGCACCGCCTGACTGGAAATCCAGCCCAGGTGACGCGGCCCATCTACGCTCAATCCGATATAGCCGATAATTTCAGGCTGAGTGTGCAATTCTTCGCCCGTATCGCTGGTAATTATTTCAGGATTGGTTTCCGCGACCAACAGCAAATCGGTCTTTTTCCATTCGGCTAAAAGTTGCTGCTCGTTCCAGGGCGAAGGTACCGCTAACGGGCGTGGCAATCGGCTGGGACGCAAATTTACCCGAAATTCTTCGGGCGGCGTGGGCGTACTTTTGCCGACGATTTTGCCGCGATTTTTAGGAGTGGACGGGCGCGGGGGCGGTTCGTCGTCCTGGTCTATCCGCTCGAAACGTTCTTCCATCTGCCAGACGTGAGTAGTGATGTAGGAAGCATCTATTTCGAGACAATAAGCCAAATCGGGCAGTTCCGCCGCCCGCACGCTAAAGTTCAGCATAATGATGCACCGCTTCAGGATGAGCTACGATATGTTCCTGGGTCATTTCAATTACGGTAAAGCCAAAATCTCGGAGCTTACGGGTCAATTCCTCATCGCCGCAGTTGAAAGCCAGGTCAATTTGGTGGGCGATACAAAATTGCTGTAGCGGGCGCAAGTTCTCCGGGTCTTCCAGGAAAGTTGCTGCTTTGGTAATACCAATCAGCAACCGCTTGTTCGCTTTTTGGGCCAATAAAGCCATCAAATCATCGAAAGTTGCGCTGGTAGGCAAGACAATTTTCTCACGGTCAGCATCTACCAGCTTGTAATAAAGATAGCCCACGATAATTTTAAACGCTGCCACCATCGGCACACCCAATAGAAGCCCCATCGGGCCAAGCAAAGCTGCCGCCGCCACTACCGTAAAAATGACCAGCAAAGGATGTAGTTCGACGATATGCCCGATGATGGTTGGAATAATCAGGTAATCTTCAAGCTGGCGCAGGACAAACAGGGCCACGCCCACAATAATTACTGCTATTACGGTTGGTAAGCCGTAAGCATGTTCGGGCTGGAAAAAAGTTACGGCACAGCAAATACTGATGGCAAGGTATGGCCCGATGAAAGGGACAAGTTCCAGCACCCCCACCATTATCGCCAGCACCAGCGAGTAGCGCACCTGCATTACAGTGAGAACGACAAACGAGGCCACGCTCATGATGCCAATTAGCAAAAACTGACCTTTGATATAAGCACCCAGCACCGTATCTATCCGTATTACCAGAGCGCGTATTTCGCCCCGGAAGCTCAATGGTAACGTGTTGATAAAATTAAAAACGGGCTTGCTACCCATCAGCATTAAATAAAGCGTCGCAATGAGGTAGACCACGTAATCAATCGCAATATGAAACGTTCCTCTAAGCAACTCCGGCCCAATACTATTAACCGTTTCCGGCACTTTATCCAAAAAATTGGTCATACCAGTACGTACCGTAGCCGACGAGACGCTGATACCACCTACATTCAAAGTATCATTTTCACTCAGTTGTTTATCCAAATCGGCCCGCAATTTCGGCACATCTTTAGCGAACGCTTCAAGCTGGCGGCTAGTGGAAGGAACCACCGTAAAGAGCAGTACACCGATAATGGCGAAGAAAGCCAAAAAAACCACCGTCACCCAGAGCCAGCGCGGTCTACCCGTGCGTTTGGTCAGGGCGGTCAACAAATCGTTGAAAACGAAGGCGGTAACGAGCGCCCAGATAAAAGGCGGCAAAACTTCGCCCACCCGAAATACCAACGCCAGAGCGATACCTACGAAAATAACTATCGTCCAGACTTTAGCGCGGGTCGAAAATTTAATCTCGTTTTCGGGCGGCATTATATCGGTTTCGATAACATCACCCGGTTGGGTGCGCCCGTTAGGTTTACTTTGCGGTTTGAAGCGGTCAAACATAAAATATTACCCCTTATTTTGCTTATTTATAACTGCCAGAACACCTCTAATGCTGCTGAAATTTAGAGAATAATATCACATTCTGGCTTTGGTGCGAAGACCCCAAAATAATTGGGAGTAATTATTTCAGTTGGTACTTCGGGGCGGTTCGCCCTGGACAACCCTACGGGCCGAATTACTGGCTACGTAGCTCAAGTGGTTTGAAAACCACTGGATACAAAAAGGCAATCGAGCCGTATTCAGTGGTTTGATGGTCTTTAAGAAATTAAGTCGTAAATAGGAGTAGGAGCGAAGCGCATACGCCCTGGTTGACCTGGCACAGCGTTCAAGGGCGTATGCGCTTCGCCCTACGCAAAGACCTAGCTCAATTCCACTGCAATTTGCTGTAATTTAGGGGTATTCAGTGGATTTTAATCCGCTTGAGCTTCGGAGCCAGTAATTCGGCCCGTAGGGTTGTCCAGGGCGAACCGCCCCGAAGTACCGATTTTAAGGAAAAGGCTTAAGTTGACGCACATGAGCCAGAGACCCTTCCTTCGGCAAGGTGACAGTCGCGGGCAGGAGTGACAATGAGCTAACCCGGACATGAATGTCCGGGCTAAGAACTAACTCAACCTTTTCTTAGCCCAGACATTCATGTCCGGGAACTCTTTACCTCAACGTAAAACATTGATGCTCACCTGAAAACTGACGACTGAAAACTGAAACCTATCCGTGTCCATCTGTGGTTCTCTGCGTTCATCGGTGTTCCTGAATTTAAAAGCAATTCTATACGTTTGACACTGGTATTAAAGCAGTCTAAAATATCCAGCAAATGCTGCTTACCAGCTAAACTAAAGAAAGGGCCAGTTGATGAGTCAGGCTAATTCGGAATTGCTAAAAACGCCGCTTTATGATACCCACGTAAAGTATGGCGCACGGACTATTGGGTTCGGGGGCTGGCTGATGCCGGTGCAATATAGCGGCATTATCGAGGAACACCAGGCAGTGCGGACGGCGGCGGGCCTGTTCGATTTGAGCCACATGGGAGAAATCGAGGTTAGCGGCTATCAGGCGCTGGATTTCCTGCAATACGTCACCACCAACGATGTATCAAAGCTGGAAGTTGGGCAGGCCCACTATACTTTTTTCTGCTACCCTGATGGCGGCATTGCGGACGATTTGATTATCTATCGCTTGCCCGATAAATATTTGCTGGTGGTCAACGCTTCCAATATAGATAAAGATTACGACTGGCTGCTGGAAAGTCTGGTCATCAAAAATCCCGATTGCCGCTTGAAAAATGCTTCCTATAATACCGCTTTGCTGGCGCTGCAAGGGCCGAAAGCTATCGAAATTGTGCAGCCGCTCGTCAACACCAACCTGGACGAAATTAAATATTATCATTGCGGGCAGGGCGAGATTAACGGCGTAAAGGTAATGCTGGCCCGTACCGGCTACACGGGCGAAGATGGCTTTGAGCTTTTCTTCCCGCGCCAGCACGCCGATAAAATGTGGGATTTGCTGATGAGCGCGGGTAAAGACAAAGGCTTGCTGCCCGTCGGGTTGGGCGCACGCGATACTTTGCGGCTGGAAGCAAAAATGGCCCTCTACGGCAACGATATTGATGCCAGCACCAACCCGCTCGATGCCGGGTTAGGTTGGGCGGTCAAGCTGGACAAAGGCGATTTCACGGGCAAAGCGGCGATTGCTAAAGTAAAAGCCGCCGGGCCAAAGCGCAAACTGGTCGGCTTCGAGATGAAAGACCGCGCCATCGCCCGGCACGGCTACGAAGTAGCGATTAATGGCGAAGTAGTCGGCAAAGTGACAAGCGGCGCGCCGTCGCCCACACTGGGCAAAAATATCGGGCTGGCCTACGTCCCCACCGCCCATTCCACCATCGGCACCAGCCTGCAAATCATCATTCGCAACAAACCCACCGAAGCAGTAATCGTCAAAACGCCTTTCTATACCAGGCCGGACAAGCAGAAATAATCAGAAGAAGTTTACCACGGAGACACGGAGACACAGAGAAATACGGAGTTAATTAAACTGGAATTGTTTACCGCAGAGGACGCAGAGGGAAATTTAAAAGAATTGAATTTAACTCCGTGTCTCCGTGCCTCCGTGGTGAATTATTTTAATCATAAAGCGCAATTTAGGAATAGGAGAAATCTCGATGAATTTTCCCGAAGATTTGAAGTATAGCAAAGAGCATGAATGGTTGAAGATGGAAGGCGATGAAGCGGTAATTGGTATTACCGAGTTCGCGCAGGACGAACTGGGCGATATTGTGTACGTCGAAACGCCCAAAGTCGGCGATACAGTCAAGCAGAACGAGCAATTCGGCGTGGTCGAGTCGGTCAAGACCGTGTCCGATTTGTTCAGCCCGATTAGCGGCGAAATCACCGCTGTAAACGAAGACGTAACCACCAGCCCCGAACTGATTAACAAGGATGCTTACACCGCCTGGATTATCAAAGTGAAGCCATCGGATAGCGCTGAGGCAGAGGCATTGATGAGCGCGGCGGATTACAAAATCATGATTGGCAAGTAGCCGGGAGTTAAAACTATGGCAGGGAGCGCCGACGAACAGACCCATCCCCATCTACACGAAACGCTACAAGATGAATACCGGGTGCGGGTGGTGCGCCCGGAAGATTTTGACGATAAGACAGCCCAGACTCCCGGTATGCGTCGGCTGGCGGCAATTTCGGCTTCGCTGACTGGCTCAAAGGGAATGTGGGCCGGTGTTACCTACGTTGACCCCAGCATCGAAAGCGCCCCGCACCATCATGGCGACCAGGAGACGGTCATTTACGTGCGCTCCGGCAACGCCAAAATTCGCTGGGGCGAACAACTTGAACATGAAGACGGGGTTGAGCCGGGTTCGTTTATCTTTATCCCGGCTTTCCTGCCACACCAGGAAATTAACCCGTCGCCCGACACTATTTCCGAATGGGTAATAGTCCGCAACGGCCCTGAGCCAATCGTGGTCAATCTCGTAATACCACCGGGCGGCAAAGCATAATTATTAACAGTGCTTTTTCTTAGTGTTTTGAAAATTTTCGCGAAAATTTTCAAAACACTAAGAAATCACCAGGATTAAATTGTCGGTGCAAGCAAAAGTAGTATAATTAAGCCCAGGAAAATAAAAGATGGACGATTTGAGCCGGGTTAATCGTTCGTCGCCACCGCTAATAAATCCGGCGCTAAATACTAGAATAGAAATTTAAATTAGAAAATGAATTACGTACCACATTCCGAAGCCGAGCGTCAGGCCATGCTCGATAGCCTGGGCGTTAAATCAATTGAAGAGCTTTTCGAGGTCGTGCCGCAACAGGTGCGCTTCCCTGAATTAAAATTACCCAAAGCCCTTTCGGAACTGGAAGCAACTCGCCTGTTGAGCCAGATTGGAACGAAAAACCAGAACCTGAACGAGCATCCCTGCTTCTTGGGCGCGGGCGCTTACCATCATTACGTACCAAGCGTGGTGGGCCACATGGCGGGCCGTTCCGAATTTTTCACCGCTTACACGCCCTACCAGCCCGAAGTTAGCCAGGGTACGCTTCAGGTCATTTACGAATTTCAGACCATGATGGGCGAGCTTTTCAGCATGGATGTCTCCAACGCTTCCATGTACGACGGGGCAAGTGCGCTGGCGGAAGCGGCGATTATGGCGGTAAACGTGACCGGGCGGCGCAAGGTGATTATACCGCGTTCGGTACATCCCGACTCACGGGCAGTCACGCGTACCTACACCGAGCCGCAGGGCATTGAGGTGGTCGAGTTCAACACGCTGGAAGAAGCCATCAATGCAATAGATGAAAATACCGCCGCCCTCATGGTACAGCAGCCCGATTTCTTCGGACAAATTCACGATTTGCAAACGCTGGCGGATGCCGCTCACGCCAAAAACGCCCTATTAGTGGTTTCGGCCTACCCCACCGCGCTGGGATTGCTCAAGCCTCCCGGCGAGTGCGGCGCGGACATTGCGGTCGGCGAAGGCCAGCCTTTCGGAATGAGACCTTCTTTTGGCGGGCCTTACGTTGGCATTTTCACCTGCCGCACCCAGTATGTGCGCCATTTGCCGGGCCGCATCGTCGGGCAAACTCTCGATAAAAACGGCAAGCGTGGCTTCGTCCTCACCCTCCAAACCCGCGAACAGCACATCCGGCGCGAAAAAGCCACCAGTAACATCTGCACCAACGAGGGACTGATTGCCCTGATTGTCACGATTTATCTCTCGGCAATGGGCAAACAGGGCTTGCGACAGGTTTCCGAGCAGTGCTACCACAAGGCCCACTACGCCGCCGACCAAATCGCCAAACTCGATGGCTACGAACTGGTTTTCAACGGCCCATTCTTCAACGAATTTGCGGTGCGCTGCACTGGCAATCGCAGCGTCGAGAAAGTTCAGGCCGCTTGTGGTGCTGCTGGCATTATTGGCGGCTATCCGCTCGGCAAGCTCTACCCTGAGTACGCCGATAGTTTGCTGTTCTGCTGCACCGAAATGAACCTGCGCGAAGAAATTGACGCGCTAGTCGAGGTTTTAGCCAAAGCCTAAAAACGGGCGCAGGAAAAGTCCATTGCCGGAGCAATGTCTCACAAGATTTGAGGTGATTGTGAGACATTGCTCCGTCAATGAACTTTTTGTTGACAAAATCTTTTTCGCTTTTTCGCTGTAGGAGAGGGCTGCGCCCTCGATTTTTCCCAACCCCAATTTCTGTAGAAGGGAGCTACGCCCTCGATTTTTCCCATTGCCATAGGTTAAACACAGAAGCTACGATTCTCCAAACGGCAGATTAAGGTTTAATTCGTGAGATTAATATGTCCCGGAAGAACGCCCCGAAATTTATTTCTGGGCGAATGAACCCAAGCCAAAAGTTTATGTATAGCTAAAAAGCCAGCTACATTGTCATAATTTCCAGGCTGCATTATAATTACAACCGTAGTACCTTCGCCCTGAAAATGATTGTAACATCACAAAATTTCAGCACTAGAATTTGGTTTTTGAATTGGAAAGAGGATAATGACCAAAGAAAACGAACAACCGAATAACTCCCTCACCCATTTCAACGAGGCGGGGCGGGCGCGGATGGTGGATGTGTCGGCGAAGGATGTGACCGAGCGGCGGGCGGTGGCGCGGGGCGAGGTGGTGATGGAAGCGGCGACCTTGCAGCTAATCCGCGAGGGTCGCGCCAAAAAGGGCGACGTGCTGGCGGTAGCGCAGGTGGCCGGGATTATGGCGGCGAAGAAGACCCACGAAATTATCCCGATGTGCCACCCGATTCTGCTGACCGGGATTGATTTGCGCTTTGACTATGACGAGGCACGCTCGGCTATTCTAATTGAAGCCGAAGTAAAAACGAGCGGACAGACCGGGGTAGAAATGGAGGCGCTGACGGCAGTAAGCGCGGCAGCCCTTACGATTTACGATATGGTCAAGGCGGTAGACCGGGCCATGCGTATCGGCGACATTCGGCTAGGCTACAAAAGCGGCGGCAAAAGCGGCGTGTTCGAGCAGGAATAAGAAAATTTTGAATTTTGAGTTTTAAGGACGAACCGCCAAGACGCAAAGAACGCCAAGATTTTATAAAATTCTCCGTGTTTCTCCGTGCATCCGTGGTGAATTTTTATGCTTTATTCTCTGTGTTTCTCCGTGCATCCGTGGTGAATTTTCCTCTGTGTCCTTTGCGTCCTCTGCGGTTCAAACTAATTCATGGAATAAGTGAGGGTGAATTTGGTGCCGAGCTTGATTTTGGCAGCGCTTTCTACTCCGGCGTACAGGTCGGCGCGACCACCGATGCGGGCGAGTTCGATAAAGCCGCCACTGCTGACGAGCGCAACTAGCTTGCCTTTCTTGGTTTGCCCATAGGTTTCTTTCAGGCCGGTAACTTTGTTCCACTCACAGGTTATTTTGATTTTTTCGCGCTGGGCAGTAGTCAGGTCGCCTAACAAAGCCGCCGGAATGTTGCTGATGAGGTTGCCGAAGTGGTCAATATGAATAAGCTGACCTTCGATAATACGGCCTTTGCCGTTTGGCCTTACTTTCGGTCTAAAAATTTCCAGCAATTGTAATTGGGTTACATCCAAACGTGTGCCGAGGTTTTGTGGTGGTTCGTCTTTACTCAAATAAGCCGCGACAGGCGCAAATATATCGCGTCCGTGAAAAGGGTGGCTGACTTCAAGGCGGTGATAGGTTGGGTTGTCCAGTTCATAAGCAGCCAGAGCCGCACCACGAGCGCGTTCCGTTTCGATAATATAGGAAAAGAGGCCGTTATCCGGGCCAACGAACAGACCAATTTCAGGTACAACCAAACAAATAGCGCGGCGGTCAGTCCCAACGGCGGGGTCAACCACTGCCAGATGAATGGTGTTGGGCGGGAAGTGGCGATAGGCATTGTGGAGCAAAAAAGCGCCCTGCTGAATATTTTGAGGCTCAATCGAATGAGTCAGGTCAATCAGCAGGGCGGCAGGATTGATTGAATAGATTACACCCTTCATCATACCAACGTAGCCATCTTCCAGGCCAAAATCAGTCGTGAGCGTAATCATGGCGATTACTGCATCGTTTGGTTCATTTTGCGGAAGAAGCTACGAATAGCCTCGGCGGTGGCCTTGTCGGGGCTGGCAGAGGCAAGACGGTGACCCAAATCGTGCGCGGCGTTGGTATTGCCCACCGAAGCGCGGAGTAACGCCAGCCACAATCCGTAGGCCAGTATGCTCGATTCATTTTCTTCAGCAGAAGCCGAAATCGGCAGGCGTTCCTCAATCTGGTTCAGCAAGGCAAAACCCTCGGCTCGGCGACCCAATCGCAAAAGCTCGACTGCAAGGCGTAACTGAGCCTGCGAACCAGCCAGTATAGTTGTCCCCAAATCAGGCTGGGCGGCGCGGCGGCGCAAAAGCACCAGTTCATCGTGATGAATCACCGCCGGGGTGGTCATCAAAGTTTTGAGCAAGGCGTAATATCGGTCAAGGCTGCGCGCCATCTCGTTTAATTTAGCCTCGGTGAAAAGCACACTAAGCGAATTGAGGTTGGGATTATTAAGACGAACCGAACTGGTCGGCGGATCAGATACAGTAGAATACTCCATATAAAATTCTTTCTCCTTACCAATTTCCAACTAATATATTGGCTAAATTATCGGCTGAAACGATGACAACAATGGTAACAACTTAGCTACCCACGCAAAGGCGTTTACTTAAAAATATATACCCACTTACCGTTACATGTGTGACTGCGAAAATCTTCTGCCTGTGAGAAGAAACAGTGTTGCTAACTTATCCTTACTTAGTATTAAACGCGACTTTTCGAATTTTTGCAGTGTCTTATTTCACATTTCCCGAAAAGTCATAAAAAACGGGTGAAGTCGTTTTTGACCCCACCCGCGTTAAGTAAATTATAGCAGAACTTTAGACAGTTGCAACTACTTTTTCGACCAGATTCTGAATTTGTAATTCGTTCAGCGCGTCCCATACCTCGCTCATCAGGCCCGCCGTGACTACTTTGCAGTCCGTGGCTTGCTCTACGTCTTCAGGAGTCAAATCGTCTAAGAAGCGACCACCGTAGCCTTTTTTGTCGAGCATTACTTGCGGCAAAAACACCACTTCGCCTAATTCTGTACTACTATCGCGCAAAGCCAGCAGCGCGTCAATTACATCGCGACCCGTCAATAATCCGGCGACGGTAACACTAGAGCCGAGTGCTTTGTTAACCACAGTGAGTAAATTAAAGTGCAAATTCTCGACTGTGTTAAGCCGCTCGATGATAGGCTGGAAGGTTGGCGTAATCAGTTCCGCCGTGACCAGGGTAACGGAAAGCGGACGGGCAAGTGCGGTGGGCAATTTCTTTTCGGTGCGCTTCCAGTCGTCCAGAAAGCGCCGCACCAGCCCGACACCGTTTTCAATCTGGTCAAACTCTTCGTAGTGAGCGCGGCCCGGCACATCGCGGCCTGCCAGCAGATAAAATTCGTCGGAGAGATAGACAAACGGGGTTGCCAGATTTTTCTTGAACCGCTTTTGCCAGGCGTGCGCCGCCTCGATAATCGGCCCGGCTTCCGACCCGGCGAAGGGGCGCATCGGCATAACTTCGCGGTTCTCGAAGCCGCGCCCGTGCTGGCGGCTGCTCTTGCGGCGGTCTCCCTCGTAGCCCGGCCCACCCGCCAGACCAACCGGCACAACCGCCACAGTTTGTACGCCCGGATAAAGCGCCGCCAGGTCATTCACGGTTTTTTCGAGGTGCGGGCCATCGTTTACGCCGGGAACAAGCACAATCTGGGTATGCACCTGAATTCCGGCGGCAATCAAGCGTTGGAGTTGTTCCAGAATATCCGGCGCGGTCTGGTTGCCGAGCAAGCGGCGACGCAAATCCAAATCGGTGCTGTGAACCGAAACATAGAGCGGGGTCAGACGCTGCTCGATAACGCGCTGCCAATCCTGCTCTTTCAAATTGGTCAGCGTAACAAAGCCGCCGTACATAAACGAATAGCGAAAATCGTCATCCTTAATATAAAGGGTGGGTCGAAAGCCTTTGGGTGTGCGGTAGACGAAGCAGAAGGGGCAATCGTTGTTGCAAACGGTAATGCCATCGAAGGTCGGCGCGGCAAATTCCAGGCCGAGTGGTTCGCCCGCCGCGTTCTTGAGCCGAATAACCAGGGTCTGCCCGTCGCGCTCAATCGTCAGCTTTACCCGCGCCTCGACTGCCTCAAAATGATAATCAATCAAGTCGCGGGTCGCTTTGCCGTTCACCGCCATCAAGCGGTCTCCCACCCGTAGCCCGGCCTTTGCCGCCGCCGAACCAAGCGTAACCGCGATTATTTTATCCAGCGCCTCGCGCTGCTTCACATTACCCGAATGTAGATTGCTAATATCCAACTTCGCTTCATTCCTTCAAACTTTGCCTCGCCCCTAATTTTCGGGCGAAGGTACTTCCTGTGTCGCGATTGAATATTATATCATGAAGCAGCACGGCTCGTTGGTTGGAAAGATTGGGACAAAGGAAAGTCCATTGGCGGAGCAATGTCCCACAGAATTACCCCGCTCTTGTATGACATTGCTCCGCCAATGGACTTTTCCGCGCTTGCTTTCCCTTTATATTGGGTCAATCGTATCATCTGCGGCATAATCCAATTTATCGGGGGATGGCGGATAGTCAAAAATTTCGCTCAAGGGTAGCTTGAAGCCAGGAATTACGTTTTCCCCATCTAGTATACCGACCTCGTTAACTGTTTGAGGCAGCAACCCCTCACTTAATCGGTAAATAGCTACCGTTCGATCAAATGGGTAACCTATCCAAACCAAACTTACGCCCAGGTGTTGATACAACTTCACTTTAGCTTGAATATCATAGATTTTATCGTCGGGAGAAATTACTTCAATTGCCAGGTCGGGCGCGATTTCGGGATAAGTTCGCAGATTCTTAGGCAACCGTTCCTGTTTGATGAAGGAGACATCAGGACAGTGGCCCAGCGTTTTGGTTTTCCAGGCTGAAAATCGATACTCGACGGTACTATCCAATACCCAACCTAAGTTGTTGTCTGACAGAAAATTACCTACTTGACGAAGCAGGGTTGCACAAATCACGGCGTGTTCAAAGGTGTCTTTGCTCTCATCTTCTTCTAGCTCTTCAGGTAAATCCGCTTCTGAAAAATCGGTTTGAACGGTCATAGCCTTGCCCCTTCATCTTCAATTCGATTTTGGTTTCAATTAATCCTCATTCTTATATTCGGAAGGCTGGTGAGGGTCGGGATTGTCGGAGGGGGGTTGACCTCGGAAGCGGTAGGCGTTGGGGTTGGGGACGTAGCGCGGGACGGGAACAACAATCACATCGGAATGACCCTGGCGCAACCGTTGTATTATATTGCGGGGGTTGAATTTGGAGATATGCAGAGCGTGGGCAATCTGGCGCGAAATAAGAAAATAAAGAATACCCAGGTAAGGCAGCACCAGCAAGGAAAGCCAGGAAAAGCCAGGAAAGAAAGTGCCTAGCGAAATAAGCACATCGAACCCGCCGTGCGCGACAATCGCCAGAACCAGACCACCCGCAATGGTGCGGCGGGGACGCGCTCCACGAGTTTCAAAGCGGGCCAGTCCTATTGCCGCGCCCCATAGCGCCGAGAAAAGAATATGACCAAGCGTGCTGACCGGGCCACGCAAAAGAATAATCGAAACGCCCTGGTCGAGCATATAAAAGAAGTTTTCGAGGGTAGCGAAGCCGAGCGCCGAAGCGGTGGCGTAGATGATACCGTCCATCGGCTCGTTAAATTCGTCGTGACGGTAGATTAGCAGCATCACTACCGAAAACTTGGCGACTTCTTCGACCACGCCGACCACGCCAAAATAAAATACCATCGCCAAAAGCAAGCCGGATTTTTGGGAAAGTTGCGCCTGGGTGCCGCCATCAATCGTGAACTCGAACAGGCCACACAGGATCGAAAGAGGGGCGCTAAGGACAAAAACCAGCGCCAGTAAACGCATTGGTTCTTTGTCGTAAACGTCTTTGCGGTAGTACCACCACATCCAGAAAAGGGCCGGGGTGAGTGCCAGAACAATTATCAGGAGTACGTTCATTTAAGCGAGACTCCTGGCTAATGTGGCAAAAGATTAGAGACAACGGGCAGCGTAATCAGCGCAAAGAAAAAGCTGGAGAAAATGCAGGTACTGGCAAATTCGCGGTCAAGCTTATATTCGGCAGCGTAGGCCAGACAAATTACAATCGCAGGCGTGGCGGCATCCAGCAAAATTACGCTTTGCTTGACCGAGTCCATCTTGAAATACTGGGCCAGCAGCAGCGCTACAATCGGTGCTACAATCAGCTTGATAAAGTTCATGCTCAGAATTTTAGGTAGCTGGGCGCGAACATCTTTCCAGACAATCGTGAGACCGAGCGAAAACATCATAATCGGCAGCGTACCCTGAGCCAGCGTGTTCAGCGTATCCAGCACCGGGCCGGGAATATCCTCGGTGTAAAAAAGCAAGCCCAGGAGCATCCCCAAAAATGGGCCGGATTTAGGGACGGCTAACAGATTGCGCCAGAAACTAGGTTTTTCGGCGTAGGTGCGTTCGCCATAGTAGGAGGCAATCAGGATGGCGACCGAAACGAGCAGCAACAGGCTACCCAATTCGCTGTAAAAAGTATGTTGCAGTAGCGCCTGTCCACTGACAGTTTTGCCGTAATCTTTTTCGTTGTAAACTCCCGTAATAAGCGGAATCCCGATAAAGGCGGTGCTACCGAACATAGAAGTTAACAAAAACGCACCCATCTGCGGGCGGTTCATCCGAAAGATAAATTTGCCTACCAAAAAAGCCAAAATGCCACAAACCGCGATGGTAACATAAGCCACCACCGGGATAAGCAGTAAATCCGGCGAAAGAGCCGAAGCTTGAACCTGCCCACCAGAACCCTTAACAAATTGGGTCTGAGTGGCCTGAGCCTTCTTGATACCAGTAAAGACTAGCGCGGGCAAGAAGAAGCTCATCACAATATTATTCAGTAAGGCGGCTGCCGTGGGTGCGACAAGATTGAGAGCGCGCGCCACCGAACCTAGCGCAACCATCAAGGAAACCGTTATAAGAACAGGAATAATTGCGGCAGACATGTTTTTTCTTTCCGAAAATTATAAACAAAATCCTGGGTCAGTCAATCCCAGGATAATTGTAGCACAAAGTATATTATAAATGAAAGAGCAATTGGGTTTGATGAGTCAAACCCTTATCAATCTTTAGAAGCGGGTTTGATAAATCAAACCCCCTACGACTTTTAATCGGCTTGCTGGTAGTCCGGGAAGATAAGGCGCACCGGCTCGTTCACGTTTTTACGCAGTTCATCCAGCATTTGCAGCACAATTTTAACCCCGTTGAGATTTACACCCCGGTCACGAGTCAAGAATTGAATAAACTGAAATTTCTTGATGTCATTCTGAGAATAGCGGCGGCGCTGTGTTTGGGTGCGATGTGGTACCACCAGCCCATGTTCTTCATAGATACGCAAAGTACGCGGGTGCAAGCCCAAAATATCAGCCGCCACACTCAGCGTGAAAATCGGCTTATCAACATTAATCTTGGCCGGGTTCGAGCGGTCAGTGCGGTTCAATCTGGTCGCCCGCCCATTGATTCGACCTTTGGTAGTTTCGATGGTAGAGCCATTGCTGGTAATATCACCAACTAATTCCTGGTCAGCCAGGTGGGACGCACCATTTCCATTACTACCACCCAGTTGTTCGTGATTGGGGTTTTCTAAGGTGGCGGCACGAGCGCGAGAACCACCAGGGGGACGACCCCGTCCCGGTTTGACCCGATTAGGGGATGTTAAAAGAGCCGATTCTTTAGTCTCGTCAACTTCCATAACTTGTCAGTTCGCTTTCTTACCTATCCCGGCATGAGCGCAGTCGAGATAATGCTCACTAAATCTTTGAGCTTTTTACGCCTCACTACAACTGATAGTAGCATAAGCCTGATTTACTGTCAAGTAAAAAAAACAAAACACTAAGGCGATTCAGGCTCGAATATTGTAGGCAAGGGTGTGCAAAAACTTGGAAAAGGAATTAGAGTAAAATTAAGTCTGTGCCTTAGCCTTTTTACGACCACGTGATTTGGGAGTAGGCGCGCTTTCGCCATTTGACGAAAGTATCTCGCCCGTGCTTTCTTCAACAACAATGCCATCGGGTAGTTCAATTTTATTACCGACTACCGCCAATTTGAGGCTGTTACTGGCGGTAAAACCGGGTGTTTGGGTGGCCGGAATAATAATGCCGTCCTTAGTTTGAGGATTAACTCCGCGCCGTTCGCGCCGGGTACGCATCTCAAAAGTACCAAAGCCAGTCAGCACAACTTTATCGCCTTCACGTAGCGTTCGGGCAATCAAGTCAATACTACATTTGATAACCTGGTTTACCTCTTTTTGAGGCAAGGATGTTTCCCTGGCTAGTTGCCGAATGAATTCATTCTTATGCATATTCGACTACGCCTCCTAAGTTGTACCAGAAAACTTAAATATTTCTTCTTTTCCGCACGAAGGCAAAGAGGCCCGAAACGAGAACGCCTCCCAGAATACCGCGTACTACCGGCAAATCCTCCAGGCGCGGCTCAAAAGCGACTTCGAGCCAGGGGATATTCACAAAGAGCCATACTCCAACTAACGAAAAAACCAGTGCGCCAATAAAGCCGAAAATGGGAGCGTTGCCAACAATTAATTCGGCAATCAACGCCGCGACTACCGCCAGAAGAAGTAGGGCGAGAAGTTGAGGTAGAGTTAAAGAGAGATACATCTACACCCTGAATTTAGTTCTCATCCATTGAGAAGTAATGGTCATTTTACGCAAAATATTTTCCTAATTTTTAATATATAGAAAATATAGCACTGGATTAAGCCTTTGTCAATTTTTTCGCGTGTCAATCACGAAAATCCATCTGTTCCAGCGCCACACACCAGCGCGCAAACGTTTTGCGACGGAGCAGGTTGTACCTTGCCCGATATTAAAGCCGCCAGAGCCGCCGCGCCGCTCAGTTCGGCGGCAATACCCAGTTCAAACCAAAGCCACCGGGCCGCCTCGCGCATCTCTTCATCCGTCACCAGCACAATTTCAGCCACGTTCTGACGAATTATATCAAAGTTAATCTGAGCGCTGGCGCGGGGAGCAAGGGTGTTAGCGGCAGTATTCACTTCGGGCAATTCGATAGGTCGTCCGGCCTGCAAACTCTCGTAAAGGGTCGGCGCACCGACTGGCTCAATTCCAATAATTTTGATGGCAGGATTCAAGGCTTTCGCCGCCAGACTAACGCCGCTAATCAACCCGCCGCCACCAATGGCAACCAGCAACACATCTATATTCGGCACGTCTTCCAAAATTTCGAGGCTAATTGTACCCTGCCCGGCGATTACAGCAGGATCAGCGAAAGGATGAAAGTAGGCCAGCCCGTCGCGCTCGGCTACCAGCATAGCGGCGCGGTTGGCATCGTCCCAGACTGCCCCTTCCATCACTACTTTTGCGCCCCAACTTTCCAGCTTTTGGGCTTTTACTGGTGGCGTGTTGTGGGGTAGATAAATCGTGGCGGGTGTTTTTGCCAGCCATCCGGCATAAGCCACCCCCAGCCCGTGATTACCACCCGAAGCAGTAATAATACCCTTCTCAAGTTGTCCGGCGGGCAGACTGAACAATTTGCTAACCGCGCCGCGGGCCTTAAAAGAGCCAGTAATTTGTATACATTCTAATTTCAAATAGAGCGACCCACTACCATAATTATAGGCTGGTTGCTTCACAACTTTGGCCTCCACCATAGGAGTCCGCCGCGCATACCCGTCTATCCGCGCCCGCGCCGCTTTAACATCGTTTAAATCAACCACAAGTTTGAATCCTTTTCAGTTTTGAGTAAAAGAGAATTTTTTACTTTTTTATAGTTTTTGAAAATTTTCGGTGAAAATTTTCAAAAACTATTATAATACAACTCTAACACAGTCAACCTTTCTTTAGCAATGGGGAAGTGCTAGAATCTATATTGACCGGAACAAAAGGCTGTCTGGCGGCAAAAGACGGTATCCGGCAGCGTTTCCTATATGTTACGCAGGGAGTGATTGACAGCCGCGTCGGTCACAAGAAAGGAAAAACCAAAATGAGCGAACGTTTTAACGGTGGCTCTTCGATGCAGGGCATTTTGTCTCAGGTTATTAAGGAGATTCAGAACGGGCTGACCAAGTTGGAGCAGACCGTGACTGAAGCCGCTCGGCAGAGCGGCGATGCCCCCACCGGCGAGGGAACAGGCTTTCCGCCTCCGACCCAGGAGCAACCGAGCCAGGCCCAGACCCAATCTACCTATGCTCCTCCCGCTACCCCCTACAATGGGGCGCGCTGGGAATACAAGGTAGTCTACGTGAACTTCCGAGGGCAGATTAGCAGCGAAGGCCAGCAATTGATGATTGGTCGGGGCGAACGGCGCAGCAGCTTTGTCCGCAACTATCTGGATCAAATCGGGCAGCAAGGTTGGGAGTTGTCGGGGGTTAGTCCGTTGGGCGAAACCGAAAACAGCTACTTTATCTTCAAGCGTCCGGCGACGGGCGACCGCCCGACCAGCACCAGCACCGAAAGTGCCGGGCAGCGTGTTCAGGTAGAAGAAGTGGACGAGAGCGGCAGCGGCTTCGTCGCCAACGCCTAACTTGATAGATTTTTAAGATAGCATTTTGGGTCGCTGCTCAAAGCTATTTGATGACTGACTGACTGAAATTAGCGTCATAAGACGCACATCTAAGGGTGTCGGCTGGTTTTGCGAAAAACGCCGCCACCCTTTTTTGGTTTATAAGTTATAATTAGCGCAATTTTGAATTTTGAATTTTGAATTGTTGGACAATAAGAGTCTTGGGGCTTTTGCTTAAGTGCCAGATAAAACTCAGAAAATCATTAGCTTTAGATAAATTTTTGCAAAAATTTATCTAAAGCTAATATAAAAACTAGAAGGGGATTTGATGCGAACGGCGAGGAGATTGGTGGTTCCGTTAGGAATGGTTTTTGGGACGTTGATTTGTGCGTACCTGGCTTTTTTCGTGGGGATTAAGGATGATTTGCCCCAGCCGTCTGGGGCGGAGCGCTATCCGTTGAGTATCAGCAAGCAAATTACGGTAGCGAACCAGTGGCCCGAAACGCTGGAACTTAAAGAGCGCGATGCCAGCGTTTTTACCTTGCGGGAAAATCCGCAGAAAGCCGCAGATTTCTATCGTGAAGCATTTGTAACCAAACGCGGCTGGAAAGAAATCACCGCCCCAGGTCAGCCCAAAGAGCATGGGCCTGACCAGCAGTTTATTATGCTGGGCTTCAGCCGAGGTAATAGCCGGGTCTACCTGGGACTTTCGCAGGGCAAATATATTTATAGTTCGGATAATGAACTAAACAAGGCGCTACGCTCAAATACCATTAAAGAGAACGACAATATTGCGGTGCTAGTAACTGGGACGGTAAAGTAGATGGACAATTTAGGAGCAAAAGCATGGGTTTTATCCATGAGGAAAGATTGTCAGACTCGCCTTACGTAGAAACAATTACACGTGGCTGGACAGTGAGCGATGGTTCTTCTATTCGGCCTGCCGAGAGTCATTGGCATATGGTCTTTGTTAAACATGAAGGCAAGCTACAAATAGTCGTGACAGGTGCATTGAAGACGGCGGGCGAGGTGCGTTATGTTGAAGGGGCGGAGATTCTTTGGCTCAAGTTTAAACTTGGCACGTTTATGCCGCATTTACCCCAAAAGAACCTTCTGGATACAGAGACATCTTTGCCCCTGGCAGCCAGTAAATCTTTCTGGCTAAACGGTTCGGCCTGGCAATTTCCCGATTATGATAATGCCGATACGTTTGTCAGGCGGTTGGTGCGGAATGAGATACTGGTATGTGACCCGCTGGTGAGTGCAGTGTTACAAGACCAGTCGCCAGAGCGGGCTTCCCGAACGGTGCGGCATCGCTTCTTACAAGCCACCGGCCTGACCCAAAACCAGATTCATCAAATCGAGCGCGCTCAACGGGCTGCGATGCTTTTGGAGCAAGGCACATCTATTTTCGACACGATTGACGAAGCGGGCTATTTTGACCAGCCGCATCTAACCAGAGCGCTCAAGCAATGGGTTGGACATACGCCTGCCCAAATCATCCGCAGAAGTAGACCAAAATAAAGTTTGCCATTTCATACAAGACTACATCCTTTGGCCGTGTTATAATACATATGTTCTAACAAACCAAAAATGATAACTTGCGCAAAGGAGAAACTAAATGAACACCGAAGCGAAGAAAACTGACCTCGTCTTTACCCGTGTGTTTGACGCACCAATCGAACAGGTATGGAAAACCTGGTCTGAGCCTGAATATGTAAAGCAGTGGTGGGGGCCAAACGGCTTTACTGCGCCGCTTGCCCGGTTGGATTTTCGGGAAGGCGGAACATCGCTTGTTTGCATGAGTTCGCCAGAGTTTGGAGAGAGCTATAGCATCTGGCAGTACCAGAAAATTGTGCCGATGCAGCGCATTGAATTCATTCACAATCTGGCGGACAAAGACGGCAATAAGGTCGAGCCTGTGAAGCTCGGTATGCCGCCCGATTTTCCGCAAGACCTGCTTTATACCGTAGCCTTCCAAACCCTGGGCGACCACAAGACGGAATTGGTTGTTACGGAACATGACTGGACGGTGGGCCAGATGATGGAATTATCCAAAATGGGCATGGAGCAATGTTTGGATAAGATGGAAGCAGTTTTGAAAGTAGAATAACAAAGCGAGGAAAATATGTCGCGGAACGGGATTGAGCCTTGTCTGAAATCAGAAGAAATGGGAACAGAATGTATGTGCGGGCTGTTGCCGGAGGGTTTGCCAGAACTCGAAGCCGAAGATGGCGTTAAGCCGCAAGCGCGTTGCCGTCTTTGCACTGGCGTAAGCGACCACTATTTGTATCGCCTGACCCGTTTCGGGCAACCCTGGGGTATCGAACTTTGCGGAGTCTGCGGTACGGTTTGCAACGAATACTAATATTTTCACCACAGAGGACACAGAGGACGCAGAGGAATTTGAAATTTCTATGGAAAATCAACTGGCGAAGCAGCATCCTACAATTTCTCCTTAATTCTGTGGGACATTGCTCCGCCAATGGATTTTTCCCTCACCCCAATCCCCGTAGGACATTGCTCCGCCAATGGATTTATTCTGGGGCAAGGGTAAAATCCATTGGCGGAGCAATGTCCCACAATTAGATACCAGTTTTGGCCCGCTTGCGGATTCGGCAAAGGTTGGTTATAATCCACCAGCCACATCTATAATCTTGTTTTGAGCAAAGTTTTAACATGGCTTGCATAGATATGATATAATCAAAACAAGCTCAACCGATAGGCAAGCAACATCTGCTTATCATTTAACATTATTTCAAAAGTACCTTGCGGAAGGTAAGAGTCGTCACAGAAATAAGCCTTATGGTAGCGTTTTTGAGTGCAGCAAAATTGCTGTGAGATTGTACTGTTTTCGCGTGCTACCACAAGGTCATAGGAAGATGCTCAGCGCCGTTCAGTAGAATTAGGCACACAGAATGAAACAGATTGTGCGGCAGGTCATGGGAAAACCAGCCGGGCAATCGCGGTGAGTAGCTTCCAGAGGTATTGTAAAGTTTGAACATTTCAGATAGTAGAAGTAGTACCAGCACCAGAAAAGTAGTAACCCTTAACTTCAAAATAATAACGCTGGTGATGCTGGCAGTACTGACTCTAAATGTACTGACCGGGCTAGTTTATACGTCACCTGCTTATGCCGACCCCAACGTGGGCGGGCAAAAGAAAACCACCAATTCAGAACCTCAAATAATCAGCCATAACACCCAGCTTTTTGCTGCCGGGCGAATTAGTAGCGCCCTGAATGTGATAACCCAACCGGGTAGCGAAGCGATACGGCTCGGAACAGAGAATTTCAAGCCGCCCACCTGGAGTGGCAACTGGGCCGCTTTTGGCATGTTCAGCAGCGAAGTAATGCGGTTGGACGAGCCTTTTAGCCAGTTACGGGCCGAGTGGCAAGCCAATATGCCGGAAGGCACGCGGCTGGAACTGGATTTGCGGGCCAGCCCGGATGGAGAGAACTGGACGCTTTGGGAAGTGCTGGAACGCAACAGCGAAACGGCTTTCTTCAGCACAGGCCGGGCTTATTTGTACGCCCAATACCGGGTGCGGCTTTTCACCAGCGAAGCCGGAGTTTCGCCTGCTTTCAAAGGCTTGAAGCTGGAAGCGAACCGACGCAACCTGGATAATCTGGTGCGGCCCAACGCGCTGAATATTATGGCGAACGCCGATAATCCGCCGCCAACCTACAAAGTATATGGCACTCGCGAAGGATTGGTCGGCTGGCGCACCGCCAACGGGCATACTATTCAGCCGCGTGACCGTTTTGTCTCGCTACCTAGCTGGACGGCGCTCAACGACAAGGGCAAGACCGATTACCAGGTGCGGATTACCGCCCCAAACGGACGTAGCGCGATTGCCCCGGTGTGGGACACCGGGCCATGGAATTTCAAAGACAATTACTGGCATAACCCGCGCTTCGAATTCAAGGATTTGCCAGTGGGGGTGCCACAAGCCGAAAAAGCCTTTTACGAGAAGCACAACGGCGGCAAGAACGAAAGTGGCGTGCCAATTGATAACCCCAGTGGCATAGATATTGGCGACGGCACTTATTGGGACGACCTGGGGCTGGCGGGGGCTTCGGGCGGTAAACTGGATGTAACCTTTATCTGGGAAGGCTCAGTGCCATCGGCAGCCGTCATCAGTGGCACAACCGCCAGCAACGTCGGCAGTGGCACGGCGATTATTAACTGGAACACCAATATTCAGACGAATGGCTGGGTCGAGTACGGTTTTGATACCCGCTATGGTTTGAGTACTTCGGTAGATAACCGAATGTTAAACGACCACAGCATTTTCATCGGCGATTTGGTGCCGAACAAAACCTATCACTTCCGGGTACATAGCAAAGATATTTACGGCACGGAAGCGATTTCCCAGGACGCAACTTTCACGACGACGGCAGCGACTAACACTAAACTGTGGCCCTGGCAAAACGACAAAGGCATCGGCGTTACGGTTTCGCCCAAATTCGATAGCGTGACAGTAGCCGGAGGTCGGGTCAATAACAGTTACTGGAACGACAATCCCAAGCAGGACATTAACGCCGGAGCCAGCACCGTCGCCGGAAATGTAGGCGGTAGCGGCGCGCTGGACGTAGATATTGCCCCGATGTGCGACGCGCAGGGCCAAAATTGTGCTTTCGGCTTTGGAACGGGCTACAAAGGCTATGTACAGTTCACCAACAAAGCCGGAGATGTGTTACAAATCGGCCTGATTCACGACCAGACGCTAAGTCCGAACGGTGTAACGTTGATGGTCGAGGGTAAAATCGGCGAGAATGGGGTCTGGAAATATGGTGCGCCCGATAGCCTCGATTTACACAGTGGGCATCACATTCATGTAGTCTGGATGGGCGGCCAAATCTACCTCACCTTCGATTTTACCACCAAAGTGCAGTACACCTTCAATGCCGAAGAACTGGCAATCAGCTTTGTCGGCGCAGGGCGAGCCAAAGATGATGTCGTAGCCTTCAGTTTTCAGAACATCGGCTTTAGCTGGGGTTCAGTGGTAGCATCATAAAGTTTATGTTTTGAAAATTTTTGCAAAAATTTTCAAAACATAAACTTTATACGAAATGGTATAATAAGAGTCGCCGGAGATGTATCCGGCGGCTTTTTTGATTTGGGAGAGGTATGGCAAGTACAGAAACGGAAGATAAAAACAAGAACAAGCACGGGCTTGAGCGCGATTTGGCGGAAGTGGCCGAACTCAATGTGCCGAAGGAAAAAGCGCCCATCGCTTTGCGGCGCAAACCAGCCCTGAGTT
>JBBQXW010000083.1:0-24403 GCA_038209275.1 Chloroflexia bacterium | reverse complement strand
TGCGACCAGGCGATTGTGAATATTTAGCGGTAGCACTAAAGCAGCTTCCCTTACTAACAGAGTATCAAGTCAAACAACTATAGCGTAGCCAGTCTGCCGGGCTACCCGCTTCAGGCGGCTGGGGCAACATAAATATCTTTCCCTTCTTTTAGAGCAACTGAGTAGACCAAACCGGGATTATGTCTATACCGCTCAAGCATAGTGGGCGTAGCTACCAGTATATCTACTGGAAAATTAAAACCGATTAATTGCTGATGCAAATATTGGGCAGTGTGGCGACGGTGTACACCTTCAGGCATAATTACGAGTATATCAAAATCACTATCAGACTTCATTGTGCTACGTGCCGCCGAACCAAACAGAATTATGCGGAGCGGTTGAACTGCATTTTTGATACGCTGTACCAATTCTTCAATTATTTGCGGATCGGGTTGCATTTCTTGTTTCTCCAAATTTTTGGTCTGGCTCTACCCTTTTATTAAAACACAAGCGGTTGGCTGCTTTATAAATGAAAGTTCGTTGAGGGTGGGCATAGTTGGTATAAAAAATGTTACAGAACCTTAATGAGGAGCAAAGCTACAGTACTTGACTAATCGGCTCGATGTAACTATTATTAAACTCAAGTTTTGACGTAGGGACTACTGGGACTTTACACATCCAAATATCATTTCCAGCAATAATAGGTACAGGATTTTTGATATGACGTTTCGTAATTACTCAAGCCAGGGTCACTACACTTCATCTGCTCCAAAACAAGAGCCAGTAGCAGCATTACCGTCGCCTGCCCAACCCAGAAGAAAACGACTGACGGCACTGCCTCCTCAGCCCGTGCGTATTCTGCTGGTGGATGATGATGAAAGAATTTTGAATGTACTGGCGACTCATCTCCGCCATGAAGGTTACAAAATTGAGACTGCCCATAACGGGGAAGAAGGACTGATAAAGCTGGACGAATTTTCGCCGGATGTGATGTGCATTGATTTGATGATGCCTCGGATGGATGGACAGGAATTGGCCCGGCAAATTCGGGCGCGCCGCGATTTACTATATGTGCCCATTGTAATGCTGACCGCCGCCAACAGCCACGACACCTTGAAGATAGCCAACATGAATAGCGGCGTGGATGCGGTTCTCAGTAAGCCAGTCAAGCGGGATGAGCTTTTGGCGACGATTCGGACGATGGTGCGAATGAAAGCAGCCCAGGACAAAATGCTGGAAGCCCTGGAACGAGTGGCGGAAGCCCAGGACGATTTACTGGAATACGAGCGGCAGCAAGGGCAATATGAGGCAATGCGGGCTACTATCGCGACGGTAATGAAGGAACTGACCCAACCTTTGAACGTGGTAAATAGTTCGACTAATATGCTGGAAAAGGTGGTCGAAGCGGCAGAATCAGGCCAATACGAAACTGAGAAAATTAACGCCGCAAACCGAAATTATCTACAGAAAATAAAAGACGCGCTGACCCAGATTGACAGCGCGATGGCTCGTTTGAACGAAGTTAGCCAGTTCACCACTAAAGAATTACCGGGCGACCAGCTAATCCTCGACCTTGACCCAACCCAAAACGAACGATAACGTTAAACGATTGATTTAGTTTTAGCGTCCCGCTCCATATGATAAGGCACATCTATTACCACCAGACCAGGTCGCGCTAACAAAGCACTCTTGATTCGCAAGGCCGTCTGGTTATGCAGAAGTTGCTCCCACCAATGCCGGGTTACAAATTCCGGCAATACCACCATTAAAACATTTTCCGTGTCGGCGCTGTCCAGCGTATCCAGGTAATTTAGTAAGGGCGGCAAGATTGAGCGGAACGGATTTTCCAAAATCACCAACGGTATATCCATTTTATAGGTTTGCCATTGCTTGCTCAAAGCCTCAATCGCCTCGCTATCGTCGCTAATAAACAGCGCGGTGGTATCATCACCCAACGAACGAGCAAAATCCAGCGCCATCAAAGAAGCCTTGTTCACCCCTGAAATCGGTATAACAATTTTGTGAGAGCGGGTAGCATTAATCGGCAGCTTGCGGGCCAACTCCTGAGTGTTTGTACCTGGCGCAATTCTCAAGAAATCAGCTACCTGGGTATAGTGGCGGTTGATTGCTTTAAAAACAAAGAAAATTATCGGAATAAGAATTATTATCAGCCATGCTCCATACAAGAATTTGGTGACAACGATTAATCCCAGCACCAGCGCGGTAGCGATTGCTCCCATTATATTGAAAAGCTGGTAGCGCCCGGCATTTCGCGTCCCTTTCTTTTTCTCTTTTTGCCAGTGTACTACCATACCGCTTTGGGAAAGGGTGAACGCCAGAAACACGCCGATGGCATAAAGCGGGATTAGGGCATCAGTATGACCATTGGCCTGGATTAAAAGAATGCTGGCGAAAACGGCTAGAACCACAATTCCAGTGGTGAAAGCCAATCGGTCGCCCCGATAAGAAAAGATATTTGGCATAAACTTATCGCGGGCCAGGAAGAACGACAGGCGTGGGAAGTCGGCGAAAGCGGTGTTAGCCGCCAGAATCAAGATTAGCGCCGTCGAAGCTTGCACTATGTAATAGAAGGGATTATTGCCGCCCACCAGATTGCGCCCAATTTTGGAAATAATGGTTTCGTAATTGGGGTTGTTAGGGTCGTCGGGGAAGGCGTGCAGATGGTCGGCCAGAAAACTTGTTCCGAGGAAGAAAACAATCAGGAGTCCCCCCAACCATAGCAGGGTAATGGCGGCGTTACGCGATTCGGGTTTTTTGAAGGATTGTACACCATCCGAAATTGCTTCTACCCCGGTCAGGGCGCTACAGCCCTGGGTAAAAGCTACCAGCACCAGAAAAAGGGTTAAAGGATGAGTATTAAAATCGGGGATTTCGGTAGTAGCTGGTTTAAGGCTGCTTATGGCGGTACTGTATGGCGTAAAATCACCCGTCACTACCTTAAAGAATCCATAGCCTAGCAAGCCTAAAAAGCTAAAAATAAACAAGTAAGTAGGGACAGCGAAAATTGTGCCGCTTTCCCGTATACCGCGCAAGTTAGCCAGGGTGAGCAAGGCAATCATTCCCACCCCAATTTCAATCTGATACTGATTGAGAGCCGGAATCGCCGAGGTAATTGCCGCTACCCCGGCGGTAATACTGACCGCTACAGTCAGGGTATAATCAATCAGGATGGCCGCCGCCGCCACCAGGCCGGGGTTAGTCCCCAGGTTATCCTTGCTCACGATATAGGAACCGCCGCCGCCAGGGTAGGCATGGACGGTTTGCCGATAAGAATTAACCACTAGTGCAATCAAAACACAAATTGCTATACTGATGGGAATGACATAAACTGTCGGGTTAGATTGAAGTTGAATTGTCACCAGCACAAACAAAGTTGCTTCGGTGGCGTAGGCTACCGAAGAAAGCGCGTCGGAGGCGTAAATTGCCAGGGCGCGAATTTTGTTTAAGCGTTCATTGTGAGACTGGGAGGTTGAAATCGGTTGCCCAATCAGAAAACGCTTGATACGCCGCCACCGTCCGCCCCGCCCGGTCAGGTCTTCTTCATTAAGCTGAACATATTTTGGAGCCAGTCGTGCTACATCAGCCTGGGTGGTACGCATAACCTGGATATAGCGGTCGCCCGGTTTGCGACCTCGCTTGATAGTAGGAATAACCGTCGGGTCTGGTTCAGATTCGGCTACCTCATTAACTGCCTGAGTTGCTTCATTTTCCTCATTTTTACTATTACTGGTAGCTGGAATAGATTTAGTGACAGAAGCTGGCTGGGGTACAGAGACAGAAGCGGAATTATTTATGGTTTGCGACGAATTATTGCTGGTTTCGTTTCTATTAGAGCTAGAACTTTCGGAGTTGTTAGGAGTAGCTATTTGAGGGTTTACTATTTTAAAGCTATGGCGTAATTTTACTTCACTCTTGCTTTGATTTTCACCCTGATTTTGAGGTTGCTCAGAACGCCCATCCGCTTCACTTACATCGCTATGCGACTTGATTTTAGCTGGGTCGTTAGTTTCATGGTCGTCGGGGACTGAAGCAGATGATTTTACTTCATCATTCATTTTTACTCTGTTATCCTCATTTCTCATTTAAAAGGCATCAAAGTAAATAATAGAACCCTGTTCTAAAGATTTTCTAAAAAACAGCAGAAAGTTCTAAAAATTTTCTAAAAATTAAACCTTGAGAAGGATACTCTATAAACCACTTCCCTGCAAGTGGGGTTCTATTGGTGAATTTTCCTCTCTATCCAGCTTACCTAAAAGCGTGCCAAAAATTGATTTTCTATCTTTTTATCAGCCTTTTATGGGTATAATTGTATCGGTTTTCTATTAGCGTTTCTTTACTCTTAACCCCAAAGGGTCTGAACTTCAGCTACTCAGGCTCTTTTATATTTTAAAGTTCTTTTAAGGGTTGAAAATTTTCGCGAAAATTTTCAACCCTTAGAAGAACTCGATTATTGAAAATTCTGCGAATCAGCCTCATATTGCTAAATGTTTAGCAAATCCTTTGCTTTTAGCTAATAAAAGGCACGCATCTTGCTTATAAGTAAAAGGGATTGGGAAGTGCAAATTTGCAGGTGAGGTTAGTAGTCTTAACTAAACTGAACAGATTGCCTTATCCGTGAAGCAAATAAGGAGAGACTGAGATGGAACAATCAAAAGCTGTTCTTGTCAATGGCAAAGCTGGTCTACGTGGTCAATTGGCCTCACCCCTTCGCGCCGGGCAATCGGACGAGCAGGTACAGGTGCGATTGGATGACGGGCGACAGGTGATAGTGCCGGGCGAATTGCTGGTCAGACAGACGGATGGTAGTTATTACTTACCGCTCAGTCTGACCGAAGTAGAGCAACGCTATAGCCTGGATAGCCAGCAACGCGACCAGGAGCAATTAGTCTTGCCAGTGATAACAGAAGAGTTGGAAGTGCATAAACGTACCGTCACAAGTGGCGGAGTACGTATCAAAAAGCTGGTAAGTGAACGAGAAGAAGTGGTGGACGAGCCATTGCTACGCGATGAAGTTAACGTGGAGCGAGTGCCAGTCAACCAGTATCTCAACGAAGCGGCTTCGGTGCGCTACGAAGGCGACGTGATGATTATCCCAGTACTGGAAGAAGTGTTGGTAGTCGAGAAGCGCTTACTTTTAAAAGAAGAGCTTCGTGTCACCCGGCGGCAGGTGACAAAAAGCCAGCCGCAAACAGTAACATTGCGTAGCGAGGAGGTGCAGGTTGAACGCCTGAACCCTCAATCGGAATGGCAAGCGAATGACAAAACAAGTTCGGCCCAGCTTTAATTATGGTAAATTAGAGCCGGGTAAAACGGCAAAGAAAGTTTAACGAAAGGGAGAACTATAACATGGCTAAGACAATAGTCGGTTTGTTTGATAACTTTAACGAAGCACAAGAAGTAGTGCAAGACCTGGTAGATGGTGGCTTTGAGCGCAAAAACATCAGCATCGTCGCCAATGATGCCAAAGGCGAATACGCGAAAATGGGTGCCAAAGGCCAGGATACTGGTGATAATGCTGCTGAGGGTGCTGGTACGGGCGCGGTTGGCGGTACAGTAGTTGGTGGCGTACTTGGCTTGTTGGTCGGCATCGGCGCGCTGGCAATTCCTGGCATTGGCCCGATATTGGCGGCTGGCCCGTTGGCAGCGGCGCTTGGTAGCACCGCTTTGGGTGCTGGTATTGGCGCGGCGGCGGGTGGTCTGGTTGGAGCGCTGGTTGGTGCGGGCGTTCCCGAAGAAGATGCCAACTTCTACAGCGAAGGCGTTCGCCGGGGTGGTACGCTGGTAACGGTAAATGCTGGTGACGACATGGCGCAAGATGCCTACGATATTATGCAGCGTCATGGCGCGGTAGATATTGACGAGCGCGGCGCGCAGTGGAAGCAGAGCGGCTGGAACAAGTTCGATGACAAAGCCAAACCCTACGGCAAGGACGAAATCGAAACCTATCGCACCCAAACCACTACTGCGGCTAATCGGCCTATGGCGGCCCGCACCGATACCAACACCACGACCAATCGCAACATGAACCAGGGCGAGACCGTCCTGCCAATCGTGGAAGAAGAGCTACAGGTTGGCAAGCGTGAAGTACAGCGCGGCGGTGTACGAGTTTACACCACGGTTGAAGAAAAGCCAGTCGAGGCTCAGGTAACGCTGCACGAGGAGAAGGTTAACGTCGAGCGCCGCCCGGTCAACCGCCCGGTTAGCGATACGGATATGGCTGCTTTCAAAGAAGGTTCGTTCGAAATGACCGAAACCAGCGAAGAAGCGGTTATCTCCAAGCAGGCTCGCGTAGTCGAAGAAGTAGTGGTCAACAAGGAAGGCCGCGACCGCACTGAGACCGTTCGCGATACAGTACGCCGTAGCGATGTAGAGGTTGAGCAGTTGAGCGGACAGCCCCGCACTACTGGCACGACCACCAACAACACTACCGAGACTATGGGTTTCGATAGCTACAATACCGACTTCCGCAACCACTATCAGACCAACTTCGCCAAGAGCGGTATGGACTACAACCAGTACTCACAGGTCTATCGCTACGGCTACGACCTCGCTGGTGACAAGCGCTACACCAACCAGGATTGGTCGCAGGTCGAGCCGGAAGCCCGCCAGCAGTGGGAGAGCCGCAACCCGAACACCTGGGAGCAGTTCAAGGACGCTGTCCGCTACGGTTGGGACAAAGTTCGCAGTACCGCCGGTAACGCAGTAGGCCGCGCCGACGACAAATTTAACCAGCGCTCTTACTAAGAGTCTGTTTGATAATCCGGCAGGGGTTTGAAAGTTCAAACCCCTGCCTAGCCCAGGATTTATTTCCTGACCATTCTTCTAAGATTTCAGAGGCCGATTTTTTTCAAACTGGACTCCGAAAATAGAAACCTCACAAAGGAGCAATTTTCATGAGCGATTTTAATGATGCCTCCGGCACGCCTTCCCCAAAATCCAAAGGAGTTTACGATAGTGGCGCGCAAAACGACCAATCCTCCCCGAACGCCCGCCGCGTTGGAATGTACGACCGGCCCGAATCCAGCCAAATTAACCCAGTTATTATGATTGTGTTGGTACTTTTAGCTATCGCTGCTATCGTAGCGGTACTCTATTTCCTTAAAGTTTTCTAAAAGTCGAGCGCGCTTTTTCTTGATTTTCTTTCTTTTCCCCTCAAAGGACTGGGCGCGCTCAATTTTTCTCGCTTTCTGACTAATTTCCCCCCAAACTTTGGTCTATTACCTCGTTTGTTAATCTTGTTCTTAATGTTAATCTGTCATAATGTAACCAGCTTCTTAAACTTTGGTTTCAACCAAACCAGAATTTGCTTATAGTCAAAGGACTGCTTTAATTCTATGATTACACCACCCCTACCACTCGATGATGCTCAGAGGCTTGCTGTGCTGTATAGTCTGAATGTGCTTGACACGCCTGCCGAAGAACGCTTTGACCGAATTACCCGCACGGCCCAGCAGACATTCAACATGCCGATTGCCCTTATTTCGCTGGTAGATGAAAATCGGCAGTGGTTCAAGTCGTGCCAGGGTCTTAGTGCGACTGAAACACCGCGCGGTATCTCTTTTTGCGGCCATGCTATTTTAGAAGATAAGGCTCTGGTTATCCCGGATGCACTGCTTGACCCGCGTTTTTTCGATAATCCCTTTGTAGTGAACGAGCCTTACATCCGTTTTTATGCTGGACAGCCTCTGAGCGGCCCTGGTGGTAGCAAACTTGGTACACTGTGTATTGTTGATACCCAACCGCGCCAGTTTAGCGCCGCCGATTTGCAGGCACTCTACGATCTAAGTAAATGGGCCGAAAATGAACTTAACAGCCTGACTCACAATCGGACGCTGGCAATCGTCCAGGAAAGCGAAAATCATTTGCGCGAAAGCGAACAGCGCTACCGAGTGCTTTACGAAGCGGCCCAGCGTTCGGCCTTAAACCTGGCCCTGCAAGACCGCATCCGCACCGAACTAACGCGTGAGTTAGATTTAACCACTATTTTTAAGACAATTGTCGAGGCTCTTAGCGAATCATTTGAAAATACTTGCGTCAGCCTTTATTTGTTAGAAGGCCAGCAACTAGTGTTACAATCTCAGGTAGGCTACCAATCTATTGCGCTCCAACTTCCGGCAACCCAGGGTGTATTTGGTAGGGTAGTTGCTTCTGGCAAATCATTACCTTTGAAACCTTCTGAAACCACTACCCAAATTTGCGTTCCTCTTTTTGACCGACGTGAGCTTGTGGGCCTTCTCAATATCGAAAGCACTGGAAAACCATTTTCAAACTCTGATTTGCGTTCCATCACTGCCTTAAGTGAGCACGCGGCGCTGGCTATCGGGCGCGCCCGCCTTTTTAATGAAGCTCGTGAGAGCGAGAAAAAATATCGCTCGGTATTTGAAAGTATCAAAGAAGTTATTTTCCAGACTAACGATAGCGGCTTTCTAACTTTGCTCAATCCGGCCTGGAGCGAAATTACGGGCTATAGTATTGAAGAGACACTCGGTTGCGATTTCTTTCGTTTTATTCACCCTGCTGACCGCCGTAGCAACGCCGAATTATTTCAGCCGCTCATTGAAGGCAAAGTTGAACATTGCCGTCATACCATTCGTTTTCTGACTAAAGATGGCGGTATTCGTTGGCTGGAAGTGCTGGCCCGCCTTACACTCGAACCTGACAATCTTATTAGTGGAATGTCTGGTACGCTTAATGATGTCACTGAGCGCAAGCAAGCCGAGGAAGTGCTACGCGATAATGAGGAGCGCTACCGCACCGTTATTACGGTACTGGAAGAAGGAATTGTGCTGCAAGACATTAACAGTACTATCCTGACCTGCAACAATAGTGCCGAGCGTATTTTAGGGCTTTCGGTTGACCAGATGGCTGGTCGTACTTCGCTTGACCTCGGCTGGCGGGCAATTCATGAAGATGGCTCGCCTTTTCCCGGCGACACTCATCCTTCAATTTATACTTTAACTACGGGCTGGCCCTGCTCCAATGTAATTATGGGCGTTCATAAACCTGATAATAATCTGACCTGGATTTCAATTAATACGCAACCTTTGTTTAAACTTGGTGATAAGGTCCCTTATGCAGTGGTTTGTTCCTTGACCGACATCACCGAACGCAAACTGGCTGAAGAAGCTATCCGAAAAAGTGAGGAGCTTTATCGCACCCTTGCCAAAAATATTCCGAATGCTTCCGTGCTTTTGTTTGACCGCGATTTGCGCTACACTCTTGCTGAAGGTACTTCGCTGGCTCAACATGGCCTTGACAAAGAGTTTATCGAAGGCAAAACTATCTGGGAAGTTTTACCTGAATACGGTGTTGCGGTAGTTGAACCTTATTATCGTGCTGCGCTGGAAGGCAAAACAACCGTTTTTGAAGCAAAATACGAGAATGATTTTACTTATCTTTTGCACGCTTTGCCGGTAAAGAACGAGCAAGGTGAGATTTTTGCTGGAATGTTAATGACGCAGGATATTAGTGAACAAAAAAGAGTTGAGGAGACTTTGCGCAAAAGTGAAGCCCGCAACCGAGCTTTCCTCAATGCTATCCCTGATATGATGTTACGCATCAGCAAAACGGGCGAGGTTTTGGATTATAAAGCTGCTAACGACGGTTCGCTTATGCTCTCTTCTTTGATATTCCTGGGCAAAAATATGCACGAGATATTACCGAAGGATTTGGCTAAAGAAGTTTTCCATTATATTGAACAGGCGCTACAATCTGGCACTAATCAGACTTATGAACACTCTCACTCTATTAAACGCAAACAGCATGATTACGAAATGCGGGTAGTCATAAGCGGGGAAGATGAAGTGTTGCTCATTGTGCGCGATATTACCGAGCGCAAGCAAATCGAGCGCATGAAAAACGAGTTTATTTCTACCGTTAGCCACGAACTCCGTACTCCACTTACCTCTATTCGGGGTTCGCTTGGGCTGGTTGCCAATGGTGTAGCGGGCGAACTGCCGCCGATGGCCCGAACCATGATTGATATTGCCTCCAAAAACAGCGAACGCCTTATTCGCTTGATTAATGATATTCTCGACATTGAAAAAATTGAGAGCGGCAAGCTGGTTTTCAACCTTCAGTCACTTGAATTGTTACCTTTGATTGAGCAGACCCTCGAAGCTAATCTGGCTTATGCCGAGCAATTCAACGTCAAATTTCAGCTATTGGAAGGCTTAAATAGAGTTAAAATTAACGGCGACAGTGACCGACTAATGCAAGTAATGACTAATTTGCTTTCCAACGCTGTCAAGTTTTCACCTTCACAGGAAGTAGTGGATATTTCGATGACCCGGCATAACGGTATGATACGGATAGCCATCGCTGACCATGGCCCCGGTATCCCCGAAGAGTTCCGCAAGCGTATTTTCCAAAAATTTGCCCAGGCCGATTCTTCTGACACCCGTCAGAAAGGTGGCACGGGATTGGGATTGAGTATTAGTAAAGCGATTGTTGAAAAGCACGGCGGTCAAATTGGTTTTGAAAGTAACTTGAACTCTGGCACTATCTTTTATTTTGATTTGCCCGAATGGTCTGAGGAAGAAACTCCTGACCCTATTCCCGCGAATTTATCGGAAGCGTCCTCCAGTAGTCTTCCGCAGGTCTTGTATGTCGAAGATGACCCCGACCTTTTACAGGTAGTCTCAGTCATTTTGGATAAAATAGCCTCGGTCTCCTACGCTATGTCGTTGGAGCAGGCCCGGCATAAACTTAGAACCGAGCGTTTTGACCTGGTTATTCTCGACCTGGATATACCTGGCGGTAGCGGGCTGGAATTGTTGCCTTTGCTAAATTTGTCGAATGATAGCACTATTCCAGTAGTAATTTTCTCGGTGCAGGAAGTTACGCCGGAAGTGGCCTGTCAGGTGGCGGCTACTCTGGTCAAATCACATACTTCTAATCAAAAGCTGGCTTCTACCGTTAAAAATTTGCTGGCCCTCAGCCAGATTGCCCCGGTTAGTTAGTCGCAGTTCGACAAAATCCCGACTGAAACTTAGAACGTATCTCGGTTGGGGTTTGATTTCCAAAATTCACCTTCATCTAAATTGGTACTTCCTGTTCTCCAGGGTGCGCCTCAGTTTTTTGCAAAGACCCGGACGTGAACGTCCGGGTTAAAAAATTTCGGCTCATTTATTTTTAGCCCGGACGTTCACGTCCGGGTTGGCTTGACTAGCGCAAAAAATTGACGCTCACCCTCTTCTCCATAAAATATTGACAATCAGTTTGAATACTGTTACTATAGGTCATAGCGACATATCAATATGACTGGTTATTATGACTTGTGTCTTCTATAGAAAAATTTGCAATGTACGAACTAATAATTTTCAAAATTTTAATACAACGTCCGGCGCACGGCTATTTAATAACCAAAATATTGAACAAAATTATCGGGCCTTACGCCAAAATGAGCAATGGTCGGCTCTATCCTTTGTTATCGCGTCTGGAACAGGACGGCTTGATTGAGTCGTCGGAAGAAACTTCGGACGACTCTGAAGGTGGGCGGCAGGTTCGCAGTTATAAAATTACCGAAGCAGGTCGCGTTCGTTTTCATGAGTTGATGCTGGATACGACCTCGAATCCGGGTGATTACCAAAAAATCTTTTTACAAAAAATCGCTGTCCTCGATTATCTCACCGCCGAAGAGCGCTTGTATTTGTTCGACCATTATATTAACTACTGCCAGAACCACGTTTTATATCTGAAAGGGCAGGCTGAAGAAGAATTACGCATAGAGTCACATCATGGTAATGACATGACTCCCAATTTCCCTGAGAATATAAAGGGTGTCATCCAGCATCGCATTAACCAATGGCAACTCGAACTGGAATGGGCCAAAAGCTTGCGCGAGAAAGAACTAAACCGCGCCGACCAACCCAATTTACAGCATAGATAAATTTGAGAATAAAATAAAAGGAGAATTTTTAACTTATGGAACAATCAAAAGAAGGGCAAGCAGGCGGGTGGAACGCCCAGCAACCTCCCCTGACTTTACCGGGCGGGCGGGCCGTTAATCCCTGGCTGGTGCTGGCTTCGCTACTGCTTGGCTTTTTTATGTCTTTGCTGGATGCCACGATTGTAAATATTGCGATTTCTTCGATTCAAAAAGACCTTAAAACTGATTTGCTGACGGTTAGCTGGGTTTTGAACGCTTACAGTCTGGTCTTTGCCGTACTGCTGGTGACGATGGGCCGCTTTGCCGACCAGTTTGGGCGCAAGCGTATGTTTATGATTGGGATGGTACTTTTTAGTATTGGTTCGTTGCTCTGCGCTGTTTCGCCTTCGATTGAGTGGCTGATTGGCTTCCGGGCAATTCAGGCTATCGGTGCCGCCGCCCTCAATCCGGTCAGTCTGGCTATTATCATAGTGGTTTTCCCGCCAAACAAACGCGGCGCGGCGATAGGAGTGTGGGGCGCGTCGGCAGGGTTAGCGGCGGCAATTGGCCCGGTGCTGGGCGGCTTTTTGGTTCAGAACTTCGACTGGCGCTGGATTTTCTTTGTGAATATTCCTTTCTGCGTGCTGGGCCTGTACATGGTCTGGCAATTTGTTCCCGAAAGCAAAGACAATCAGGCTACTCGCCAGCTTGATTTGCTCGGTTTGCTAACGCTTACGGTAGGCATGTTTTGTCTGGTGCTGGCGATTATCGAGGGCAACGAATGGGGCTGGACTTCTGCCGGAATTTTGGGCTTATTCGTCGGTTCGGTGGTTGGTCTGGCCTTGTTCTTCTTTGTCGAAACTCGGCAGGCCCAACCGATTCTCGATTTCAGCCTTTTCAAAATTCGGAGTTTTACCGCTTCGAGTATCACCACCTTTATGTTTAGCGTCTCGATTCAGGGTGCGTTCCTGATTTTGGTACTCTATTTCATCAACGCGCAAGGTCTGAATCAATTAGATGCCGCCTACGCGCTGATTCCGTTGCCTCTGGCCGCCTTTGTGCTTTCGGCGGTTGCTGGCAGGTTTAGTAATAAACTCAATCCACGCTATATGGGCATCGCTGGTATGGTTATCCAGAGTATCGGCTTTTTCGCCTTGACTACGCTCGGCACTGACGCTACCTACCTCGATACTGCCTGGCGTGCCATGATTATTGGTGTGGGCATGGGCCTGTGTTTCCAGACTTTCCCGGCAATGGCAATTTCGGAAGTGCCACGCCCCAAACTCGGTGTCGCCAGTGGCGCGTTTAACACTTTCCGGCAAATCGGCTTTACGATAGGGGTGGCTATCCTGCTCAGTTTTTTCTCCGGCCAGATTAAAGACAATAATGTTCAGGCGCTCAACCGGGCGGTGGATATGGTCAAGGCCGATAATAATTTGCCAGAGCAAGTTCGCAGCAACATTGCGACCAATTTGCAAACTACCGCCGCCCAGATTCAGGCCAACGGTGGCGGACGCAATAGCGCTGGCGCGTCTCAATTCGATCTGACGACCCTGGCCGACCGTATCCCCAACGGGCAGGCACTCAAGCCGGAACTACAATCGCTCAATACCCGCATCAGCACCGAGTTCAAGCAAGCCTCGGTAAATGCCTTTACCGCCACCTGGCTTATCTCGGCAATAATCGCGCTGCTCGGCATTATTCCGGCCTTCTTCAACCGCGCTCTCCAACCCGCCCCGGCGCGTGGTCGAGAGCAATCTGAAAGCCCGGTCGCTGTTGATATGGCATAAAATTAGTTTTGAGTTTTGGCTTGAGAAAAGGGAAACCGAAACTTCTTTCTTAAATGAGCTAAATTCTAATCTAAATTAGCGATGTAGCCCTTGACTTCTATATTGAGGAATGGTATTATTCTGTTGACACAAATCCAAAGAGATTGCGTCGAAGAAAAAGGAGGTGATGCCCATGATAAATGGTAACCGTAAGGGCATCATCGGAGGTCTGGTTCGCTAGACCATCGGTGATGTCCTTTTCAAAAAACCGCAACCAGCATGCTGGAATGCGGTTTTTTGCTTTTCCGTGGCTTTTGTGGTTTGGTTGTTTTTGGTTTTTTTGCAAAAAAACCAAAAACAACCAAACCACAGACCAGGTTTGACGGTAAGTGAAAGTTCTGGCTGTATAATTGTAAGAAAGTAGAGGCACAATGACGACCGAAGCTGTGATTAAGCAGGAGTTGGAAATTCCAAAGCGCGCAATGGCAATCGTGGCTCATCCTGATGATACCGAATTTGGCTGTAGCGGCACGGTGGCGAAATGGGCCAACGCAGGCTGCGACATTCATTTTGTGGTGCTGACCAGTGGCGACAAAGGCACGGAAGACCCCAACGCCGATACCGCCGAATTGCGCCGCACTCGCGAAGCCGAGCAAGAGGAAGCGGCCCGCATTTTGGGCGTGAAGGGCTGCGTCTTTTTGCACTTTACCGATGGAGAACTGGTCAATAATCTGGAAATGCGCGGCGCAGTCGTGCGGCAGATCCGCCGCTTCAAGCCCGACGTAATTTTTACCTGGGACCCGCTTACCCGCAACTACCGAATGCACCCCGACCACCGCGTCAGTGGGCAACTGGCTCTCGAAGCCGCTTTCCCCTCCGCCATGATGCCGCTCAGTTACCCGGAACACTTGCGCGAGGAAGGCTTGGAAGTTCACCGCACCAAAAAAATGCTGCTCTTCGGTACCGATGCGCCCGATTATTTCGTAGACATCAGCGAAGTAATTGACCAAAAATTCGAGGCCACCCGCGCCCACAAAAGCCAGTTCGATTGGACAAGTAGTGGCATCGAAGAACGTTGGCGCAAACGTCTCCGCGACGCTGCCGAAGGCTTCGGTTTCGAGTACGCCGAGTCCTATAAGTTGGTTGAGATATAATCTAGCGGCGGCGACCCAACCTCACGAAAGAAAATATTACCGCCAGCACAATTCCGCCGAAGATTAGTGCCAGAAAAACCAGAAAAACCGAGCTACTTGAGCCGGAACTGGTGGTGGAGGAAGCCCCAATTAACGTAGGGGTGGGTTTGGGCGGCACAGGGGTTGAGGTGGCAGTTGGTGGCGGGGCGATAGTCGGAGTTGGAGCAGGTTGATAGGCAGAAGAAAGCCGGGCTTCATCCGGCCCGGCCTTATTTTCGGATTTGGCGGCAACAGCGCCGCTAAACAAAATCAAAGCTAATCCCAGCAAACCAAGTGCAAACCCGTAGCGAAAAGTGGAAGCCATAACCAAACCCTCGGTTACGGTCGCAAATCTTTAGCCGGACGCAACGCCAGACTTTGCAAATTATTCAACGCTTCCATCTCGTCTTTCAAGGTCTCGCGCACTTCTTCTTTGGTGCGGAAGGCGTTATCCCACATGCTGCGCCATTCTTTGTCGCTGCGGTTCGCCCCGTTCTGCTCAATGCTATCTTTTAGTTGAGCATACAGCCTTTGCTGGGAATAGAGCATGTTCAGCAAGCGGTTTTGGTAATTTTCCGCCCCGACTGGCACATCTACACCAAGTTCGCGCACCTGATTAATCGAATTGTCTACAATCTTTAGTACCCGGTCACAGGCCATAATAAAGCGATTGCGTTTGGCCGGATTGCGGCGGTCATCGTACTCGCTTTGGAGAGGCATCCCGCCCGAATCGTTCTGAAACTCGGTCAGGGAATTGACCATCTTGCTACGGATAGCTACTACTTTGTTGTAGTAAGTCTTTATCGGTGGCTCAACCTCGATTACTTTAGTATTTTGCTGTTTGAACAGCACTGCTCCGGCTACCACCGCAACCCCCAGTACCAGCACCAACATTATCAAAGGCCAGCGAATTTTGCTGCGGGCAAACTTACTAAAGCCTGCGCCCAGAATATCGAATATTTCGTAAATCGGGTTGGGCAGACGGCGACGACGGACCGGGCGATGCTGATATTTGTTGTAGAGGCCGGAGGGAATATAAACTACTTTCCCGCACTGGTCGCATTTTTGGATCAAATTCTTGCGGGCGCGATTATCGGAAGTTTCAAAACCGCATGTCTTACACTCGATTACCCCGCGTTCGTAGCCACGCCAGGGTAAAGCCGCTTCCGGCTCGTAATAAGCTTGCCTTACTTCCAGACCACAGGCGGTGCAACGCTTCAAACCACCTGGGAAAAAGTTGCCACACCGCAAACAAGTTTGTTTGGGCGTAGTGCGCGGCAAAAAAATCGGTTCTAAAAACTCTTCCTGTTCTTCAATCGTGAGATTATTATAGTTTCTAATAGCTGTCACTCTCTTCTTATAGTCACTACAAACGAATAACTAACGATAGTTAGGGCCATTTTTACTGACTAAGCTTATGATTTTGACCGCTGGTGCTTCTGGCGTTTTGAGCAATTTGGCATACAAGCTTTTCCATCCGCTTGTTTATGATGATATATTAAACGCTTTACGGTTTTTTGTCAAATTTTCCTGGTACTTTTGGGTCATTCTTCACAGAATTCTCATATTTCTTGTTTTGTTTATTCACCGACCGGAGGCGTAGCCAAACTTCGACTTAAAACTTCGCGCAAATCTATTGGAACCACCGCTATAAGTTCTTCGCTCTTTTCACTTTTTACAAGCTTTACGTTTGCATTTCCGATAAAGACTACCCCCAATTTGAGCAAACTGCCCGGCAACTTCTGCCAGTTGCCCGACATGTGGGGCTGTTCCTCCTGCAAGGTATCCTCGAAGCCAGCTTTCACCTGCCATTCGGGGTAAGCAGTATAGCCGCCTAGCTCCAATAGCACCTTGAGCGCCTGGCGCTCTTCCTCGCTCATGACGTGCCAGACCAGATGCTCATACTGACTTTCGTCTTTCAAAATTTCGAGTAGCATAGCTTTGTAGTCAGCTTTTTTAAGTCCGCTACGCGGCGACATACGCCAGGCATTGATTACGACCAGTAAATCATCTTTAGTGTAACCTTCTACCAGTGGCTCAATTCTTACATCAGGCTTCAGCATTTTGCCCCATTGCTTCAAGCGTTTGGCCCGGTAGTTTTCTTGCATTTCTCGTAACCAGTTGGTAAATCCTCCAAAAAGTCCCATCAGTTGACCGCGCCCGGCTATCTCGTTTGCTTCCCCATTTTCCGGGTCAATTTCGAGTAATCGTTCGGCGGTCTCGACCATTTCAGTATAGCGTTCCTGTTCGCGGTCTAGCCGGAGGCGCGCGGTATAGAACGATATAAGTTCATCCCGATAGTAGCCACTTAAATTCTGCTCGGTCTCATTTAATTGAGCCTCGGCTTCTTCTATTTTTTCCTGGGCCAACAGCACCCGTGTCCGGCTGATTTGAGCATGAACGTACTGTGGGTCAACCTTTAACGCCCGGTCTAATAGCCGCAAAGCCTCGTCCAAATCGCCGCTATTGGCTACCGCTGAAGCCAGATTGTGCAACGCCTGCTTGAGGTTGGGCTGTTTGCGTAACACTTCTCGATACAGGGCTATTGCCTGTGGTCGGTTGCCCAATTGCATCTGGACCAGCGCTTCATTCATTGGCTCGGCAACTGCATCCGAAAACTCTTCGTTTTCGCGGGCCATTCGCTCTGCATCCATTTTTTCCAGCCGCCGGACTAATTGCTCGACTGTTCCCTCCGTTGGGCGCAACCCCAGCCAAATTGTTACGGTTTCATCCAGGGCGAGCAAGCCTGCCTGAATTAGTGCGGAAGCCGCCAGCACTCGTTGAGTTTCGTCTCCACTCCGCCCAAAAGCCAGTCGCCTGACCAGTTCGACTGCCGCATCCACCCCTGAATTTAGTATCTGGGCCAGCAGCACCATCAAAAACTCGCCCTGGGCAGTCGTCCAGAATAGATAGGCCATCGTTTCCAGGGCCGCTTGCCCGAATTTCTCGAAGAAGGGCCGGAAAATCTGCTGAGATTCTTCCTCGGTTCTTTTGCCAGCGTTTCTCACCCGTTCGTTCATCATGTCTCTGAAATAGCGCATGGCTGCCGGATAGGTATTATCAGGGTTCCAATAGAAAAACCGTCCACCTTCACGCGGGCCACGCTCGTTATTTTGCAGGGCAAAATGAGTGCGCTCAATTAATACGTCGCCGCCACTAATTTCTATTACCACTTCGGCGATTTCCCCGGCCCGTCGCAACCGACCCAGGTTAGCCGCCGCTACCATTCCATAGGTAAGCGCCTGGCGATAAGTTACTTCATCGGAAAAAGCCAGCGTTTGCGCCGCGCCCGTTCCGGCAGGCTCTCCCAGAAACGGCTGTAGCAGGTCAAAGACACCCTGGTCGTCTTCCAGCGCGATGTAGGCTTCAGCCAGCTTTACCACATCGCCAGGATTATCCGCCGGAAGTGGCAAAGCCTTGATTTGCTCAAAAGATACCTGCGCTTCTTCAGACCGCCCCGCCACTACCAGTAGCCGAATCAGATTACTCAGGGCGTGAAGATTGTTTGGTTGCAGCTTTTCCAGTACATAACGGCTCTGCGCTATCGCCTGGTCGTAATCGCCTTCCGACTGATAAATTAGCGCCAGATTATTATAAGGAGTTGGATTTTGCGAATTAAGCTCGATAGCTTCCTCGAAGCGGGCGCGGGCCGTCCCGAAATCAATCGGGGATTGGGCCAGGGCCAGCCGCCCCCGGTCGAGCTTGATGGCATACGGCACAAATTTATCAAATGGCATAGCATAGTCGCCCGCGATTTGCTCCATCGTTTCTCGACACTTCTTTTTAAGTTCCTTACATTTATTAGTATCTTCTATTTGTGGCAAATCAAAGCAATCGAGCAGCAGGCTTTGCTCGTAGGCCAGGAAAGTAAAGCCAGTCAGAACATAAAGTTGTGTCAGGTTGTAGCGTGTCAGCCCTCTGACCTTGCCTTTGCTTATTTCTAGTACTCGCTCAAAGGCACTACGCGCTTCCGAAAGCTGCCCGACTTCGGCGTAGCAGACACCTAGCAAATTTAACATCTCAGCGCGGTCAGAGAATCTTTCTGCCAAAGGTTCAAGTAATTCGATAGCCTCATCCAGGCGCTGTTCCTGATAGAGTTTAGTGGCCTGAGCCATCTGCAAAGTGTAGCGTCGCTCTGCCGTCATATCGCGGAAAGGCACAACATTGGTATTGGTAGGCCGCACAGGGCGGACGGGCTTTTTGCCCTTATTTTTCTTGCTCATTTCAACCTTTGCGTTATAAATTTTACTTCACTAGCCCGGTAAACGTCCAGCTATCCAGCATTTTGGAAAAAGCAGCGCAATACTGATTAGCCTGAGCCGGGGTGGTGGTAAAACTGACCACCCAACCGCGCCCCGCCGCCGTAAAAATCACCTGCAAACTTTGGGCTGGATAGGGAAACGGTTGTCCTCCGGCGCTGTTGTACGAAATGCTGTAAGCGGTTGCTCCGCCTACCTTGCGCTCGGCCTGTTTTTCATACAGCACGTTCTGCCCGGCGGTAATTTCTTTGAGCTTGACCTGAAAATAGCTGTTGCTATCCTGATTGGGGTCGCCCAGTTTTTCCGAAATAACCGTCACTGCCGCCACCGTGTTATCGGTTTTCTCGCCCAGCAGCAAATCTCCTTTGATATTCCCCTGCGATTGCCCTTCGCGTATCTGCCAGCTTTCCGGCAACGCCAGCGCATACGGAAAGGTATTCGAGGTAAACAACCGATAGCCGGGCGGAATCTCGACCCGTACTCCGCCCGCCACTGGCGTAACATTTGCGACTTTCCCAGCCGGAGTTGCGCTGGCAGCGCTAGTATCACAATTCGCCAGGCTCAAGGCCGCCAGGGGCGTATTATTTACCATTATTACACCCGGCGAACCTGCCGGGGTTGCTGTATTATCGCCGCAAGCCACCAATCCCAGACTTACAACTACTAACAATCCCAATCCAACTCTACTCCAATAATTGCGAAACATGCTTAACCAAGCTCCTTCTAGCACAATAATTAATCTTAGCTGGTCTATTTTAAGCCTCATGCTCTGCTTTGTCTAATTTGGCCCAGGCAACTGGACAACGGGCAGTCAGTTGAATACCGAAAATGGCCTTCTTATAGAGCGAATCGCATACGCCTTTTTTGATTATGCCAGGTCAAAAAGGGCGTATGCAATTAGCCCCTACGGAAATTACCAATTCTATAATCACTTACCTTACGGTTTAGAGAACGTGGAAATATAACTAACTTCTTGGCGTTCTTTGCGTCTTGGCGGTTCATCAAAAACAGTCTTTACAGGTTGAATGAAAAATGCTACCATTGAATTAATTAAGAATATCTCAAGCAAGCTCCAGAAAGGAAAAGAGTCCGATGCGACGAAAGCCAAAGCCGGAAAGTTTAGCCCGAATGCAAAATCAAACCCCGATGGCCTCTTACCTGGAACGGTTGTGCAAGGAGCGTAGAATTTCTTTGCAAGCTACCAACCTTGCGGCGGGATTGGGCGAAGCTACTTTGGGCAAGTTAATGCAGTTTTTCAGCAAACCGCTAGAACGTCAGGTTTTTGAAGGTTTGGCTGAAATTTAATAGCCTGACAGACTCAAATTGAAACTGTAGCTCTGAATTCTTATGATTAATGGGCAGTTTCGACAATTGGCGGGAGTAATGCTATAATCAGGCAGCATTGTTAGTGCTATTACTCTTGGGGAAGAAAAGGAGATTGTAACGCGATTGTCGAACGTTCCACCCGAACGTGGCGGGTCTGAGCCTGGCGGCATACCCCGGCTTTCTATTGTAATACCTGTTTACAACGAAGAGCAACGAATTAGCCCAACTCTCGAAAAGTTGGTGGCCTATTTGCAACGTCAGCCGTATCGTCGCGAGATTATTCTGGTGGACGATGGTAGCGTAGACCGGGGCATCGAACTGGCGATACAGGCACTGGAAACGGCGGGCGAAGTTTGTCGGGTGATTAGCTACGGGGCGAACCGGGGCAAAGGCTACGCCTTGAAGCAAGGGATGATTAATAGCCTGGGCGACTATGTGCTGTTTACCGATGCCGACCTTTCGACCCCAATTGAAGAGCTAGACCAGATGTGGCGCTGGTTCGAGCAAGGTTTTGATATTGTGCAGGGTTCGCGCAAAATGCCCGGCGCGGCAGTCGAGCGCCATCAGCCCTGGTTGTGCGAAAATATGGGTAAAGTTTTTACCGCGCTAAGTAATCTGATTGCCAGGGTAGAAGTAAGCGATGTAACTTGCGGCTTCAAATGCTACCGGGGCGCAGTGGCCCGCCATATCTACGGCTTGCAGCGCGTCTACGATTGGAGCTTCGATGCCGAGGTCATTCACATTGCCCGTCGCCAGAATTATCGCCTTAAAGAAGTGCCGGTGCGCTGGCACGACGAACGCGGCACAAAAGTACATTTAGTACGCGATACTATTCACTCTTTTCAGGGACTACTAAAAATCCGGCTCAATAGCTGGCGTGGCCTCTACAATACCCCTTTTGAAGGCGCGGTGTATCCTGAAAAGGAAAAACAGGTTATCAGCAATTAGCCCTAATACCGTTCAAATAAACCTCTGTGGGAGCGAGCTTCCGCTCGCGATTTCTCCCTTGCTGTCACAAATCGCGAGCGGAAGCTCGCTCCCACAGCGCCCCCGGTAGAGAAGTATAGAGCGCGGTTTGATGAACCGCGCTCTTTTGTGCTTCAACGAAATCACTTGCCGATGGCTTTGAATATGGAGTATAGTTTGTAGGCAAATAGTTAAAAGCCCGAAGCAAAGTGGAAAAAGCCGGAAAATTAAAAAGAAAAGGTTAAATAAATGAGCAATAATGGTAGTAGCGATAGTACCGCCCAACCTACCGCCAGCCGCCAGCGTGAAGTATTGGTAGTAGGGGCCGGGCCAGTCGGGTTGGTCGCCGCCATCGCCCTGCGCTCCAAAGGTCATGCGGTGATGGTGCTGGAAGGAGAGCCGGAAGGTCGTCAGCGCCCCGGTAGCCGGGCGATATATATTCATAAAGCCACCCTTAAATTTCTTGACCAAATCTGTGAAGGACTGGGACAAGAACTGGCGGCGCAGGGATTGGTCTGGCCTACCAAGCGCACTTTCTACCGGGGTAAAGAAGTTTATGTCCGCCAGTACTCGCCCTTTAATCCGAAAGGTTTACCGCCCTTTACCAGCCTGCCCCAGGTAGAAATCGAGCGTCTTTTGATGGCAGCTTGCCAGAAAATCGGGGTTGAATTTGCCTGGAATGAACGCATCAAAGCAGTAGAAACTTCGCCCCAGGCAGCCACACTCACCACCGAAGCGGGTCAGCGCTGGGTGGCTCAATATGTAGTAGCCGCCGACGGCGCTCGTTCGGTTATTCGCAAAGAGTTGGGTATTAGTATGGAAGGGGAACGCTCCAAAAATTATTTTATTGTGGTGGATGTCAAAGAAGACCCGGCTAATCCGCTGGCGGTAGAGCGAGTTTTTCACTATGAGCATCCGGCAGTAGACCACCGCAATGTACTGTTAGTACCCTTTCAGGGGGGATGGCGGATAGATTTGCAGTGCAATGAGAACGATAATGCTCAGGAATTCAGTAGCGAAACAGGCGTGCGTAAGTGGCTAACCCAGGTAGTGCCAGCCCGCTATGCCGAACGGATTACCTGGATTTCTACCTACCAGTTTTTGCAGCAGATTGCCAGCAATTTTACCGATAGATACGGGCGGATTTTGTTGGTAGGCGAAGCCGCTCACCTGTTTGCGCCATTTGGGGCAAGAGGTTTAAACTCCGGGGTAGCCGACGCAATAACCGCCGCCGAAGCGATTGATAAAGCGCTGCTTGATTCAGATACTTCCGACAAAGCTCGGCAAGCCATAGAGGAATTTGCCAGCGAACGCCGGGCGGCGGCGGATTACAATCGCAACGCGGCGGCGGTAGCGCTCAACCATATGACTACCGGCGGCAGTCGCTGGGTCTGGTTAAAGCGGTTTGTGGCGGCTAAAGTAGCCGAAGTGGGCGGGCGGGCCGGACGCTGGCTGGATGAAGGACCTTATGGTCCTCGCACTGGCCCTGGCGGAAAAACTTCCACCAAATATTAAATAGATTATAGCCCCGCTAAAGTAAAAAATTACTGATAGCTAATATGTACAAATAGCCGCTATTTCAGGCTAACCGGGAATCGTGGCGGAAAGAGCAAATAAAAATGGATATTGAAAATACAAAGGTAATGGAAACTCCAAGTGCTGCACCGCTCAGTGAAATAGCGCCCGTTACTGCCTCCGCAGCTATTATTTCAGACCAAGAGAATGAGCTTGCCCGGCTATATCAAGATATGCAGAATCTTTCGGTGATACCGCTCTGGCAAATTGAAACTAATTTGATGTCGCGCCAGCCGCGCCCAGAAGCGGTTCCCTGGCTCTGGAAGTGGCCCGATTTATATGACCTTGCCAGTCGCTCCGGGCAACTTGTGCCGATAAGCCGGGGTGGAGACCGCCGGGCGATTGCCTTGAGTAACCCCGGCCTGAAAGGTAAGCCTTTTGCTACCTCGACGATGTGGGCGGCAGTGCAATGGCTCAACGGTCATGAAGTAGCCCCGGCCCATCGCCATACTGCTCAGGCTATTCGTTTTATTATTGATGGCAGTGGCTCGTGGAGTACGGTTGAAGGAGACCGGGTTTTTCTGGAGCGGGGCGATTTTGTGCTGACTCCCCCTTTGCTCTGGCACGACCACGGCAGCAAGTCGGACGAGCGGGCTATCTGGATGGACGGGCTGGATATTCCGCTCAACAATTTTCTGGATGCCAGTTTTTTTGAGCCGTATCCTGCCGAAGCTCAGGAAGTCACTCAGGTTTTGAACGGAACAGTGCTTAAATACGGCGTGGGACAATTGCGCCCGGCCTGGGAAAAACGCTCGGTTGAATATCCACCGATGCACACCTACAAATGGGCCGACACCGAGCGGGCGCTCAATAATCTGGCTCAAGTGGCAGCCAGTCCGTTTGATGATGTGGCGCTGGAATATATCAATCCGCAAACTGGCGGCTCGGTGATGCCCTCGTTTACCTGCTGGATTCAGATGTTGCGTCCCGGTATTCACACTAAAGCCCACCGGCAAGTTGGTAGCGCCATCTACCATGTCTTTGAGGGTAGCGGCGAGACTATCATCAACGGGGTTAGCTATCAGTGGGAGCAAGGGGACTTCTTTGTTATTCCCAGCTGGGCCTGGCATGAGTTCCGCAATCACTCGGCAGATGGGCGCGCCATTCTCTTTTCGATGCAGGATACCCCGACGATTGTGGCTCTGAATAAATATCGCGAGGAAGCCTATCTGGATAACGACGGTCATCAAACCGTTACCGCCAGCTTTGAATTAAAGAACGTTAAAGGTTAAGAACAAAGGAGGTAATTCAAATGAGCCAACAGGTTAGTGATACTAAAGAGATAAGCCTGGAAGAGGCTACTCAAATCGTGAAAGCAGTAGAAGATGCTTTTGGGTCGGCGGATATTGAACGCATTATGGCGGGTTTTACGCCCGATGCCATCGCTCAATTTGCTGATTTCCCCGAAATGAAGGGAAGCGCCGCAATTGAGAAGTTTATTCGGGCGCGCTTTGCCCGGCAAAAAAA